>NZ_JAMYUW010000044.1:0-59712 GCF_040323315.1 Mesorhizobium sp. M0047 | reverse complement strand
TGACCATGTCGTTGACCGACAGCTTGTAGGCGGGAGCGTCGCCCTTGTCGGTTTTCTTCACCGGGGCTGCCGCATTGATCTGCGTGCGTAGCGCAAGCAGTGCATCGAGTTCGCAATCGAGCGTCAGGTAGAAATGCGGGATGGTGGTCTTGGCCTCGACCAGTCGCCGCGCGATGGTCTTGCGCATGTTGTCATGCGGAACGAGTTCATAGGAGCCCTGCTCGAACAGCTTCAGCACCTGATCGTCCGACATCGCTTTCACCGCAGGGGCAGCAGCCGGCGCGCCGGCGGGCGCGGCCTTGGCGGCAGGCGCCTTGGCGCCGCCACCGGCAATCGCCGCGTCGACATCGGCCTTGACCACACGGCCATGGGGGCCGGTGCCCGTCACGGCAGACACATCGACGCCGGCTTCCCTGGCGATGCGGCGTGCGAGCGGCGAGGCGAAGGTACGCTCGCCAGTTGCATGGCCGTTGGCGACCGGAGCCGACTCTGCCTTGGGGGCGGTTGCAGCAGGCTCGGCCTTTGGTGTCTCGGCCTTCGGTGCTTCAGCCTTGGGAGCCTCTGCTTTCGGCGCCTCGGCTTTCGCTGGTTCGGCAGCTCCACCGTTCTTCGCAGCAGCCGCTGTGTCCTCGCCTTCGGCGGCGAGGACGGCAATCAGCGCATTGACTTTCACGCCTTCGGTGCCGGCGGGAACGACGAGCTTGGCAACGGTGCCTTCATCGACGGCCTCGACTTCCATCGTCGCCTTGTCGGTCTCGATCTCGGCTATGACATCGCCCGGCGAAACCTTGTCGCCTTCCTTGACGAGCCATTTGGAGAGATTGCCCTCTTCCATCGTGGGCGACAGGGCCGGCATGGTGATGTTGATTGGCATTTCGTCCTCCCGCCCGATTCAGCGATACGTGACGGCTTTGACCGCCTCGATGACCTCGCCGACATTCGGCAAAGCCAGCTTCTCGAGGTTGGCCGCATAGGGCATCGGCACATCCTTGCCGGCAACGGTGATCACCGGAGCGTCGAGGAAGTCGAAGGCGCGCTGCGACACCTGGTTGGCGATATGGTCGCCGACCGAACTCTGCGGGTAGCCTTCCTCCACCACAACCAACCGGTTGGTCTTCTTGACCGAAGCTATGATGGTGTCGAGGTCGAGCGGCCGGATGGTCCTGAGATCGATGATCTCGACGTCGACGCCCAGGCCGCGCAGTTCGGCCTCTGCCTTCAACGCATAGGTCATGCCGATGCCGAAAGAGACGATAGTGACGTCCTTGCCAGTCTTGTGGATGCGCGCCTTGCCGATCGGCAACACGAAATCGTCCAGCTTAGGGACGTCGAAGGACTGCCCGTAAAGGATCTCGTTCTCGAGGAAGATGATCGGATTCGGGTCGCGGATCGCCGCCTTGAGCAAACCCTTGGCATCGGCGGCGGTGTAAGGCATCACCACTTTCAGGCCCGGAATGTGGCTGTACCAAGCGGCGTAGCACTGCGAGTGCTGGGCAGCGACCCTGGCAGCAGCGCCGTTCGGTCCCCGGAACACGATCGGCGCGCCCATCTGGCCGCCCGACATATAGAGCGTCTTGGCGGCGGAGTTGATGATCTGGTCGATCGCCTGCATGGCGAAGTTGAAGGTCATGAACTCCACGATCGGCTTCAGGCCGGCCATCGCAGCACCCACGCCGACGCCGGCAAAGCCGTGCTCGGTGATCGGCGTATCGACGACGCGCCGCGGCCCGAACTCCTGCAGCAGGCCTTGCGTGATCTTGTAGGCGCCTTGGTACTCGGCGACTTCCTCGCCCATGACGAAGACATCGCCGTCGCGGCGCATTTCCTCGGCCATGGCATCGCGCAGTGCCTCGCGCACCGTGGTCGAGACCATTTCCGTGCCGGCCGGAATGTCCGGATCGGCGGCGATCTCGGTCTTCGGAGCGGCAGCGACCGGTGCGGCGGCGGGCTTTGCGGCCTCCGCCTTGTCTTTGGCGACTGGAGCCTCGGCTTTATCAGGCGCTTCCGCCTTGGCGGGAGCCGCGGACTTGCCGATATCTCCGGCGCTTTCGCCATCCTGCAGAAGCACTGCGATCGGCGTGTTGACCTTGACGCCTTCGGTGCCGGCGGCAATCAGGATCTTGCCCAGCGTGCCTTCGTCAACGGCTTCGACTTCCATCGTCGCCTTGTCGGTCTCGATCTCGGCGATGACGTCGCCGGCGACGACCTTGTCACCCTCGTTCTTCAACCACTTGGAAAGATTGCCCTCTTCCATGGTCGGCGAGAGAGCGGGCATGAGAATTTCGATCGGCATGTCCTTGCCCTCCCGTTACAATACGATGTCGGTCCAGAGCTCGGACGGATCCGGCTCCGCGTCGTGCTGGGCAAATTCGGCGGCATCCGCAACGATGTCGCGAACCTCCTTGTCGATGGCCTTCAGCTCATCCTCGGTCGCCCACTTCTTCTCGGTCAACCGCGCCTTGACCTGCTCGATTGGGTCATGGTCCGAGCGCATCTTCTGCACTTCTTCCTTGGAGCGGTATTTCGCCGGGTCGGACATCGAGTGACCGCGATAGCGGTAGGTCTGCATTTCGAGAATGATCGGCCCGTTGCCGGCCCGACACCATTCCGTCGCCTGATCGCCCGCGGCCTTCACGGCGCGCACATCCATGCCGTCGACCTGGATGCCGGGAATCTTGAACGAGGCGCCGCGATGCGAAAAATTGGTTTCCGCCGAGGAGCGCGAAACCGAGGTGCCCATGGCGTAGCGGTTGTTCTCGATGATGTAGATCACCGGCAGCTTCCACAGCGAGGCCATGTTGAAGCTTTCATAGACCTGGCCCTGATTGGCCGCACCGTCGCCGAAATAGGTCAGCGAGACATTGTTGTTGTCGCGGTAGCGGTTGGCGAAGGCCAGCCCGGTGCCGAGCGACACCTGCGCGCCGACGATGCCGTGGCCACCGTAAAAATGCTTTTCCTTGGAGAACATATGCATGGAGCCGCCCTTGCCCCGTGACAGGCCGCCGCGACGTCCGGTCAGCTCTGCCATGACGCCGCGTGGCGACAGTTCCATGGCCAGCATGTGGCCATGGTCGCGATAGGCGGTGATCATCTGATCGCCGTCGATAAGCGCCATCTTCATGCCGGTCACGACTGCTTCCTGGCCGATGTAGAGGTGGCAGAAGCCGCCAATGAAACCCATGCCGTAAAGCTGGCCGGCCTTTTCCTCGAAACGGCGGATGAGCAGCATGTGCCGGTAGGCAGCGAGCTCTTCGTCCTTGGTGAATTCGGCAGGCTTGGGAGCCGAAAGCCCCGATTTACCGTCGGATTTGGATTTGGCAGGCGCTTTTCTGGCGGCGGTAGCCATGCATCACTCCCTGTTGGCGTCTCTTTGTGGACATTTGAGCAAGATGAAATCTGCCCCGGGGAGATCAGCTCCTCCCCACCGATTTGCGGGAGGCTAACACGCGTCAGAGCGTTGCGCCATGCCGAAATTGCATAGCTGGCATGCGCCTAAGCGATTAAAATCATTGAAAATATTGGCGATTAACTAAATATAGGTTATTTCCGTGAGGCCGGCAACATGATGGTGATTTCATCAGCCTGGGACAAATTGAGCGCCTTGCGCGCCTGCTCGTCGAGCATGTCCTTCTCAAGCGTGCCTTCATGCATGAGCCGAACACGCCGCTCGAGTTCCATCCGACGCGCTTTGATCGCATCGAGCTGGCTTTGCAGCGCAACCGTTTGGGCTTCCAGCTGGTATTTCGAGTTGATGCCGAATTCGCCATGATAGGCATGAAAGCCGAAATAGGCCAGGAACGCCGCGCAGAGCGAGGGGATGATCAGCCGGCCGGTGTTTCTCTGCTTATGCTGACGCGTCCACATCGCTCGAATCCTCGCAGCCGCGAACTCAGGCGGCTCAGGATCTTTTCGCCCGATTGTGCTTAACGGACGGTTACGGATGACGGGCTTAGCGCCCGCCGAAATGAAAAAGGGCAGGAATGCCCCGCCCTTTCATCCAATATACAGGGATTCCAAGTGTTCGGGATCAGCCCTTGACTACCGACTTGCCGGCATAGCTTGCCTGCTTGCCAAGCTGTTCCTCGATGCGGATCAGCTGGTTGTATTTGGCCATGCGGTCCGAGCGCGACAGCGAGCCGGTCTTGATCTGTCCGCAATTGGTGGCAACGGCGAGATCGGCGATCGTCGAATCCTCGGTTTCGCCCGAACGATGCGACATGACGGCGGTGTAGCCGGCCTTGTGCGCGGTCTCGACGGCGTCGAGCGTTTCCGTCAGCGAGCCGATCTGATTGACCTTGACCAGGATCGAATTGGCAACACCCATGCGGATGCCGTCGCGCAGCCGTGCGGTGTTGGTGACGAACAAATCGTCGCCGACCAACTGGGTCTTCTTGCCGATCAGGTCGGTGAGGTACTTCCAGCCTTCCCAGTCGTCCTCGGCCAGGCCATCCTCGATCGAGATGATCGGATAGTCGGCGGCGAGCTTGGCCAGGTATTTGGCCTGGGCCTTGGGATCCCGCGTCTTCTTCTCGCCTTCATAGACATAATTGCTGTCCTTGAAGAACTCGGTTGCGGCGCAATCGAGACCGAGCGCAATCTCTTCGCCTGGCTTGAAGCCGGCCTGCTCGATCGATTCCATGATGAAATCGAGCGCCACTGGCGCACTCTTCAGGTTCGGGGCAAAGCCGCCCTCGTCGCCGACATTGGTGTTGTGACCCGCGTCCTTCAGCTTCTTGCGCAGCGTGTGGAATATCTCCGAACCCCAGCGAACACCTTCGCGCAGCGTCGGCGCGCCGATCGGCAGGATCATGAATTCCTGGAAGTCGATCGGATTGTCGGCATGGGCGCCACCATTGATGATGTTCATCATCGGCACCGGCAGGACATGCGCCTTTGTGCCGCCGACATAACGATAGAGCGGCAGGCCAGCAGCTTCGGCCGCTGCCTTGGCCACCGCCAGCGACACGCCGAGAATGGCGTTGGCGCCGAGGCGGCTCTTGTTGGGTGTGCCGTCAAGCTCGATCATGGTCTGGTCGATATGGATCTGGTTTTCGGCTTCCATGCCGCCGATCGCCTCGAACAGCTCGCCGTTGACCGCTTCGACGGCCTTGAGCACGCCCTTGCCGAGATAGCGGGCGCCGCCGTCACGCAGTTCCACGGCCTCGTGGGCGCCGGTCGAAGCGCCCGATGGCACCGCCGCGCGGCCCATCGAGCCGTCTTCGAGAATGACATCGACCTCGACGGTCGGATTTCCACGGCTGTCCAGGATTTCACGCCCGACAATGTCGACGATGGCGGTCATTGCAATGTCCTCGATTGATCTGAAGAAGCGTCGCGCCCCTCTTAGCCAAAGTGCTGCAAAAGGCAATCGGCCGGCGCGCAATTATTGCCTTGGCGTCTATTGCCTTGGCGTCAACCCCCAACGATTCACGAAGCGCAAATCGCTGTCATCATAAGTCATGTGCGGCAGGGCCGCTTCCGGCTATGGTGCGGGTGCGCGGGGCGAAACAGGAGGAGTTTCGCCATGTCCCAGTTGAGTGGTATCGTGTGTCTGTTCCTGATCGCGGCTGCGTTCCTGACGTCGTGCAACAACCAGCAGTCGCCGCCCAAGGCGATGGCCCCCTTGCAGATCAGCAAATAGCTGCCGCATCAAACAAAATGGCCCCGTCGAGACGGGGCCATTTTGTTTGAGCCGTCAATGCCAGTAGGGCGTGACCTTGTAGTAGTCGTAGGATGCGTCGCGAGCGATCTCGCCATCCGCGCCGGCTAGTTCATTGATCGAATAGGCAGGTGCGGCCTTCAACTGCTCCTTGGAGAACGGTACGACATAGCCGCCCTTGTCCTCGTCATAGTCGAGACTCGCCCACGGTATCGCGTGATACTTCTCGCCGATGCCGAGGAAGCCGCCAAAACCGATCACCGCGAACATGATGCCGTTCGACATCTTGTCGAGCATGACGTCCTGGATGGTGCCGATGCTTCTGCCTTCGGTGTTGTAGACCGACGTGCCGATGACTCGCGAAGCCGCGATAGCTTCGGTGTGGCCAGTCTGGGTTGTCATGGTCTTGCTCCTCATTGTCGTTGAACTCTGCTTGGACAATGAGGGCTGCGGGCGAAGGTTCCCGACTTTTTCGGCGGCCGTCGGTCACTCCGCGAGGATGAAAGTGACCTTCATATTAACGCGATAGGCGGCGATCTTGCCGTCCTGGACGACGATCTTCTGATCCTGGATCCAAGCACCTTCGACGTTCTTCAGGGTTTTCGATGCTCGCGCAATCCCCTGTTCGATGGCGTCTTGAAAGCTCTTCTTCGACGACGACGTGATTTCGGTGACGCGGGCGACGGACATGGCTTCCTCCTGCCAAAGCGCTCATTTGCCAGGCAAAGCGTACAGCCGGCCCATGCCTTCCACAAGCGCCGGCAGTCGGCAGGGGATGCGACTGGCTTAGTGACCCTTGGCGATGCGATCGAATGCCATCAGCCGTTCGAGCAGGGCCGGCATGTCCTTCAGTGGCAGCATGTTCGGACCGTCGGAAGAGGTCGAATTGTCAGGATCCTGGTGGGTTTCGATGAAAACGCCGGCGACGCCGACAGCGACGGCGGCACGGGCAAGAGTCTCGACAAAGCGGCGCTCGCCGCCCGAGGAACCACCCTGCCCGCCAGGCTGCTGCACCGAATGCGTGGCGTCGAAGATCACCGGCGCGCCGATCTCGGCCATGACTGGCAAAGCGCGCATGTCGGACACCAGCGTATTGTAGCCGAAGGAGGCGCCGCGCTCGGTGGTCAGCACATTGGCGTTGCCGGAACCAGTGATCTTGGCGACGACGTTCTTCATGTCCCAAGGAGCTAGGAACTGTCCCTTCTTCACGTTGATGACCTTGCCGGTCCTGGCGGCGGCGACCAGCATGTCGGTCTGGCGTGACAGGAAAGCCGGAATTTGCAGGACGTCGACATGCGGCGCGACGATGGCGCACTGCTCCTCTGTGTGGACATCGGTCAGCACGGAAAGCGAAAATTCCTTGCGCAGTTCGTCGAAAACGGGAAGGGCTGCATCCATGCCGGCACCCCGCGTCGCCGACAGCGAGGTGCGGTTGGCCTTGTCGTAGCTGGTCTTGTAGACGAGGCCTATGCCGAGCTTGCCGGTCAGTTCCTTCAGCGCGCCGGCCATGTCGAAGGCATGCTGGCGCGATTCAAACTGGCAAGGGCCCGCGATCAGCGACAGAGCCGCCTTGTTGTCGAAGACGACATTGCCGACGGTTACCGACGAATTGGGCGCCAGGGGTTTGCTCATGGGATCTCCCGGAAGATGAAGGCCGCGCCCTGTCCGGGTGCAGGCTGCACGACGATATCATGGCCGGCTATATCGTGTTGGATGGAATTGGCTGCAAGCAGCCTCGATGTCACATCGGCGCTCCGCACCGAAAAGACGACCGCGGCGAAGCGAAGGTTCGTCGGCCGGCCGGCAGGCAGGCCGTAACGCGCGGTGAAAGATGCTGGGTCGAGCACGTTCAAACTTGCATTCGGCAAGTGAAATGTGCCGCCCTGGCCATCGGCGGTCGGATCGCCCACCGCCACCGAAATCAATCCATGCTGTTCGGCAGGTTGATCGCTGACCGCCACGATCTCGACAATTCCAGTGGCGCCGTTGGCGTGCGCCTGCAAAGCCGCGCGGTCCACCTTCGGCGCGTTGACCCGCTCGCAGGCAAACCCGAAGGCGTTCGCGGCCTTGGCTCCCGCCGCAAAGGCGAGCTTGAACGATGCGATGTCGCTTTTCCCAGCCGAGTCCATGAAGGCGCGCGAAAAGCTCAGCATGTCTCCCGCCGAGATGCCGGCCGCGAGGTAGCGCGCATGGTCTTCATCCGCGTTGCTGGTCCCCAGGACCACGGCGGAAAATCCCTCGCCGCCATGGTTGTTGCGATAGAGCCGGTCGCGCGCGACGAACACATTGCCATCGGCAATGGCTGTCGTCGCCACTTGTCCATCGCCGATTGCGAGCGGTTCGAGATAGGTGCCGTCGGCGAGGAACACACAACAGTTTTCGGTCCCGAAGGGATGTATCCCGGTCGGAGCAACAACGAAGCCGAGCGCGGTAAGCCGGGCACGCGCCACATCGAGGTTCTGCGTGGGCAGCACCAGGTGATCGAGCGGATGGGTGCCGGCAGCTGTGTTTCGGGTCATGCAGGCGCGATGTGCATCATTCTGCAAGGCGGTTCAAGGCTTGATCGCAATCGCGGCTGGAGCGTAGTCTCGATCAGCTCCCCGCGATGACATCGGCCGAATAACGAAGTTCTCGCATTGGTTTGACCTTGCTGGTGGTCCGCGCATAGAGCGGGTGCGCCTTGTAGGCGGCCAGCGCGGCGGCATCGGCGAATTCCGCATAAACGACCACATCGACCTCGTCCGACAGTGGATCCACCTTGGTGTTCAGCGTCACTTCAAAGAGGCTGGAATGAGGAATGTCGCCGAGCGCAAGCAGGCCCGCGCGCACCGCCTCCACGTCCTCCTTGCGCCGCGCGCTGAAGAAAACGATATGCCGGATCAACGCCGCCTCCTCGATCTAAATGCCGGAGGTCTTTTGTGACGGCATGACGGTGGCGTCAATCGACAAGGATGTCGCGGCTGCCGGTGATTCGAGTGGACGCTAGATATTGCTGGTGACGGACCGCACGACGTGCGTGGCACCCCTCACCGTAGAGTCGAGATACCGGCCCTGATTGTATATGCCATCCCAGATCAGGAAAAACGCGACGGCG
Organism: Mesorhizobium sp. M0047; assembly: GCF_040323315.1. Classification (NCBI taxonomy): domain Bacteria; kingdom Pseudomonadati; phylum Pseudomonadota; class Alphaproteobacteria; order Hyphomicrobiales; family Phyllobacteriaceae; genus Mesorhizobium; species Mesorhizobium sp. M0047. Next base: position 50,959 of record NZ_JAMYUW010000044.1, on the reverse strand, counting down.
GCAATGACGGCTACATAACGCATTGCTAAATCTATCGCATAGGTCATGCCGCAGCCATAGTGTTTTTGGCGCGTTCCGCAAAAAGTCAGATACACCGCTGACGAGCGCCAATCACTTGGCACAGCCCGGCTTGCAGCCTGCCTCTTGAAGTTCTCCCTCATGACGTGGAAGATTGCCGCAGGGGTTCACTGGGAAGCGCTGAAGCTCAGGCGAAAAAAGGGCGCGCGCTTTCGTTCGAAACCGCCGATCGCGGAACCGGTCAGCTACCGGGATCAGGCAACAGCGTTCGAACCTGGCGAATGAACCGCGAGAACGGTGCTCGGCAATTTGCGCCGATACCGCGGAGGTCAGGGGGCGAGTGAGATGGCACACAAGGAACATCATGGCCTAGCGTCGAGCGACGCGGTCAGGCTCGACGAATTCAACTTCGCCGAGATCGTCAAGGGTCTACCGGCCAAGGCGCGCATGGTGCTGTCGGCGGCGATGAACCTGCCGCGCGGTTCGCTAAAGGTCAGAATGCCCGACGGTCGCGCCGTCCTCGTCGGCGGCAAGGGACCCGGCCCGGACGCCGAACTGGTGCTCAAGAATTGGCGACTGCCCGGCCGCGCCTTTTCCGGTGGCACGATCGGCGTGGCCGAATCCTACATGGATGGTGATTGGGATAGCCCCGATGTGACCAGTTTCCTGGAGCTGTTCGTGATCAATTCGGCCATCGGCGAGCGTATCGCGGGTGGCGCCAACTGGCTGATCAACACCGTCCAGCGCATTCGCCACTGGTTCAACCAGAACACACGCACCGGCTCGGCGCGCAACATCTCGGCGCATTACGACCTTGGCAACGCCTTCTATAAGCAATGGCTCGATCCGAGCATGACCTATTCCTCAGCACTCTACACGACCGGTGCCAACGACCTCGAAGGCGCCCAGGCCGCCAAATATCGCGCGCTGGCGAAGGACATAGGCATCGGCCCGAAGGACCACGTGCTGGAAATCGGCTGCGGTTGGGGTGGCTTCGCCGAATTCGCGGCGCGCGAGATCGGTTGTCGGGTGACCGGGCTGACGATCAGCCGCGAGCAGCACGACTTCGCCACGGCGCGCATCGCCAAGGCCGGGCTTGCCAATAAGGTCGACATCAAGCTGCAGGACTATCGCGACGAAACCGGCACCTATGACCGCATTGCCTCGATCGAGATGTTCGAGGCCGTAGGCGAAAAATACTGGCCATTGTTCTTCAGCAAGATGAAGGCATGTCTAAAGCCCGGCGGTACGGCCGGGCTGCAGATCATCACCATCAACGAAGCTTCTTACGGCACCTATCGCGCCAGGCCGGATTTCATCCAGCGCTACGTGTTCCCAGGTGGCATGCTGCCGACCCCATCGATCCTGAAGTCACTTGGCAAAGATCACGGTCTTGCCCATCTGCGCGAGCGTATCTTTCCGGACGACTACGCGCGCACGCTCGCCGAATGGCGCCTCCGGTTCTGGGCCTCATGGGAGAAGATCGTCCCGCTCGGCTTCGACGACCGTTTCAAGAAGCTCTGGGAGTTCTACCTGCATTATTGCGAGGCCGGATTCCGCGCCAGCTACATCGACGTGCGCCAGGTGGTCTACAAGGCGTAGGTCGACGCGCCGTGACGGCATGGAACCGAGCTTCGAACAGCAGTGGTCAGAGCAGGATGCGGTATTTCGCGAAGCCTGCCTCGCCCTCGCCCGCCGCTTCGATCTTCAGCGATTTCACCTGCGCAATGAAATCCTTCGCCTTGGCGCCGGTTTCGAACACCACGCTGGTTCCAGGCATCGGCACGAACGACCAGTTATCGTCCGCAGACGGGTTGATCGTGCCCTCGCTGACGATGTAACGAACGATGACGTCGCGATTGGTGTCCGGCGCTTCGTAGATGATCTTCGAAGCATCGATGTCAGGGAAATTGCCACCGCCGCCGGCACGATAATTGTTGGTCGCGACGACGAATTTCCGTTTGGGATCAATTGGTTTTCCGTCGAACATCAAGTCGACGATACGATTGGCGCCAGCATTCGCCAGCCCGCCCTTGGCATCATATTTCGGCGGCTGCGACAGGTCTATCCTGTAGGTGACGCCATCGATGACGTCGAAGTTGTAGGACGGGAAGTCGGTGTTGATGAGGGCCTGGTCGGCTCTCCCTGGCTCGATCCAGTTGAAGATGCCGGCCGACATTTCCAGCCATTCCTTGACCTCAGCCCCGGTGATTTCGACCGCGCGCACGGTGTTGGGATAGAGATAGAGGTCGGCAACGTTCTTGATGGCGATGTCGCCTGCAGGCACGTCGGTATAGTAGTCGGCGCCGTTGCGTCCGCCGGCCTTGAAGGGAGCTGCGGCCGACAGCAGCGGCAGGTCCTTCCATTGCGTGTTCTTGAGAATATCCCTGAGATACCAGGTCTGCGCCTGACTGACGACCTGCACCGACGGATCGTCGGCGACCAGCGCGAAATAGGAATAGAGCGGCGCGGAGGTCTTGCCGACCGGCCGACGCACATAGGCCAGCGTCGCCTGGTGATCCTGTTCGAGTGCCGCGATGATGCGGTTGTCGTCCGGGACGGTCGGCTTGTTCTTGTTGTCGACGCGTTCGAAGATCGGCCGCGCCTCCGAGGTGGCTGAAACGACCTTCCATTTCGACCCGTCGCGCTCCAGCATCAGGTCGATCAGTCCCATATGCGAACCCCAGAAGCCACCCATGACGGCGGGCTTGCCCTGCAGCGTGCCTTTCTGCGTGTCGACGCCCTCAAGCGACTGGAAGTCCTTCTTGCCGGGGAACACCAGATGCTGGTGACCGGTGAACACCGCATCGATGCCGTCGACACCGGCGACGAAGAACGAGGCGTTCTCCATCATGTCGCCGTGCTTAACGTCGATGCCGGAATGCGAGAGCGCAATGACGATGTCGGCGCCCTCTTCCTTCATCTGCGGCACCCAGGCCTTGGCCGCCTCGACGATGTCGCGCGTCTTGACGCTGCCCTCCAGGTTCTTGAGATCCCAGACCATGATCTGTGGCGGCACGAAGCCGATGATGCCGATCCTGATCGGCTGTTCGGCACCTGAGCCGTCCTTGATCTTCTTGTCGAGGATGACATAGGGCTTCAGATAGAGCTTGTCGTCGCGCGGGTTCGCGGCAAGTTCGGTGCCGCGGATCAAATTGGCGCAGACGAAGGGAAAATTGGCGCCGGCCAGCACTTTGTCCAGGAACGACAGGCCATAGTTGAACTCGTGATTGCCGAGTGTCGAGCACTCGTAGCCGAGCAGGTTCATGCCTTTCATGATCGGATGCAGGTCGCCGTCCTTCAGCCCTTTCTCATAGGCGATGTAGTCGCCCATCGGATTGCCTTGCAGCAGGTCGCCATTGTCGATCAGCATCGAATTGCTGGCTTGCTTGCGCACCACATCGATCAGGGAAGCCGTGCGCGACAGGCCCAGCGTGTCGTTCGCCTTGTCGGCGTAGTAGTCGTAAGGCAGCACGTTCACATGGATATCGGTGGTCTCCATGATCCGCAGATGCGCCTGATTGCCTTGAGCGCGAGCCGAAAACGGATGCAGCACGATCAGCGCCCCTGTGGCGGCTGCACCCACAAGCAGATCACGGCGGGAGACGGGATGGAGCAGTTGCGACATGTTTTTTTCCTTCGACGACGGGACGAGAGTCCGTTTGTTGCAGCATGATCTTTTCTCCGAAACCGGTCCCCTCTTTTCGGGATCATGCCTGCCTTGCCCCGAAGCGAACTTCGCTCTGAAACTCATGCGAGTCCATTCAAGAAGTCGCGCGGATCGAACATCAGTCGATCAGCAACAGATGACGAGCGGATGAATGGTCCGGGTGAAGAAATCAGCTCTTGTCGTCGTCGCCTTGCGTGATCAGTCGCGCGCTGCGCTGGCCCGTCGCGTAGATCCATAGCCAGCTCAACGAAACCGCAAGCCGGTTGCGAAAGCCGATCAGGAAATAGATGTGCGCGATCCCCCACAGCCACCAAGCCGCCCAGCCAGTCAGCTTGATCCAGCCGAAGTCGATCACGGCGGCACGCTTGCCGATCGTGGCGAGATCGCCGTCATGCCGGTAGCGGAACGGCCGCGGGCTGATGTCGCCGGCGAGCCGTGCCTTCAGAATGGCGGCAACATGCCGACCCTGCTGTTTGGCGGCGGGCGCCACGCCGGGAACGGGCCGCCCGTCCGGCCGCAGGACATGCGCGGCATCGCCGATGACGAAAATCTCCGGGCTGCCAGGGACGCTCAAATCGGGTTCGACCAGCACCCTGCCCGCCCGATCCGCCGCCGCGCCGAGCCATTCGGCGGCCGGTGAAGCCGCAACACCTGCAGCCCACAGGATTGTCTTCGCAGCCAGACGTTTGTCGCCGAAGACGACGCCCTCGGCGTCGCAACGCGTAACGGCCCGGCCGAGTTCGACCGTCACGCCGAGCCGCTCGAGCGCCTTCGATGCATAGTCGGAAAGCTTTGGTGCGAAATTGGCCAGAATCCGGTCGCCGGCCTCGATCAGCACCACGCGCGTCTGCCGTGTGTCGATGTTGCGGAACTCGCCGTGCAGCGTGTCATGCGCCAGTTCGACGATTGTGCCGGCAAGCTCAACGCCGGTCGGCCCGCCGCCGACGATCGCAATGGTCAGCAGAGCCTGGCGTTGGGCGGGATCGGCCTCCCGCTCGGCCTGCTCGAAAGCCAGAAGAATGCGCCGTCGAACAGTGGTGGCGTCCTCCAGCGTCTTTAGGCCAGGCGCGAAAGGCTCCCACTCGTCATGGCCGAAATAGGCATGGCGGGCACCGGTGGCGAGCAGCAGCGTATCGTAGGCGACCGCGCTGCCATCTTCGAGCAGCACGCGTTTGCCGGCGCGATCGACGCCGACGACATTGGCTAACAACGTCGTCACGTCCTTGCGCTTGTGCAGCAGGTGGCGGACCGGCCAGGCAATCTCGGACGTCGCCAGCGCCGTGGTCGCCACTTGGTACAGCAGCGGCTGGAAGAGGTGATGGTTGCGTTTGTCGATCATGGTGATGCGCACCGGTGCACCGCCAAGCGCACGTGTGAATTCGAGACCGCCGAAACCCGCGCCAACGACGACGACATGATGGCTGGCTTGGTTCATCTCAATTCACCCCAATGCATCCAACCCGATGTAGGTATTTTTGTGCACCGCAACAACGCTCCGTCCTTTGATGATTGCCTGGGAGTCGCCTTCGAATGTCGTGAATGCACATGTCGACGATCGTGGCCCGGTATAGCGTTCTTCAAAAAGCACCACGAGCTGAGGCATGGCCAATGATCAAGACGACGACGCTCCGACGCTGTATTCTTCGTCGCCCTGCTTCATGCATGAACTCGATCCGGAATTCCGTGTGCCTCTGAACGACTGGACTGATGTGAGACGCTGGCGCAAGACCGAGCGCGAACGCCTGATCGCGGCCCGCCTTGCCGTTTCGGCCGACGCGCGAACGGCAATGTCGCAGCGCATCGCCGAAGGTCTTGACGCGATCATCGGCGAGATCGCCGGCCGCATGGTCAGTCTCTACTGGCCGTTTCGCGGCGAGCCGGATCTGCGGCCATGGATGGCGTCCATCAATGCGCGCGGCGGCCGCACCGCCCTGCCCATCGTTGTCGAGAAAGCGCATCCCCTGATCTTTCGCGCCTACAAGCCGGGCGACCGGCTGGAGAAAGGCGTCTGGAACATCCCGATCCCAGCCGAGGGCGATCCGGTGCTGCCGGACATCGTCATCTCGCCGATCGTCGGCATCGATCCCCAAAACTACCGCCTGGGCTATGGCGGCGGCTTCTTCGACCGCACGCTGGCCGCGATGCCGTTCAAGCCGCTGGTCATCGGCGTCGGCTACGAGTTGCAGCGCATCGCCACCATCTACCCGCAGCCGCACGATATCCCGATGGATCGGATCGTGATCGAGGCATTCAAGATCGGTTAGCTGTGTTGAGATTCAGGTCAGGCCGAGTCGAGAATGGCGGGTTCCGAGAACCGGAACGGAGCGGACGTTTGAGTCCGTGAGTACCGGAAGCACAGGAAACTGCCGTTCGCAGGCCGGCATCACCTGAATATCGACACAGCTCAGGCCATTTCCGGCTTCATGCCCATGGCCGTGCGGTCGACGATTTCGCGTAGCGCAAAAGACGAGTTGATCTTGGTCACATGCGGCATCGCCGACAGCCATTCCTTGTGGATGCGCTCATAGTCGACGAGATCCTTTGCCGCGATCCTGAGAATATAATCGTATTCGCCAGACATCAGATGGCAGGACAGCACGTTCGGGCAGCGCTTGATCGCCGCCTCGAAATCCGACAGCGTCTTCTCGAATTGTCCCGACAAGGATATGTGCACGATCGCCGTCATCTGGTGGCCAAGCGCCGCATTGGAAAGCCGGGCATGGTAGCCGCGGATGGTTCCGGATTTCTCCAGGTTGTCGAGCCGGCGCGAACAAGCCGACTGCGACAGGCCAACCTTCTCGGCGAGCGCAGCATTGGGTATCCGGCCATCCTTCTGCAAAGCCTCGAGAATGGCGATATCAATCCTGTCGAGCGGCATTTTTCGTGAATCCTGCGAAAATTTGGCTGTTTGGCGCAACAATTATCGAAACGCGCCCGCTGACGCAAGCGCATTCGCAAACACCTGCGCACCGATTCGTGGTTCACTCCACCAACACAGGGAAGGAGCCCAATAGGGCCGGATCAGGGAGAAGAAAAATGCGCGTCGGCTGCCCCAAGGAAATCAAGAACCACGAATATCGCGTCGGCCTCACACCCGGCTCGGTCCGCGAGTATGTCGCCCATGGCCACGAAGTGCTGGTCGAGACCGGCGCCGGAGCCGGCATCGGGGCCGATGACAACGCCTATCGCGCCGCCGGTGCCACGATTGCCAAGACGGCTGCCGACGTGTTTGCCAAGTCGGACATGATCGTCAAGGTCAAGGAGCCGCAGCCCACCGAATGGGCGCAGCTTCGCGAAGGCCAGATCCTGTACACCTATCTTCATCTTGCTCCGGATCCGGAGCAGACCAAGGGCCTGCTCGCTTCCGGCGTGACCGCAATCGCCTACGAGACCGTGACCGACGATCGTGGCGGCCTGCCGCTGCTGGCGCCCATGTCTGAAGTCGCCGGACGCCTGTCGATCCAGGCCGGCGCCACGGCGCTTCAGAAGGCCAATGGCGGCCGCGGCGTGCTGCTCGGCGGCGTGCCCGGCGTGCTGCCCGGCAAGGTTGCCGTGCTCGGCGGCGGCGTCGTCGGTCTGCACGCTGCCAGGATGGCGGCGGGGCTTGGCGCCGATGTCACCATCATCGACCGCTCGATCCCGCGCCTGCGTCAGCTTGACGACCTCTTCGCCGGCCGCGTCCACACCCGTTACTCGACCGTCGAAGCGCTCGAAGAAGAATGCTTTTCAGCCGATATCGTCGTCGGGGCGGTGCTGATTCCGGGTGCCGCGGCGCCAAAACTGGTTTCGCGCGAAATGCTGTCAGGCATGAAGAAGGGCTCGGTGCTGGTCGACGTCGCCATCGATCAGGGTGGCTGCTTCGAGACCTCGCACGCCACCACCCATGCCGAGCCGACCTATGACGTTGACGGCGTCATCCATTATTGCGTCGCCAACATGCCGGGCGCGGTGCCGGTCACCTCGGCCCATGCGCTCAACAACGCGACGCTGCACTATGGCCTCCAGCTTGCGGACAAGGGCCTGAAGGCGCTGGTCGACGACCATCATTTGCGCAACGGGCTCAATGTCCACAAGGGCAAGATCACCAACCGCGCTGTCGCCGAGGCTCTCGGCTACGAACTGGTCGAGCCGAAAGCCGTTCTGGCCGCCTGATTTCACAAAAAGACACCTTCCTCCAGTCTCGCCCGCCGGTTCACACTGGCGGGTTTTTCTTTGCGACCGAAGCAGGCAACAAAAAAGCGGAGCCAAAGCCCCGCTTCCTCGATGTCGAGATTTGCCGCCGGTTCATCCGCGGTCGGCCAATCGATCGACAATCGCTTTCTAGCGCGATTATACGACGGGAGTACGACAGCATCTCCCATTGGCGATCCCAGCTTCACGCGCGCTCGATGCGGCACTGGTAGCAATTGTTGCGCGCCGAGCGAACATGGACGTAGGCGATATCGTCGCGCTCGAATAGCGTCTCTGCGCGTGCGGCAATTGCTTCGGTCGGGATGACACCGCCGCTGCCGTAGACGATGCGATTGTCCCTGCCATAGCCGCGCACGATGTAGTCGGGACTTTCGAGAATCGCGGGAAGCACCTCGCTCCCGGCGGCGCGTTCGCATTCTTCGGCATGCAGAAAGATCGGCCCGGTCTCGGCGTAGGGCTGAAGCTCCGCGAATGGCCGGTACGCCAGGACGAGGTAAGCGTCTCCAGCATCGATGTTCTTCAGACAGTGCCGGCAAGGCACGCCGTCGCCGTCGGAGATCTTTCGCTCGGGCGTGTTGCCGTAAGCATCGGGACCGCCGCGCTGCAGGCCCCTGACATCGTCGGTCGGCAAGGCTTTGAACTGGATGGTCATGGTGAAACTCTCCGGTGTCGTTGACCGGAAATTATGCCGCCAACTCCGCGCTTCCCACCCGATTCCTGCCAAGGTGCAGGACCGATCGGTTCTCAGCAATCAGTCCTGATTGCAGCTGGCGTCACGGCCGCATGACGCTGGCCGAACGCTCGGCGAAAGGCATCGGATGCACCGTCTCCTTCTTCTGCGCCACAGGTGCAAAGCCGAGCTTCTGATAAAGTGGCAGCGCCGCCGGATGATCGAGCGTGCAGGTCTGCACCGTCACTCGCTTCGGCCCATACGACCATGCGGCTGCGATCGCGGAGCCCAGGAACCAGCGACCGATGCCTTGCCCGGTTGCATGTTCCATCATGCCGAAATAAGCGAGCTCGACTTCTTCCGGCAGATGCGGCTTGAGATCGAAAAAGCCGGCTGGTGCGCCGTCGAGGTAGAGCACCCTGATATCACGATCCTCGCGGTGGATACCGGCGGAAAGCTCGTCATCATCGAGCCTGAGAACATTGACCCAGTGCCATTTGCGCCCGACCCGGTCCATCAGATAGCGGTAGAAATGCAGCGGGATGTCCTTGGTCTTCAGCAGCGCGACCTGACGATTATAGGGCACAGGCGGCGTATAGGCCGGAGGCACATGCATTTCGAGGAACGTCACTGTGACCTCGATGTCTTCCAGCACGCCGTTTTCCATCGTCGTCATTCCTTGCCGGTCACGACGGGCGTGTCGGAAAGCCCACCCCACTCCGTCCATGAGCCGTCGTAAAGCCTGTTGTCGGTATGGCCAAGTGTTTCCAGCGCCAGCGTCACCACCGCTGCTGTAATACCGGAGCCACATGAGGTGACGACAGGTTTCGACAGATCGATGCCGGCCTGCTCTATCACCTTGCGCAGCCGGTCCTTCGACAACAGCTCGCCATTTTCCGACAGCGCCGAATAGGGCAAATTTCGCGCGCCAGGCATATGACCGGAGCGGATGCCCGCGCGCGGTTCAGGCTCCGCGCCAGTGAAGCGGCCCGCCCCACGGGCGTCGGCGATTTGGCTTTCCCCAGTGTCGACGATCCGGCGCATGTCGGCGAGGCTGGCGACCCGACTCGCGTCGAAATCGGCATGGAACACGCATGGCGCGATCTTCGTCGGTTCGGCCGTCACCGGTCGGCCAGCCGCCTTCCACCCATCGAAGCCGCCGTCCAGAATATAGGTCTGGAAGACGCCCATTACCCGGAACATCCACCATGCCCGAGGCGCAGAGAAGAAACCCGGGCCGTCATAGACGACGATGGTGTCGTCCGCCGAAACGCCCATGGCGCCGACATACTGGGCGAAGTCCTGCGGCGACGGCAACATGTGCGGCAGTGGCGAGTCCGGGTCGGAAACCGCGTCCTGATCCAGGAACCGCGCGCCCGGAATGTGCGCCGCATCGTATTCGCCGCGCGCATCGCGCTTTTGCGCCGGGAGATACCAGGACGCATCGACAATCGTCAGGCCCGGCTCGCCGAGACGCTGTTGCAGCCAGTCCGCATCGACGGTGAAAGGGCTGTCCTCGGCCATTTTTATCCTCCTTGTTTCGCCTCGCGAACGGCTAGCATATCAGTTCGCCGGCATCGGACCGAAGCGGATGCGGAAACGCCTGTTTTCGCGGCCTTTCTTCTCGATCTTGCCGATGTGGATTTCACCGACTTCGCCGGTGCTCTTCACATGGGTACCGCCGCAGGGTTGGCTGTCCACCGAAGCGTTATCGCCGATGCACACGAGACGGATATTGCCGGTGCCGACCGGGGGCCGGACGTTCTTGGATTTGACCAGGCCAGGATTGGCGGCCAGGTCCTCGTCGCTGATCAACCTGGTGAAGATCGGGTGGTCGGCCCGCACCAGGTCCATCAGGCTCGCTGTCACCTCCTCCTTGGAGAAGCTGGCATCCGGCATGTCGAAGTCGACACGGCTGTCGTCCTCGGAAACCGCGGCACCCGTAATCGGAAACGGACAGACGACCGAGAGCAGATGGCAGGCCGAATGCATGCGCATCAAAAAATGCCGCCGCTCCCAGTCGATCGCCAGCCTCACCTTCTCGCCGATCCGTGGCGCCGCTTGCTCCGGCGTCGGCACATGGATGATCTCGTCCTTGGTCTCGCCCGTAATTGCGACGGCAATGGCGATGCGGCTGCCGTCGCCGCGCTCGATGTGACCGGTATCGCCCGGTTGGCCGCCCGATGTGGCGTAGAAGATCGTGCGATCGAGGATGATGGCGCCGCGGTCGTTGACGGCAACGACCGTCGCATCCGCCCTGCGCAGATAGGCGTCGTCGCGAAACAGCGCGTCCGTCCTGTGCGCCATCACGCGACCTTTTCGAACGGCACCGAAATCTTGCTCTTCAGCTCCATCCAGCCCGGCACCGGCAGCTGCTTCTCGCGCAGGAATTCCGGGTTGAACAGCTTCGACTGGTAGCGTGAGCCGTAGTCGCAAAGAATGGTCACGATCGTGTGGCCGGGGCCAAGTTCGCGCGCCAGATGGATCGCGCCGGCAATGTTGATGCCGGTCGAGCCGCCGACGCAGAGGCCTTCTTCCTGGATCAAGTCGAAGACGATCGGAAGCGCATCCTCGTCGGGAATCTGGAAGGAAAAATCCGGCGTGAACCCTTCGAGATTGGCGGTGATGCGCCCCTGCCCGATGCCTTCGGTGATCGAGCTGCCTTCGGACTTCAGCTCGCCGCTGGTGTAGAAGGAGTAGAGCGCGGCGCCCAGCGGATCGGCGAGCGCGATCTTCACGTCCTTGCTTTTCGCCCTTAGCCCGAAGGCGACGCCGGCCAGCGTTCCGCCCGAGCCGACCGCCGAGACAAAGCCGTCGACCTTGCCGCCGGTCTGGTTCCAGATTTCCTCGGCCGTGGTGCGGATATGGCCGTCACGATTCGCCACATTGTCGAACTGGTTGGCCCAGATGGCGCCATTCGGTTCCGTCCGCGCCATCTGCTCTGCCAAGCGGCCGGACAGCTTCACATAGTTGTTGGGGTTCTTGTACGGCACCGCGGGCACTTCGATCAGCTCGGCGCCGAGCAGTTTGATCGTGTCTTTCTTTTCCTGGCTCTGCGTGTCGGGAATGACGATGACGGTGCGGTAGCCGAGCGCCTTGGCAACCAGCGTCAGTCCGATGCCGGTGTTGCCGGCCGTTCCCTCGACGATGACGCCGCCGGGCTTCAGCAGCCCGCGCTGCTCGGCGTCGCGGATGATGAACAGACCCGCGCGATCCTTGACCGACTGGCCCGGATTCATGAATTCGGCCTTGCCCAGGATCTCGCAGCCTGTTTGTTCAGAAGCCTTGTTGAGGCGGATCAGAGGCGTGTTGCCGATCGCGTCGATCACAGAACGGAGCATTCAGGATTCCTTGTTTAGGTGCGCCGAAACCCTAGAAACCCGAAGCTTCGGTTTCAAGGCAAGAATTTGTCTGGTCCAGTCGCAATTGCGGCACTGTTGTTGCGTCGACGCTTTCCAAGACCAGCCCCTATCGCCACTGTTCATTTTCCGACCGACGTTGAAAAGCAGCTTTTCATTCGATTTCTTCATCGCTAGAGCAAAGCACCAACAAGTCGACAGGGCGCAGCATGACACTTTACCGGGCCAACCCGAAGCACGGCGTCGCCTGGATCACGGGCGGCAGCAGCGGCATCGGCCGTTCGCTCGCCAGGGATCTTGCTTCCCAGGGTTATGCCGTGGCGGTGACGGCGCTCGACGACGATCCGATCGACACGCTTGTCGTCGAGACGGCGCAGATGCCGGGCAGTGTGACCGCCTTTCCCTGCGACGTCACCGACGAACCGCGCATGGCAAGAACCGTCGCCGCGATCGAGAAGGAGCTCGGTCCCATCGTGCTCGCCATCTTCAATGCCGGAAACTACATTTCGACGCCGGGTGAAAATCTTGTCGTCAACGACTTTCGCCGGTCCTTCGAGGTCAACTATTTCGGCATCATCAATGGCCTGGTGCCTGTCATCGAACGCATGCGCGTGCGGGCGCGCGGCCATGTCGTACTGGTCGGCTCCGTCACGTCCTATTTCGGCTGGCCGACAACGGCCGCCTATGGCGGCACCAAGGCGGCAATCAACATCCTGGCCGAATCGCTGAAGTATGATTTCGACAAGATGAACGTGCGCATCCAGGTGTTCAATCCTGGCTTCATCGATACCCCGCTGACCGAGAAGAACATGCTGCCGATGCCGGGACTGATGCCGGTCAGCCGCGCGTCGCGCCGCATGGCGCGGGGCATCAAGTCCGGCGGTTTCGAAGTCACCTTCCCGCGCCGGACAAGCTGGCCCCTGAAACTGCTTAGCGTGTTGCCGAGGCCGCTTTGCAGAGGGTTTATCAGCCTGATGACCAGTTGGAAGGCGCGGCCGCTGCATTACGACCGCAAGCCGCCAATCGAATAGGTAAGCCGTCGAAGTTGGCAAGCACCCGCTTCGGGCGGGTGACAGCCATGGGTTGAGAGATTGTTGCGTGGAGCCAGAGATGGGGCGACGGATCGTGCTTGCTGTGCTGGGCCTTGCCGCCATTCTCGCACTGGCCGTCGTGCTCGGTCCGCGCGTTCCCGTCGACACCACGATACGCTTCGATCCCTTGGTCATCGGCGACGATCCGCAGGCCTATGTGGCAAAGGTGGAAGCCGCCACACCGGGAATCCGCGACGGGCTGGAGAAAGAGATCGTCTGGGCCAATCCGATGGTGCATGCCAGGACGCCGCTGTCGATCGTCTACATCCACGGCTTTTCCGCATCGAAGGGCGAGGTCCGCCCGCTGCCCGATGAAGTGGCCGACCAGCTCGACGCCAACCTGTTCTACACCCGCCTTACCGGACACGGGCAGGATGGCGCGGCGATGACGCAAGGCAGCATCAATGCCTGGGTCAACGATTTTGAGGAGGCGCTCGCCATCGGCCGGGCGATCGGCGACAAGGTGATCGTCATCTCGACCTCGACCGGCGGCTCGCTGGCGACATGGGCGGCAACGCAGCCGGGCGCATCGGACGGGGTTGCCGCGATCGCGTTCATCTCGCCAAACTTCGGCGTGAAAGCGTCCGGCGCCGAGATACTGACCATGCCATGGGGAAAACAGATCGCCAGGCTGGTCGCCGGCAAGGAACACAGCTTTTTGCCGCGCAACGCGCTGCATGAAAAATTCTGGACCACCCGCTACCCGATCGAAGCGACCTTGCCGATGCAGGCGCTGACCGAGCTTGCCTATGGCGCCCCGGTGGAAAAGGCGACCATCCCCGCTTTGTTCATCTTTTCGGATTCGGACAAAGTGGTGCGGCCCGACCGCACCCGCGAGATCGCCGGGCGCTGGGGCGCTCCGTGTGAACTGGTCCCGGTCGATGATACGGGCGACATAGACAATCACGTTATCGCCGGCGACGCGCTTTCGCCATCGACCACGACCTTTCTGGCGCAAAGGATCGCCGTCTGGATCGAGGCGGTGGTGAAGTAAGTTTACGAAAAAGGGCGACCGAAGCATCGCTTCAGCCGCCCTTTCCCGGTCGGTCTCGGCAATCAGCCATGCTACGCTTGACTGATTAAAACGCGGCCTGGCTTACGCAGCCCGCGCCGCCGGACGCTTGCCGCCGAAGCGGCGCTTGTTGTTGCCTTTAAAGGCCGGCTTGGCGCCTTCCGGCTTGCGCTCGCCGGCGAAGGCCGGCTTGTCGCCGAAGCGCTTTTTGCCAAAACCGTTGCCTTTGTTCTCGCCACCGGGCCGCCTGCCGTCGCGACGACCATTGCGGTCGTTGGCCGGCTCGAATCGTTCGTTCTTTTCAGCCGGATTGCGCAGCGGATCGGGGCTGCCGAGATGGTCGGCAACGATCGGCAGTTTGGTGCGGATGATGCGCTCGACCTGGCGCAGCTTGCTGTTCTCGGAAGGATCGCAAAGCGTAATCGCAATGCCGTCCATGCCGTTGCGGCCGGTACGGCCGATGCGGTGGACATAGCTTTCCGCTTCGTCCGGCAGGTCGAAATTCACGACATGGCTGATGCCGGGCACGTCGATGCCGCGCGCAGCGATGTCGGTCGCCACCAGAATGCGCACCGAACCCTCGCGGAAATCGTTGAGCGCCTTCTGGCGGGCATTCTGCGACTTGTTGCCGTGGATGACGGCGGCCTTGAAGCCGTCGCGCTCGAGGTCCTTGGTCACCCTGTCGGCACCATGCTTGGTGCGCGAAAAGATAATGACGGACTTCATCGCCTCGTCGGCGAGCATCGTCGACAGCACCTGGCGCTTCTGCTTGGTACGGGCAAAGACGACACCTTGCACGATTTCGGCCGCTGCCGTGCTTTGCGGCGCGACTTCGACACGGATCGGGTTTTTCAGCAGGCCCTTCGCCAGTTCGGCGATCTCATTGGGCATGGTCGCCGAGAACAGCACCGTCTGACGGTCGGGCGCGGTCGCCTTGGCGATGCGCTTGACGTCATTGATGAAGCCCATGTCGAGCATGCGGTCGCCTTCGTCGAGCACCAGCCATTTGGTGTCGGCAAGCATGAGGTCGCCTTCACGCACCAGATCGGTCAACCGGCCGGGCGTTGCGATCAGGATGTCGACGCCGGGCGCAACCTTCTTCACCTGGCTGAAGCGGGAGACGCCGCCCAGCACGAGCGCGGTCGAGACATGCGCGCCCTTGGCGAGGATCTTGATCGTATCCTCGATCTGCACGGCGAGTTCGCGCGTTGGTGCCAGAATCAGCGCACGCGCCGTCTTAGGCCGGCGCTTGGTGCCAAGTGCAATGATCTTCGACAGGATCGGCAGCGCGAAGGCTGCGGTCTTGCCGGAGCCGGTCTGGGCGATGCCGAAAATGTCGCGGCCTTCCATTTGCGGCGGGATCGCCTGCGCCTGGATCGGCTTCGGTTCGGTGAAACCGGCGTTATGGGTGGCCTTGAGCAGCGCGCCCGAAATACCCAGTGCGGCGAAACCGGTAAGTTCCGCAGTGTTGCTACCGGGCAAAGTGTTTTGGTTGGTCAAAATAATCTTCTTTCACGCGGCTTCTGGCCGCAAACATCGATGGCGGCAGGGCGCAACCTGCCGTCGAACAAATTGTCATGGAACGACAAGGCGGCGGACGTTTCCGTCCGCGCGGCTGCGCTGTCGTGCCCGCAGGCATCATGCCACGGGGCTTTTTCGCCACTTTGTGATGTACCGGAAAGAGGGGCCGATATACCGGAAAAGAGGGAAAACAGACGCAACCAGTCTCATTCGTCGAGAAGGCCGGATTGTCCCGGCCCAAGCGCCTATGTCGCCGCATATGGCCCAGTTCGCTGTCAAATGCAAGGGGCGTCATGCTGCAGTGCAACAAAACCCACGGCGTAAGCGGCGCTTGCGCTCGCCTGCAGGCACGATTACCACGAAATGCCGCTGGCCTGGGAGGTAATCGATGAAGGACGTGCTGAAGGAACTCGAGCGCCGGCGCGAGATCGCCCGCATGGGTGGCGGCCAGGCGCGCATCGATGCCCAGCACAAGAAGGGCAAGCTCACCGCGCGCGAACGCATCGAGGTGTTTCTCGACGAAGGCTCGTTCGAGGAATTCGACATGTATGTCGAGCACCGCTCGACCGATTTCGGCATGGAGAAGACCAAGATCGCCGGCGACGGCGTGGTCACCGGTTGGGGCACCATCAATGGTCGTCCGGTCTACCTCTTCGCCAAGGACTTTACCGTGTTCGGCGGCTCGCTGTCGGAAGCGCATGCCGAGAAGGTCATCAAGGTGCAGGAGATGGCGCTGCGCAACCGTGCGCCGATCATCGGGCTATACGATGCCGGTGGCGCGCGAATCCAGGAGGGCGTTGCGGCACTCGGCGGTTATGCCGAGATCTTTCAGCGCAACGTGCTCGCCTCCGGCGTCATTCCGCAAATTTCTGTCATCATGGGTCCTTGCGCCGGCGGTGATGTCTATTCGCCTGCGATGACCGACTTCATCTTCATGGTGCGCGACACCTCCTACATGTTCGTCACCGGGCCGGATGTGGTGAAGACCGTGACCAACGAAACGGTGACCGCCGAGAGCCTCGGCGGCGCTTCCGTCCACACGACGAAATCCTCCATCGCCGACGGCGCGTACGACAATGACGTCGAGGCGTTGCTGCAGATGCGCCGGCTGATCGACCTGCTGCCGGCCTCCAACACATCGGAGCTTCCCGAAATCGAATGCTATCAGTCGGTGACCGACCATGATTTGTCGCTCGACCGGCTGATCCCCGACAACACCAACAAGCCCTACGACATCAAGGAACTGATCCTGAAAGTCGCCGATGAAGGCGACTTCTTCGAGATCCAGCAGAATTTCGCGAAAAACATCGTCACCGGTCTCGGCCGTATCGAGGGCCGCACGGTCGGCTTCGTCGCCAACCAGCCGATGGTGCTGGCCGGCGTGCTCGATTCCGATGCGAGCCGCAAGGCCGCGCGCTTCGTGCGCTTCTGCGATTGTTTTTCGATCCCGATCGTCACCTTCGTCGACGTGCCCGGCTTCCTGCCCGGCACGGCGCAGGAGTATGGCGGGCTAATCAAGCATGGCGCCAAGCTTCTCTTCGCCTATGCCGAGGCCACCGTGCCGAAGATCACCGTCATCACCAGAAAAGCCTATGGCGGCGCCTATGACGTGATGGCGTCAAAGCATCTGCGCGGCGACATGAACTATGCCTGGCCGACGGCGCAGATCGCGGTGATGGGTGCACGGGGCGCGGTCGAGATCATCTATCGCAAGGACATCGGCGATGCCGAAAAGATCGCAGCGCATACAAAGACTTACGAGGATCGCTTCCTGTCGCCTTTCGTCGCCGCCGAGCGCGGCTATGTCGACGAGGTGATCATGCCGCACTCGACCCGCCGCCGCATCGCACGGGCGCTGCGCATGCTGCGCAACAAGGACATGCAGAACCCCTGGAAGAAGCACGACAACATTCCGCTGTGAGTAACTACCGCGCTTCGAAGAGTTCGCGCAGCACCGGCACCAGCGCTAGCGGCAGATCCTCGGCGATCAGACCGGGTCCGAAACGGCTGCCGGCTTCGGCATGCAGCCACACCGCAGCGCAAGTCCCCTCGAAGGGCGGCATGGCTTGCGCCAGGAGACCGGCAATGATGCCGGACAACACGTCGCCTGACCCGGCAGTGGCCAGCCATGGAGCGCCGTTGGAATTGATCGCTGCCCTGCCATCGGGAGCAGCAATCACCGTGTCAGCGCCCTTGTAGACGATGACGGCATTGGCCCGTGCTGCGGCCGCTCGCGCCTTGGCCAGTTTCGACAGGGTCATGACGCCGGCGATGTCAGGAAACAATCGGCCGAATTCACCCTCATGCGGCGTTATCACCAATGCCGGCGCGTTCGGCTGACGGGCGACTTCGAACAGTGCCTGGGGCTGGTGAGCCAGCGACGTGATGGCGTCGGCATCCAGGACGATCGCATCTGCGTGGCTTGCGGTCGCCGATGCGCGCGCACCATCCGCCAAAGCCTTGATCAGTTGCAGGGCAAAATCGCCGACCTTGGGTTTTGGGCCGAGCCCCGGTCCGAACACCAGTGCTTCGGGATGGCGCGCCATCAGGAATTCCTGCACCTCTCCGAGCGAGCCCGCTTGCCGCAGCATGATGGAGGTCAGGTGTGTCGCATTGACCTGCATGGCATTGGCTGGCGACAGCACGGTGACCGCCCCTGCCCCGCTTCTCGCCGCGGCGAGCGCCGACAGCCGCGCGGCGCCCGTGGCGCTGGGGCCACCGGAAAAGACGCCGACATGGCCGCGCTTGTATTTGTGCGCGTCGACCGCCGGCACGGGAAATTCCTGCAACCACAGGTTTGGCACATTCTCGAAAGTCGAGACAGCGAGTTGGGCGATGATGTCGTCGCCGATGCCGATATCGGCAAGCACGATTTCACCGCATTGTCCGCGTCCTGGGAGCAGCAGGTGGCCAGGCTTTTTCCGCGCGAAGGTGACTGTGATCTCGGCGCGAAACGCCCTGCCCAATATTTCGCCGCCGGCTCCCGAGACGCCAGACGGCAGGTCGACCGCGATCACAGGCAAGCCCAAGGCGGTAGCGGTATCTATGGCCTTGGCGGCATCGCCAGACAGCGACTTGGACAGCCCTGCGCCATAGAGCGCGTCGACCACGATCGAGCCGGTCTCGGCATCAAATCCAGACAGCGGCCGCGGCTTGATCGGGCATTGCGCAGCGGCGAGCTCCGCATCGCTTTCCGGTCTTGGTGCTCCGGATGCCCAGATTGTGGTGCGCACACCGCTGTCGGCCAGGATGCGCGCGACGACGTAGCCATCACCGCCATTGTTGCCTGGGCCGCACAGCACATGGACATGCGTCGCCGAGGGATAGCGCTTGAGAACCTCGGCCGCGACCGCCTGGCCGGCTCTGCGCATCAGGCCGATACCGTCGGCGGGACCAGCGGCAACCGTAAGCCGATCTGCCTCGTTCATTTCTGAAGGAACAAGAAGTTCGTTGCTCATGGATTGCCGATCCGCATTCGATCAAGCATTGTCCAATTTTCGATCCGAAGCAAACAAGGGGGAGTTGCCGAGATCTGCGGCCACATTGTTGGCACGAAGGCACAGGATTGCCTGAAGGATAGGCGATATGCCTAGTTTTTGGGCAGATGCAGTTGGCGTTGCCGTGTAGTCTCCGGCAGCCCGTGCCGCTTCCGGTACAGGGAATGACGTGAATTTGTATCCAGGTGCGGTGCGACTTTGAAATCGTGTGATACTGCTTCGAATCCGTCCAATTGGCACAGTTCGTGCTAGATCGAAGCGCAAGCGGGGGGTTCACAACCCGTTTTTTTTGGCAGTGGAGGCCACTTTTTACATGAAAAAGATCGAAGCGATCATCAAGCCATTCAAGCTGGACGAAGTGAAGGAAGCGCTTCAGGAGGCCGGACTGCAGGGCATTACTGTTACCGAGGCAAAGGGCTTCGGTCGTCAGAAGGGTCATACCGAGCTCTACCGCGGCGCCGAATATGTCGTCGATTTCCTGCCCAAGGTGAAAATCGAGGTGGTGCTTGGCGACGATGCGGTCGAAGGCGCGATCGAGGCCATCCGCAAGGCCGCCCAGACCGGCCGTATTGGCGACGGCAAAATCTTCGTTTCCAATATCGAGGAAGTCGTGCGAATCCGTACCGGCGAAACAGGCATGGACGCGGTCTGACCCGACCCGGCATTCTCCTAACGTCATCATAAAAAAACGTCATCACACAGGGATACATGACATGACGACAGCCAAAGACATCATGAAGCAGATTAAGGACAACGACGTGAAATTCGTCGACCTGCGCTTCACAGACCCGAAGGGCAAGCTGCAGCACGTGACGATGGATGTCATCGAGGTCGAGGAAGACATGTTCGCCGACGGCGTCATGTTCGACGGATCGTCGATTGCCGGCTGGAAGGCCATCAACGAGTCCGACATGGTGCTGATGCCTGATCCGGACACCGTCCACATGGACCCGTTCTTCGCCCAGTCGACCATGGTCATCCTGTGTGACATCCTCGATCCGGTTTCGGGTGAATCCTACAACCGCGATCCGCGCGGTACGGCCAAGAAGGCCGAGGCCTACATGAAATCGGAAGGCATCGGCGACACCATCTATGTCGGCCCGGAAGCCGAGTTCTTCGTGTTCGACGACGTGAAGTACAAGGCCGACCCGTACAACACCGGTTTCAAGCTCGACTCGACCGAACTGCCGTCGAATGACGACACGGACTACGAGACCGGCAATCTCGGCCACCGTCCGCGCATCAAGGGCGGTTATTTCCCGGTGCCGCCGATCGACAGTGCGCAGGACATGCGCTCGGAAATGCTGACCGTGCTGGCCGAGATGGGCGTGCGCGTCGAAAAGCATCACCATGAGGTGGCGGCTGCGCAACACGAACTCGGCATCAAGTTCGACACGCTGGTCCGCAACGCCGACAAGATGCTGATCTACAAATATGTCGTGCACCAGGTCGCCAACGCCTATGGCAAGACGGCCACCTTCATGCCGAAGCCGATCTTCGGCGACAACGGCTCGGGCATGCACGTCCACCAGTCGATCTGGAAGGGCGGCAAGCCGACCTTCGCCGGCAACGAATATGCCGGCCTTTCGGAGAGCTGCCTGTTCTACATCGGCGGCATCATCAAGCACGCCAAGGCGATCAACGCCTTCACCAATCCGCTGACCAACTCCTATAAGCGCCTGGTTCCGGGTTATGAAGCGCCGGTGCTGCTCGCCTATTCGGCGCGCAATCGCTCGGCCTCCTGCCGCATCCCGTTCGGCTCGTCGCCCAAGTCCAAGCGCGTCGAGGTCCGTTTCCCCGATCCAGGCGCGAACCCCTACCTCGCTTTCGCCGCCATGCTGATGGCCGGGCTCGATGGCATCAAGAACAAGATCCATCCCGGCCAACCGATGGACAAGGACCTTTACGACCTGCCGCCGAAGGAGTTGAAGAAGATCCCGACCGTCTGCGGTTCGCTGCGTGAAGCGCTGCAGAGCCTCGACAAGGACCGCGGCTTCCTGAAGGCCGGCGGCGTCTTCGACGACGACCAGATCGACAGCTACATCGAGCTGAAGATGGCCGAGGTGATGCGCTTCGAAATGACCCCGCATCCGGTCGAATACGACATGTACTACTCCGTCTGAGATTGACTCTCAGACTAAAGGTTCAGCGTAATGTTCAAGCCCTTGAAAGATTTTCTCTTTCAAGGGCTCTTTGCTGCACTCCGATAGTCGTGCCTGCCGTCGGCCCGCTCTCGCTGTCGCCCGCTGCAGATGGGCAACGCTTTTTGCGTTTTGTTTTTTGACGATCGTGTGTGTGCCGTGGTCCACGGGCGCTGGATCCATCGGCAAGCACGGCACGTCAATCCGGTGACGCCGTCTCAGGTCAGCAAGATCTGGTGAGTGACAAGCGGATCACTGTTCGAGCCCGAACATGGAGCCAGGAGCGAGCGGCGCACTGTCTCAGGCTACAGTGACCGCTCGTCCGGCGCCCCCCGCCAATGCCGCCGTTCAAGAAAACCCCGCCCGTCCGAACAGCATTGCGTGACGTAACCCCAAGAACTGCGAATTCGCATGCTGCGCTGCAACCTGTCAACGCCGCCATGAGGGCTGCGGATAGCCGATTTCGCAACGTGAACAGGTGCTTATGGGAGGGTCTTTGCCACAAATAAGTGCTGGAAAGCGCTGTTTTCCGGGCTTTTTTGACAGGTAATCGCCGGAACTGCCAAGTCGGCGACCGGAACGTCGCAGGGATTGCGATCGCCCGAATTGCCTGACTTTTTCTGGGTATGTTCCGGCCGGGATGCGATCTGCCGGTTAATGGGAAAAGAACCCGGGTCCTTGGCTGGGGTTCTTGCGTGCGGGCCGGACGCACGCTGCATTCTGGATCGCAGCGGCAAGCCGCCGCCCGGACAGCAAACCTCATGGCAAGCAATACTGCGCGGCTCAGCCGGCGGGCACAACGATCCGCCCCAGAGGAATGCATTCGAGCAGGCCAGCCTGGTGGGAATAGATCCGGACTACGCCAGAAAATGGTGCTTCGATTTCTGTGACAATGTGAAGGCCGCGCTTCAGGCCTTTCGGTAGAGCGAGCGGCGCGCCAAAGTTCCATTACAAAAAGAACCCCAGCTTTCGCCGGGGTTCTTGCTTGGGAAGACCGTAGGATGGGCCTGAGACGGTCACGGCAGGTTTCCGCCGTGACGAAGGCTCAAGCCGCGGCCGAGACCTGGGCGCTTGCCGGCACCGAGGCGATCGTCTTCAGGATCTGCGAGGCGATCTGGTAGGGGTCACCCTGCGAGTTCGGGCGGCGGTCTTCCAGATAACCCTTGTAGTCGTTGTTGATGAAGGAATGCGGCACGCGGATCGAGGCGCCGCGGTCGGCGATGCCGTAGCTGAACCTGTTCCACGGCGCGGTCTCGTGCTTGCCGGTCAAACGCTTGTCGTTGTCCGGGCCGTAGACGGCGATGTGATCCATCAGGTTCTTGTCGAAAGCCGCCATCAGCGCTTCGAAATAGGCCTTGCCGCCGACTTCGCGCATATAGGCGGTCGAGAAGTTGGCGTGCATGCCCGAGCCGTTCCAGTCGGTGTCGCCAAGTGGCTTGCAGTGGTATTCGATGTCGATGCCGTATTTCTCGGTCAGGCGCTGCATCAGGTAGCGGGCCATCCACATCTGGTCGGCGGCCTTCTTGGAGCCCTTGCCGAAAATCTGGAATTCCCACTGGCCCTTGGCCACTTCGGCGTTGATGCCTTCATGGTTGATGCCGGCGGCGAGGCAGAGGTCGAGATGTTCCTCGACGATCTGGCGCGCGACGGAGCCGACATTGGAATAACCGACGCCGGTGTAGTACGGGCCCTGCGGTGCGGGATAGCCGCTCTCCGGGAAGCCGAGCGGGCGGCCGTCCTTGTAGAAGAAATATTCCTGCTCGAAGCCGAACCAAGCGCCCTCGTCGTCGAGGATGGTGGCGCGCTTGTTGGAAGCATGCGGCGTCACACCATCGGGCATCATGACTTCGCACATGACCAGCACGCCGTTGGTGCGGGCGGGGTCCGGATAGACGGCGACCGGCTTCAGCACGCAGTCGGAGCTGTGCCCCTCGGCCTGCTGGGTCGAGGAACCATCAAAGCCCCATAGCGGCAACTGCTCGAGCGTCGGGAATTCGGCAAATTCCTTGATCTGCGTTTTGCCGCGAAGGTTGGGAACCGGCGTGTATCCATCGAGCCAAATGTACTCGAGCTTGTATTTCGTCATTCTAGCCTCTCGTTGCTTGATCACCGAACCTGGATGACGCAGGCGCGCCGAGCCATCCAGCAGCCCAGCTGCCAAGTCGATAAAATGCAATTCGTGTGCCATTTCCGCTGCGCTGGGTGCGTCAAAAATGCCAGTTCACATCTGAGATGCAACCAAGCCGCCTAAGCAATGCGCCAAGATCGACCAAAGACAAAATCTGCATAAATAACAGGCAACTATTGATCTTTCCTTAGGCATCTTGCCTAAATGGTTCGCAGGACTTACCTTCATGCAAAGATGAATCGACAAGGGTCCGCAGAAGGAAGGAGACAGCCAATGGAGATCACGTCAGCCCGTCCGTCGGCAAAAATCCTGATGTTCCCGGTGGCATCGCGCATGACTGCCTCAAATTTAGGCGTAAAGGCTAAGTTCGCGGCAGAGCTTGCCTCTTTGCGCGATCACCCGCTCGACCATGGCGAGGCCTGGTACCATGAGGCTGCCATCGCGGAAGCCGAACTACCTCGCAAGAGCTAGCTAGACGTCTCCGAACCATACAACAGAAAAACCCGGCGCGATTGCTCGCGCCGGGTTTTTCTTTAGCCGCTTCAGCCCGCCTACTCCTTGGCGTGCAGATCGGTGCCGAGCGTATCCTTCACGAAGATCATGCCGATGACCAGCGACATCGCCGCGATCACCACCGGATACCAGAGGCCATAATATATGTCGCCCTTGTAAGCGCTCAGCGCGAACACCGTTGCCGGCAGCAGGCCTCCGAACCAGCCATTGCCGATGTGGTAGGGCAGCGACATACCGGTGTAGCGAATGCGAGTCGGGAACATCTCGACCAGGATCGCCGCGATCGGCCCGTAGACCATGGTCACGAACAGGACCAGGATGAACAGGATACCGATGGTCATTGGCCAGTTGACGGCCGCCGGGTCGGCAAACATGGCGAAGGCGCCGCCAGCCGGGATGTTGTAGACGGTGACTTCAGGCGCACCCGCTGCTTCATCGGTGGTCAGCAACTTGTCCTTCACCGCCTGGTCAACCGGCACAATAGCCTTTTCACCGGCGCGGATCGCGGCAGCGTCCAGCTTCAGTTCCGGGTTGGCGGCGACAAACGCGTCGAGCTTCTGGTCCGCAACCTTGATCGCCGCACGCTTCAGCGGATAGCCTCCGTCTTTCAGAGCCATGTTGACGGCTTTCACGAAGGCTGCGTCCTTGGCCTTGGCCTGATCGCCAGCGGCGACAGCGTCATAGGAAGCCACCGTTTCGTTGCCGATCCTGACCGACGCGGCTGTTCCGGCCGCAGCCGTCGACACCACGTCATAAGGAACCGAGTTCTTGGTCAGGAACGACGTTGCGATGTCACAGGACGTCGTGAACTTCGCCGTGCCGACCGGATTGAACTGGAACCTGCAGTCGCTGGGTGCAGCCGTCACCGTCGCGCGCGTGTTCTGCTGCGCCGTGGCAAGCGCAGGATTTGCAGCCCAGGTCAGCGCCTTGAACAGCGGGAAGGTGCAGACAATCGCCAGAGCAAGACCCGCCATGATGATCGGCTTGCGGCCGATCTTGTCGGAGAGCCAGCCGAAGACGACGAAGAAGATCGAACCGACCGCCAATGCGATGGCGATCATGATGTTTACCGACTGCGCGTCGACCTTAAGCACGTTGGTCAGAAAGAACAGCGCATAGAACTGGCCGTTGTACCAGACCACGGCCTGACCGGCGGTGAGGCCGAGCAGCGCCAGCAGGGCAATCCTGGCATTCTTCCATTGGCCGAAGGCTTCCGTGAGCGGCGCCTTGGAGCCCTTGCCCTCATCCTTCATGCGCTGGAAGGTCGGCGATTCGGAGAGCGAAAGCCGGATCCAGATCGAGATGCCGAGCAGCAGGAAGGAGACGATGAACGGAATACGCCAGCCCCAGGCGGCATAGCTTTCCTTGCTCAATGAAGCCTGTACGATCAGGATCACAACCAGCGATAGAAACAGGCCGAGCGTCGCCGTCGTCTGGATCCAGGAAGTGTAGTAGCCACGCCGGTTGTCTGGGGCGTGCTCGGCGACGTAAGTGGCCGCGCCGCCATATTCGCCGCCCAGCGCCAGGCCCTGCAGCATGCGCAGGATGATCAGGATCACCGGGGCGGCTATACCCAAGGTCGCATAACCAGGCAGCAGACCGACCAGGAAGGTCGACAGGCCCATAATCGTCATGGTGACAAGGAACGTATATTTACGGCCTACAAGGTCGCCGATGCGGCCGAACAGCAGTGCGCCGAACGGGCGCACCAGGAAGCCGGCCGCGAAAGCCAGCAGCGCGAAGATATTACGCGTCGCTTCCGGAATGGTCGGACTGAAAAACGTCGAGCCGATGAACACTGCGAGCGAGCCGTAGAGATAGAAATCGTACCATTCGAAAACGGTGCCGAGCGAGGAAGCGAAGATGACCTTCTTCTCTTCCCGCGTCATGCCGCGGCTCGTTCCGCCGGCGGTCGATGCCATTGCCATTGTGTTTTCCTCCCGTGAGACCCGTTGACCTCGAAGCTGCGCGGCAACATCCGTGTTCTCCTCCGAACGCGGACTCAGGGCAGCCATCAACGGGAAAAATGACAGAAAGCGCTGGCCAAAGGCAGCGCGTCTTTGGGATTATGACTTTGGTATTAGGTGCGCTGCGGGATGAATCCGAGCGAGCGGTGGAACCCGTCAGCCCCTGAGCGCCTCGAGCAGACCGGTGGCTGCCAACATGTCGCGCTTGCGGGCCGAGCGGCGCGCGACGGCCTCCGCATCCTGCCCCCAATGCTCGATCTGCCAGTCCTCGTCGACATGCCCGGCAGCCCAGGCGCCCTCGGCGTCGAGTTCGCCGAAATCGACGGCCAGCGCCAGCAGCGCCGAGCCGGTCAGCGACGTCATCACATGGATGGCGGCGAGCCGCAGCGGATCGGTGCGCCGGGCAAGATGGCTGCCCAGCACGGCGATGGCTTCGCGCGGCTGCTCGACATGGATGATTCCTTCGGCGAGGTTGAACCTTGCCCCGAGCGTCTCCCTCGCCCAATCCAGAACCGGATCCCAATGTTGGTTCTGCCGCTCCACCAGCCCCTGCGGCGCGTCGGCGCGATAGCAAAGCAGATCGGACGAGGCAAAGCGCAGGATGTCCTCCAGCACCGCCTGTGGATCGCTGGCAACGCCGTCGATGGCGGTGTTGACGAGGCGCATCACCGGCATGGTCACCGGATCGATGGTCTCGCCCTGGGCGGCGAACTCGTTGGCGACGAGCGCAGCCGCCGCCTCGGTCGGCAGCGCCAGGAGCGCCTTGCCCGGCGTGCGCACCGGCTTGCCGTCGAGATGCACGGCAAAGCCGTCTTCCACCGGCGCGACCGAGACGGTCTTGTAGAAGCGCTTCGGCAGATGCGCCTTCATCTGGATCTGGGCGCGGCGTACCGGATCGGGGTCGGAAAGATGCTTGCCCGCTTCGAGATCGTTGAGGATATCACGCATAGAGGTCTCTCTCACACAGGCACGATCTTGCGCGCAGGCCGGTTGACGATGATCAGGCCGGCGGCAATCAGGCCAAGTGCCAGGAAAATGCGCATGGTCAGCGGCTCATTCAAGAACACGGCGCCGCACAAAACGCCGAAAACCGGCGACAGGACGGTGAAACTGGACACGCCAGATACCGGATAGCGCCGCAGCAGCCAGAACCACAGCACATAGGTGAAGGCGACGATGTAGACCGCCTGGAAAGGCAGCGCCAAAGTCGGCAGAATGGTCGGATCGCGAACGGGCGGACCGGCGAGAGGCAGCACCAATATGCCAACGATTGCAGCACCGGCGAGCTGGTAGAGCAGAAGCTTTTCGGCAGTCGCCTCGACCAATTTCGACCGCTTGATGAGGATGTTGGTCAGGGCCCAGAAAAATCCGGAGCCGAGGCTCAGGAGATCGCCGAACAGCATGTCTCCGCCACCGCCAAGCTTGTCGGAAAACACTGCGGCAAGGCCGGCAAAGGCCAGCAGCAGACCGAGGAATTTCCTCAAGGTGATCTGTTCGCCAAGCAGGAAATGGCCGCCGAGCAGCATCCAGAACGGCATTGTGTTGACCAGCAGCGTGTTGCGGGCGACGGTCGTGTGCTCCAGGCCGACATAGAGGCAGAGGAACTCGATGCCGAAAAGCACGCCGACCGCGATGCCGGCGCGCAATGTCCCGTCGCGCGTGAAAAGCGCGATGCCGCGCCAACGGCACCAGAGGAAGACGCAGAAGCCGCCGATGATCGAGCGCGCCATCGACAGGAAGACCGGGTCGTAACCGGCATAGGAAATCTTGGCGGCGACGTAGTTCAGCCCCCAGGAAAAAGTCAGCCCGACCATGATGGCGGCGGCGGCCATGTCGACCGTATCGCGGCGATCAAGCGTATCGGTGGCGAGCGCGTCGGTGGCCCCGCTCACGATCAGTCCTCAGCGCTGGCGTCGTCGAAGCCGATCAGGTTCCAGCTCTGGCGCATGTGCGGCGGCATCGGCGCGGTGACATCGATGACGCCCTTGTCCGGATGCGGAATGATGATGCGCCGCGCATGCAGGTGCAGGCGGTTTTGAATGCCGCCCGGAAAATCCCAATTGGTGTCGGCCTCGAAATATTTCGGATCGCCCAGGATCGGGCAGCCGATGTAAGCGGCATGGACACGAAGCTGGTGGGTGCGGCCCGTATAGGGCTCCATCTCCAGCCAGGTCATCGTCTGCGCCGCCTGCTCGATGATGCGATAGTAGGACACGGCGTGGTCGGCGCCCTTTTCGCCGTGCGCGGCGACGCGGACGCGGTCACCATCCGGCGTCGGCTCCTTGATCAGCCAGGTCGAGATCTTGTCCTCGCGCTTCGGCGGCACGCCCTTGACCAGCGCCCAATACGTCTTCTTGGTCTCGCGGGCGCGAAACGCTTCGGCGAGCTTCATGGCGGCAAGGCGCGTTCGGGCGACGACCAGCACACCCGATGTGTCGCGATCGAGCCGATGCACTAGGCGCGGCTTCTCGCCCTTCTGGTTGCGCCAAGCCTCCAGCATGTCGTCGACATTGCGGGTGACGCCGGAGCCACCCTGCACGGCAAGGCCTGCCGGTTTGTTGAAAACGAAAACCTTGGGATCCTCATGGATCAGCATCTTGGCGAGAACATCGGCATCGCCCTGGTTGCGGATCGAATGGCCGGTCAGCGCGCTCTCGCCCTTCTTGTCGACTTCGAGTGGCGGGACACGCACCATCTGGCCAGGCTCGACACGCGTGTCGGCCTTGACCCGACCGCCATCGACACGAATTTGGCCGGAGCGAAGCAGCTTTTGCAGATGGCCGAAACCAAGGCCCGGGAAATGGGTCTTGAACCAGCGATCGAGCCGCATGCCCGCCTCGCCGGCCTCCACCGTGATCTGTTCAACGCCTGCCATATTCTTCTTCGCTTATCCGTTTCCCGGCAGGGCTCGGCCCTGCTCTCGGCGCGGCAATAGCACTATGAAACGGTTCTTGCGAGCCAAAGTCCCAGAAACAGGGCGATAATGGCGCCAATGACGCTGGCAAGCGCATATCCGAACGCCGGCAGTGTCGCTCCCCGCTCCCACAGCGTCGCGAAATCGAGCGAAAAGGCTGAGAAGGTGGTGAAGCCGCCGAGCATGCCGGTGGCAACGAACAGCCTAAGTTCGTTCGATCCGCCGCGACGCGCCAAGATGGCGATGAACAGGCCCATGGCGAAGGAGCCGACGATGTTGATGGCCATCGTGCCCCAGGGATAGTTGGGGCCGACAAGGCGCAGCGCACCCATGCTGGTGAGATGACGAATGCCGGCACCGATGCCGCCACCGACCACAACGAGAAGCAGATTCAACATGACCGTTTTACTGCCCCTACAGGGGCAGCCTGGTCAATCCCTGCGTTGGGCAGAACTGCGCAGACCAGTCGAACTGGTCACCACTCAGGTGTTATCCAGCTTGGATATTTCTTCCTGAAGTCGGTGTAGAGGGCGTCCACTTCAGCTTTGCTGACCGGGCGCGTCTGTTCGTAGAGATAACCGGTAACGCCACCGGACAACTTGTATTCCGCGAGGCGTCTGTAGGCGGTACCGATGCCTTTCCCGTCGAGAATATACTGGTTGGAAAGCGTAACGCAGAGCTGCGCACCTGATTGCAAATGGGTAACGGGCGGGTCGGTTACGACAGCATATCTTGACTTCAATGTGTCAGGTACGAATCCATCGCGACTGTCCACTTGGCAAGGCCATTCAATGTGAGGGTATAGGCTTCTTTTCAGGGCGAACAACAGCCAGCTGTTCATGACAGAGCCTGAAGCAAATACCGCAAAACGGTCCTCAGGACGCATTTCCCTGGTAAGGTCATCAGTAAGGCGTTTGTATTCAGACATACTGTCAAGATGAAGAGGGAGAATACCTTGGCTGGCATAAACATAATTGATCGGCGACAGCAACTGGCGGCCGATCGGGAAAAAGGTGCCCAAAAAAGCAAGTCCGGCGACAACGACTATGATGGCGGCCGACAATCGCGATCTCAGCGCCGGCATCGAAACGATCGCAACGATTGCCTGGGCGTATGCGGGAAAGAGCCAAAGAAACATTGGCATCGAATGATGAAGGTCCGGATCTTGTGTCCGAGTGAATAGAAAAAAGGTGGTTATCGAAGCGACGGCACAGAATAAAGAAAAGCGATTGCGACGTAAAAAAGAGATGTAAAGGCCAAATATTATCAACAGCCAGTTCACATAGCTGAGCCGGGATACCACCTGATCGAGCTGGGATGCCAAGGTCGTCTTGTATCCGCTGTAGATATCACCATAGTTGGTCCACAGAATCCTGAGGATCAGAGGTTGCTGGAAGGCCAGTGCGGCTCCGGCGACGACGAGAAGCGCGCACACGCCGCCTAACGCGGCTTTCAGGAGCACCGGAAAGTCCCGGTCTTTTGTCGCCTGAAACAAACAGAAAAAGGCCGCCGAAATTCCAGCGCCTATACCGGCATAGGCATACCAGCGGCGCAGCATGAACGCCAACCACAGGTACCCACCGACACGTATTCCGCTGATCACCGGTTCACGGGTCAGAAACTTCGATTTCCAGAGAAAATAGGTCGCTGCAGAAAGCGCCAGGCAACCGCCGAGATCCGGCCATCCGCGAAGCGTTGCCGCCCAGAACGGCGTGTAAAGAAAGGCCGCAATCCATACCGCAGGCCAGCCCCAGGACGGAGACGTCTCGGAGACCGCCTCCATGTAGCTCATTCTGCCCATGAAAAGAGCGGTCGGGACCAGGTAGACCGCGACCACTCCGGCGACATATGAAAGCCTCGATCCGCCAAATAGTAAGTAAAACGGCATCAGGGGCGCCAAAATTGCCGTGCTGTAATCGTCCGTGGCGATAGAGCCCCTCAGCAGGCGCAGCCACCGAACAGGATCTTCGACCAACAACACACCCTGCTGGTTGAATATCTCGAAATAGGCAGCGAAATCCCAATAATATATTGGCTCTTCAAGCGCTACATATATGGCTACAAAAGCAACACCAAGCAAGATTGTACATAGGTAGGTCCTTATCCAGAATCCGAAAGTCTCGTTCTTCGTCACTTGGGGCCGCCAAAGAAAACAAGTGCAGGATTGTCGAGGTCAAACCGGGACTCCCACCGATACAGACAGGAACGGAGCCCACGCGATTCGGAACAATAATCATCAAGTTGAGGTGGGATGTACACTTGAACCGGCGGCCGCCGCAAGCGCAAAAAAATATCAATACTTACGATCACACTAAAGTAGCAATCGAATATATTATAAATGTGCCTAAATGCCGCCAGCGAAGCCAGCAGCATTTAGAGTCCCCGATAGGGGATCAGGAAACCCCACGCCTTTAGGCGGCTGGGATCGCGGCGCTTGCCGTGTAGACTGGCTGGATGGAAGCGTACAAGCGTGGCAGCCACACGGTTTGGGACTGCAAGTATCACCTGGTTTGGGTGACGAAGTACCGTTACGCGGTGCTTGGCGGCGACGTTGGAAACCGGTGCCGGGAGTTGCTGCGCGAGACGGCGCGCGCGCACGAGATGGTTGTGCATGCCGGCTCGATCAACCGCGACCATGTGCATATGCTGGTGTCGATCCCGCCGCGGCTGTCGGTGTCGCGCGCGGTGCAGCACCTGAAGGGGCGCAGCTCGCACAAGCTGCTGAGCGAGTTCGCAATACTGCGCAAGCGCTACTGGGGCCAGCACCTGTGGGCGAGAGGCTATTGGGTGGTGAGCAGCGGGAATGTGACCGACGAGATGTGGGCCGAATACATCATGAACCAGGAGCCGCCCGAGCCCGACGACAACTTCAACGTGACGTGAGTTCGCGCCCTGTCCGCCGGACGGCGGACCGATCCGGCTTTAAGCCGTAACTTGAAGCCACCGCCTTTAGGCGGTGGAGTATTCACAAATTTAAGCTCAGGTCGTCTCGGTCTTCTTCGCCTTGGTCGAACCGATCATCTTCCAGTTCTTGTAGAACATGGAATTGATGCGCTCGACGCTCACCGAGACGATGGCGAGCATGGCCGCGATCAGGCCGGGAACAGGGGACGGACGGATGATGTCCATGAACACGCAGTAGCGGCGGCCGTCATATTCGTTGACCGAGCGGTGCAGCAGGGTGTCGTCGAAAATGAACAGCGGGTTGTCGTACCAGTAGTTCTTGACGTTGCCGCACTCGACGAAGATCTCCGATTTCACCGGGACCAGATTGTATAGGATGCGCAAGCTGAGCCGCAGCGGGCCGAAGTGCCAGGAGGTCGATTCGCGCTTGCTGAAGACGGAAACGGCGATGGTCTTGATGTATTTGAAATCCTTATTGAACTCGGCGACGTTGTCGATTTTGTGCTTGCCGTACCACTGGTAGACATACATGCCGCGCCGGCCGGCGCCGAAATTGGCGTCGATGTCGGCGATGATCTCGTCCTTGCGCGCCTTGAAGATGTCCAGGACTTCATTGACCTCGCGCTGATAGTCGGCGGGAAACTGCTCGAGCTTCCAGACGCCCGGATTTCTGTAGCACACAAGGTCGACCAGCAGATTGAACGGCGAAAGCAGCCAGGTGAACAGGCCGTTGCCGAGGAAGTAACCGCTGAACAGCGATAGATCCTTGCGATCGTTGCGCAGCACGTCGATCAGGCCGCAAACGATGAAGATGGTCGTCAGGATGGGAATGAAATAGAAGCCAAGGGCGAGAAGCGGGATGGCAATGGCGAATTTGCGAAGGGTTTTGCGAAGGGTTTTTGTCATTTTTCCACGCGCGACGCGCGATCCTGTTGCGAATGAGGTGCCCAAATCACGGCAACGACCACCGCCCGGTCGTGCGCCTTGATAAGGTTTTTTGGGTTACCACACAACGGCCCCTGCTATCGCGGCCGGCTGGCTGCCTGGTGAAGCCCACCAGTTTCGGTCAATGCACCACCGGCAGGCCAAGCTCGTGCCATTTCCCCGGGGACCAGATTGCGTCGGGCACGATCCGCTCCGGCTGATTATCCGCCCGCCAGCGGCGTATCTGGTCCATGGCCGCTTCGGCAACGGCATCAAGCCAGCGTCGCGGCGAGAACGACCGCCGCGGAAACGCCCCATGGCGAGACCTCGTTTCGACGCGTGACGAGACCGGGCACGCAAGCCTGCTATCCCCGCTCCTTGCGCAGCTTCGCCCAATAATCGAGCCGCTTCCTGATGTCGCGCTCGAAGCCGCGCTCGGGCGGATCATAAAAGGTCTGGCGGCCCATCTTCTCCGGAAAATAGTCCTGGCCCGAAAAGGCGTCCGGCTCGTCATGATCATACCGGTAGCCGGCACCGTAGTCCTCCTCCTTCATCAGCTTCGTCGGTGCGTTGAGGATGTGCTTGGGCGGCAGCAGCGAGCCGTGTTCCTTCGCGGCCCGCGTGGCTGCCTTGAACGCGTTGTAGACGGCGTTGGATTTGGGCGCGGTTGCGAGATAGACGGCGGCCTCGGCAAAAGCCAGTTCGCCCTCGGGCGAGCCGAGATAATCGTAGGCGTCCTTGGCGGCGTTGGCGACGACCAGCGCCTGCGGGTCGGCAAGGCCGATATCTTCCATGGCCATGCGCACCAGCCGGCGGCCGAGATAAAGCGGATCCTCGCCGGCATCGAACATGCGCGCAAGATAATAGAGGGCCGCGTCAGGGTCCGAACCACGCACCGATTTGTGCAGCGCCGAGATCAGATTGTAGTGGCCGTCCTGGCCTTTGTCGTAGATCGGTGCACGGCGCTGGACGATGCGCTGCAGCCCCTCGGGACCGAAGACCTCGCCGGGCTTTGCCGCTCGCCAGACTTCCTCTG
This sequence comes from Mesorhizobium sp. M0047, assembly GCF_040323315.1. Taxonomy (NCBI): domain Bacteria; kingdom Pseudomonadati; phylum Pseudomonadota; class Alphaproteobacteria; order Hyphomicrobiales; family Phyllobacteriaceae; genus Mesorhizobium; species Mesorhizobium sp. M0047. The sequence goes on along the minus strand of NZ_JAMYUW010000044.1, from coordinate 17,403 downwards.
CGAGGGTGAGCGACGCCCGGCCGTCGCCATCGCTCATGCGAATCAGCATGGCCCGCGCCTCCTCGTCGAGCGGCAGCGCCCTGCCCTCGGTTTCCTCGGCCCGCGCCATCAGCTTGGCGATGCTCTCCTCGCCAAGCGAATGGAAGACCAGGACGCGCGCGCGTGACAGCAAAGCGGCATTCAGCTCGAAGGATGGATTCTCGGTCGTGGCGCCAACCAGCACGACGGTTCCGTCCTCCATGACAGGGAGAAAACTGTCCTGCTGGGCGCGGTTGAAGCGGTGGATCTCGTCGACGAACAGCAAGGTCTGGCGGCCCTTGGCGCGGCGCAGCTTGGCTGTCTCGAACACCTTTTTCAGATCGGCGACGCCGGAAAACACCGCCGATATCTGCTCGAAGGCGAGACTGGTTTCGCCGGCCAGCAACCGCGCCACCGTCGTCTTGCCGGTGCCGGGCGGTCCCCAGAAGATCATCGAGCCAAGCGAGCCGGAACCGATCAAACGGGTCAGCGCGCCGTCAGGGCCGGTCAGATGCTCCTGGCCGACGACCTCGCCAAGGTTTCTTGGCCGCAGCCTGTCGGCCAGCGGCCGCCCGGGCGACGCTTTTTCCGGTTCATCGACGCTGAACAGATCGGCCATGCACTTCTTTTCGTTGGAGCATGAGCCCTGACGCTCGGGGCTGTGCCCTAATAACGCAACACCTGACGCAGTATCTGCCCGCCGCGCTCGACCGTAAAGCGCCACCAGCGCGTATCAGTCTTGGCCGCCAGTTCCAGGGTCGCCGCGGTGTCGATGGTGGTGCCATTCACCTCGCGCACGATATCGCCCGGCTGGAAGCCGAAATCGGCGGCCGGCGAATCGCGGTTGATATCCACCACAGTGACACCTTTGATATCAGTGCGCAGGCCGAGCCGCTGGGCGAGCCGGGGCGACAGTTCCGCGACCTTGGCGCCCGAAAAAGGGCTGCGGCCATGCAAAGTCACTTCGGCAGCCTTCATGCCTTCCGGAGCGCGCTCCAGCGCGATGTCCATCGCCGCCTGCTGGCCCTTGGTCAGAACGGCGAAATTGGCGGTGGTGCCGATCGACAACGTCGCCATCCGGTAGTCCAGCGCTTCGATGCTCTCGACCGGTTTGCCATTGAGCTGCAGCACGACGTCGCCGGGCTTGAGCCCCGCCTTGGCGGCCGGTCCGGTCGCCTCGACCGACGAGACCAATGCACCGGTCGGCTTTTCCATGGCGAGCGATTCGGCGATCTGCGGCGTCACCGCTTCAAATTCGGCGCCGATATAGGGCCGCTCGAAGAAGTCGAGCCCAGCCTTGGCGGCGTCGGCGAAGGCGCGAACCATGTTCGAGGGAATGGCGAAGCCAATGCCGATCGAACCACCGCCGCGGCTGTAGATGGCCGTGTTGATGCCGACGAGCTGGCCGCCCATGTTGATCAGGGCGCCGCCGGAATTGCCGGGGTTGATGGCGGCGTCGGTCTGGATGAAGAAGCTGGAATCCGACACGCCGATATGGCTGCGGGCAAGTGCCGAGACGATGCCGCTGGTGGTGGTCTGGCCGACACCGAAGGGGTTGCCTATGGCCAGCAGCAGATCGCCGACCTCAAGCGCGTCGGAATCGCCGATGGCAATCACCGGAAACGGCTTGTCGGAGGCGATCTTGAGCACGGCAAGATCGAACGTCTCGTCCTTGAGCAGCACCTTGCTGTCGAATTCACGCCCGTCCGCGGTCGCCACCTTGACCTGATCGGCATCCTTGATGACGTGGTAATTGGTGACTACGACGCCGGTTGGGTCGACCAGCACGCCGGAGCCGAGCGACGACTGGGCGCGCGGCTGCGAGCGGCCGAAGAATTCCTCGAAGAACGGATCGCCGTCGAAGGGCGACGTCACCTTGGCGGTCTGCGAGGCATAGACATTGACTACGGCCGGTGCCGTCTGCTTGACCAGCGGAGCGAACGACAGTTGCACTTCTTCGCGGCCGAACGGCACGCGCTTGTCGGGGCCGGACGTCGCATTCTCGCCTTCGACGCCATGCAGCAGATCGGTCAGCACGTCCGACAGGCCGGGATCGGTCTTGGTCTCCTCGGCCAATGCCTGCCTGACCACCGGTGCGGCCGCAAACGCCGTCATGGCGAAGAGCAGAACAAGGGACAGTCGGTTGGCGCGCATTCACGAATCCTCCAAGGCGAGTTCGGGGCCATTGTCCCGACGATTGTGCAAAATGAAAGGCTAAGCCGCCGAAATCCGATTATTTCGGCCAAAGACCCTTGGTTCCGGCCAGAAATCGGCTCTGGCCGCAAGTTTCTACTTTCAGAAACAAAAAGGGGCCCGCAGGCCCCTTTGAATTCCAGGATAGACCGAGCCTTATGCGGCTGCGGCGTCCGCTTCGGTGCCTTCGGCTTCGATGCGGGCGCGGTCGCCAGCGCCCTTGGCCGACGTGTCGCGATCGACGAACTCGATGACGGCCATGGCGGCGTTGTCGCCGTGGCGGAAGCCCGCCTTCATGATGCGCAGATAGCCTCCATTGCGGGTGGCGTAGCGCGGGGCGATGGTGTCGAACAGGCGCTTGACGACGCCTTCATTGCCGATCTGCGCGATCACCTGGCGGCGGGCGTGCAGGTCGCCGCGCTTGCCGAGCGTCACCAGCTTCTCGACGATCGGACGCAAATCCTTCGCCTTCGGCAGGGTGGTGACGATCTGCTCATGCTCGAGCAGCGACACGGCGAGGTTGGCGAACATCGACTTGCGATGGCTAATGCTTCGGGCGAAGCGACGGCCTTTGAAACCGTGGCGCATGGCTCTTTTCCTTCTTCAGTTGTTCAAGAGGCCGAGGCCCCTGATGGTTTTCCGCATGACCGTCGGATCGAGCGGCCCACGCCGCCGATCCTTGGAATTCATGCTCAATATTGATCTTCGTAACGCTTGGCGAGGTCTTCGATGTTTTCCGGCGGCCAGTCCGGCACTTCCATGCCGAGGTGCAGGCCCATCGCCGCCAGGACTTCCTTGATCTCGTTCAGCGACTTGCGGCCGAAGTTCGGGGTGCGCAGCATCTCGGCTTCGGTCTTCTGGATCAGGTCGCCGATATAGACGATGTTGTCGTTCTTCAGGCAGTTGGCCGAACGCACCGAAAGCTCGAGCTCGTCGACCTTCTTGAGCAGCGCCGGGTTGAAGGCGAGCTCGGTGACGGCCTCGGTGGCGACTTCCTTCTGCGGCTCGTCGAAGTTGACGAACAGGCCAAGCTGGTCCTGCAGGATGCGGGCGGCGAAAGCCACCGCGTCCTCGCCGGTGATCGAACCGTCGGTCTCGATCGTCATGGTCAGCTTGTCATAGTCGAGAACCTGGCCCTCGCGGGTGTTCTCGACCTTGTAGGAGACCTTCTTGACCGGCGAATAGAGGCTGTCGACCGGGATAAGACCGATCGGAGCGTCTTCGGCGCGGTTGCGGTCGGCCGGCACGTAACCCTTGCCGGTGTCGACGGTGAATTCCATGCGGATTTCCGCACCCTCGTCGAGCGTGCAGATGACGTGGTCGGGGTTGAGGATCTCGACGTCGCCAACCGTCTGGATGTCGCCGGCGAGAACCGCACCCGGTCCCTGCTTGCGAACGACCATGCGCTTGGGGCCATCGCCTTCCATGCGGATAGCGATTTCCTTGATATTCAAGACGATGTCGGTCACGTCCTCGCGCACGCCGGCGATGGACGAGAATTCATGCAGAACGCCGTCGATCTGCACGGCGGTAACGGCCGCACCGCGCAGCGAAGACAAAAGCACGCGACGCAGCGCGTTGCCCAGCGTCAGGCCAAAGCCACGCTCGAGCGGCTCGGCGACCAGCGTGGTCAGAGTCTTCTTCTTCGACGAGAACTCGATCTTGTTCGGCTTGATCAGTTCCTGCCAATTTTTCTGGATCATGATGCTTTCCTTCCGTTGACCCGCCACCATCCAATCGTGGCGGGCGACCTGGAATGCCGTGGAGGAGCGCCCCAAGGGCGCTCGCGCGACGTTCGGTAAATTGCTTAGACGCGGCGCTTCTTGCGCGGGCGGCACCCGTTGTGCGGGATCGGCGTCACATCACGGATCGATGTGATGGTGAAGCCGGCCGCCTGCAGGGCGCGCAGCGCCGATTCACGACCCGAGCCAGGTCCGCAGACCTCGACTTCGAGCATGCGCATGCCGTGTTCCTGGGCCTTCTTGGCAACATCTTCGGCAGCCATCTGGGCAGCGAACGGGGTCGACTTGCGCGAACCCTTGAAGCCCTGGGCACCGGCCGACGACCAGGCAATCGAATTGCCCTGTGCGTCGGTGATGGTGATCATCGTGTTGTTGAAGGTCGAATTGACGTGGGCAACGCCCGACGAGATGTTCTTGCGTTCGCGACGGCGAACACGGGCGGCTTCCTTGGCCATGATGGTCCTTTCAGTTGATCTCTACACCGCCGTAATGCCAGCGGCTCCACCTGGAGAGCGAGTAGTGAGTAGGGAATAGCGAATAGGGATTCCTACTCGCTATTGGCTACTCGCTATTCGCTCGCTTACTTCTTCTTGCCGGCGATCGACTTGGCCGGACCCTTGCGGGTGCGCGCATTGGTATGCGTGCGCTGGCCGCGGACCGGCAGCGAGCGGCGGTGACGCAGGCCACGGTAGCAGCCGAGGTCCATGAGCCGCTTGATGTTCATCGAGACTTCGCGACGCAGGTCGCCCTCGACCTGATAATCACGGTCGATGGCTTCGCGGATCTGCAGCACTTCCGCGTCGGTGAGCTGGTTGACGCGACGTTCGGCCGGGATGCCGACCTTGTCGACGATCTCCTGGGCGAACTTTTTGCCAATGCCGTGAATGTACTGAAGCGCGATGACGACGCGCTTGTTGGTCGGAATGTTGACGCCGGCTATACGAGCCATGTTCTTCTCTTCTCCATGTGGGCCGGCCAACCTTCAGAAAGGCGGGTCCGGCGCTATCTTAAGTTGCCCCGCGTCCGGTGGAGGCCGGCCCATGCGGGAGTTTCCAGTTCAAAGCGACTGCCTTGCCCTTGCGGACAAGCAAAGTCCATGCCTGATAGGAAGACGGGCCGCCATACCGCAGCGAACCGCCTCCGTCAAGTGCAATCGTTAATTTCCCCGCGTTGCGTTCCTGAGCACCGCTTGGATCTGCTCCGTCACCGCATCGATATCGGCCATGCCGTCGACGCTCCGGAGCTTGCCCTTGGCATAGTAGTAGCCAATCAGAGGCGACGTCTTCTTGTAGTACTCTCGCAGACGCTCCTCGAACACGGCCGGATTGTCGTCCTTGCGAACAGGCAGACCAGCTGCCTGTGCCTCGTCGGCGCGCTTAACGATCCGGCCGATCAGCGCCTTATCGTCAACGACAAGCTCAATGACGGCATCGAGCCCCTGGGAGCGTTTCGAAAGCATCTGCTCGACCGCGTCCGCTTGCACCAGCGTCCGCGGATATCCGTCGAGGATGAACCCATTGGCGCAGTCGGCCTGATCGATACGCTCGGCGACGATCGCGTTGACGATGGCGTCGGACACCAGCTCACCGGCATCCATTACCGCCTTGGCGCGCTTGCCGACTTCGGTGCCAGCCTGGACAGCAGCACGCAGCATGTCGCCCGTCGAAAGCTGGGGTATGCCGTGTTTTTCTACCAGTCTTTGTGCTTGTGTCCCCTTGCCCGCCCCTGGCGGCCCAAGCAATATCAACCTCATCTGGCTTTCTTCCCCCCGCGCAGCTTCGACTTCTTGATCAGGCCTTCATACTGGTGCGCAATCAGGTGACCCTGAATCTGCGCAACCGTATCGAGCGTGACACTGACCACGATCAGAAGCGATGTGCCACCAAGGTAGAATGGTACGCCAGTCGCCGAGATAAGGAACTCCGGCAGCAGGCACACCAGCACCAGATAGATGGCGCCGACGACGGTGATGCGGGTGAGAACGTAGTCGATATAATCGGCGGTGCGCTCGCCCGGACGATAGCCCGGGATGAAGCCGGAATGCTTCTTGAGCTGGTCGGCGGTGTCCTTCGGGTTGAAGACAATCGCAGTGTAGAAGAAGGCGAAGAACACGATCATCGCCGCGTAGAACGCCATGTAGAGCGGCTGGCCGTGGCCGAGCGAGGCCAGAATCGTGCTTGCCCAGGCCGGCATGTTCGTCGTCTGCGAGAAGCCGGCGACCGTGGCCGGCAGCAGCAGCAGCGACGAGGCGAAAATCGGCGGAATGACGCCCGACGTGTTGAGCTTCAGCGGCAAGTGCGAGGTATCGCCCTGGAACATCCGGTTGCCGACCTGGCGCTTCGGATACTGGATCAGCAAGCGGCGCTGGGCGCGCTCGAAGAACACGATCAAGGCGATGACGACGATGGCGAGCACGATGATCGCCAGGATCAGGCCGGTCGACAGCGCGCCGGTGCGGCCAAGCTCAAGCGTGCCGGAGATGGCATGCGGCAGGCCGGCGACGATGCCGGAGAAAATGATGAGCGAAATGCCGTTACCGATGCCGCGAGCGGTGATCTGCTCGCCGAGCCACATCAGGAACATGGTGCCGCCGACCAGCGTGACGACGGTCGAGATGCGGAAGAACATGCCGGGATCGCTGACGATGCCGTTGCCGTTCTCCAGGCCCACCGAAATGCCATAGGCCTGAACCAGCGCAAGCAGCACGGTGCCGTAGCGCGTGTATTGGTTGATGACCTTGCGGCCCTGTTCGCCTTCCTTCTTCAGCGATTCCAGCGAAGGGATGACCGAGGTCATCAGCTGCATGATGATGGAGGCGGAGATGTAAGGCATGATGCCGAGTGCAAAGATCGCCATGCGCTGTACGGCGCCGCCGGCGAACATGTTGAACATGCCCAGCACGCCCTTGCTCTGCGAGGAGAAGGCCTGGGCGAAGGCGTCGGGGTTGATGCCGGGAAGCGGAATATAGGTGCCGAGGCGATAGACCAGCAGCGCGCCGATCGTGAACCAGATGCGTTTCTTCAGATCCTCCGCTTTGGCGAAGGCCGAGAAATTCAGATTCGAGGCTAATTGTTCAGCAGCCGAAGCCATGCCTGATTCTCCGCTTGGTAACGCTTGATGGCCCTTGAGGTCAGGCGGTGCGTTTCACCGAAGCTCACGAGATAAGCTCCGGGCTCTAAACATGCAAGCGGCCGCGTGGATGCGGCCGCTTGATTAGGCAGATCAAAGCGCAATCGTGAGCAAAAACCGATCCCACTCCTGCCGATCGCGCATCAAATTGCCGTTATTCGGCAGCTGCCTTTTCCGGCAGTTTGACCGAGCCGCCGGCCTTTTCGATCTTCTCGATCGCGGCCTTGGAGGCGCCGGCAACGTCAAAGGCGAGCTTCGCCTTGATCTCGCCGTCCGAGAGGATGCGCACGCCGTCCTTGACGCGGCGGATGACGCCGGCGGCAACCAGCGATTCGGCCGTCACGGTTGCCTTGGCGTCGAGCTTCTTGGCGTCGATGGCCACCTGGATGCGGGCTAGCGAGACGACGGTGAAGCTCTTGGCGAAGATGTTGTTGAAGCCACGCTTCGGCAGGCGCCGGTAGAGTGGCATCTGGCCACCCTCGAAGCCGTTGATGGCGACGCCGGAGCGCGCCTTCTGGCCCTTGACGCCGCGACCGCCGGTCTTGCCGGAGCCTGAGCCGATACCACGGCCGAGACGCTTCTTGGAGTGCGTCGCGCCGTCATTGTCACGCAGATCGGTGAGTTTCATCTGAGTTCTCCTGCGCTCTGGCTCAGCCCTCGTCCACAACGCGGACGAGATGCTGGACGGCAGCGATCATGCCGCGCACGGAGGGCGTATCTTCCAGCGTGCGCTGCTTGTGCATCTTGTTGAGGCCGAGGCCGACCAGCGTCGCGCGCTGTTCCTTCGGACGGCGGATCGGCGAACCGATCTGCTCAACGGTGATGGTCTTGGTTGCTTTCTTGGCCATGGTCAAAATCCCTGGTCAGATCGACTATTCTTCAGCCGCAACGGCGGTGCCGCGGCGGGCCTGAAGGGTCGAATACTTGATGCCGCGAGCAGCAGCCACATCCTTGGGATGCATCTGGCTCTTCAGCGCGTCGAAAGTGGCGCGAACCATGTTGTAAGGGTTCGACGAACCCATCGACTTGGCGACCACGTCATGCATGCCGAGCGTCTCGAAGACAGCGCGCATCGGACCACCGGCGATGATGCCGGTACCCTGCTTTGCAGCGCGCAGCAGCACGCGTCCGGCGCCCCAGCGTCCTTCGACGTCGTGGTGCAGCGTGCGGCCCGAGCGCAGCGGCACGAAGATCATGTCGCGCTTGGCCGATTCGGTTGCCTTGCGGATAGCTTCCGGCACTTCGCGCGCCTTGCCGTGACCAAAGCCGACGCGGCCCTTCTGGTCGCCGACGACGACGAGCGCTGCAAAACCGAAGCGACGGCCGCCCTTGACGACCTTGGCGACGCGGTTGATGTGGACGAGCTTGTCCACCATGCCGTCATCGCGTTCTTCACGATCGCGGCCACGGCCGCCATCCCTACGTTCCTGTGCCATATCCTGTTCCTTGTTTTTTTCCGGAAGCACGGTTGCTGATAAGATCCGGTGCCTCTGTGGGTCACCGGGGGCGAAATTTTAGAAGCTCAGACCACCTTCGCGGGCAGCCTCGGCGAGCGCCTTGACGCGGCCGTGATAGATGTAAGCACCGCGGTCGAAGACGACTTCCTTGACGCCAGCCTTGGTGGCGCGCTCGGCGATCAGCTTGCCGATCGCGGCGGCGGCGGCGGTGTCGGCGCCGGTCTTGAGCGAACCCTTGAGGTCCTTCTCGAGCGTCGAAGCAGCGACGATGGTGTGGCCCTTGGCGTCGTCGATGACCTGCACATAGATGTTCTTCGACGTGCGGTGAACAGACAGACGCGGACGCTGGCCGGCGACCTTCTTGATCTGGCGGCGGACGCGCTGCGCACGGCGCTGCGTGGATTCCTTAGTACCCATGATAGTCTTCCTTGCCTTCAAAAAACGGGGGCCGTCATGTGCGGTAGGCGAAAGCGCCTCCCGCGACCGCTCCCCGCGGCGTTGATTTGCAGTGAATGGTGAATGGAAAAATGGTGAACGGTAGAAGCGGAGTGCCACCCGGCCCCTGCTCTACCCTACTGCCATTTCACCATTCACCATTCACCATTCACGACTATTTCTTCTTGCCTTCCTTGCGGACGATCTTCTCGCCAGCGTAACGGACGCCCTTGCCCTTGTAAGGCTCGGGGCCGCGGTATTCGCGAATTTCGGCCGCAACCTGGCCGACCTGCTGCTTGTCGATGCCTGCCACGGTGATTTCGGTCGGCTTCGGCACGGTGATCGTGATGCCCTGCGGCGTCTCGTAGACGACGTCATGGCTGAAGCCAAGTGCCAGCTGCAGGTTCTTGCCCTGAAGTGCCGCGCGATAGCCGACGCCGGTGATCTCGAGCTTCTTCTCGAAACCGTCCTTGACGCCCTGCAGGATGTTGACGATCTGCGTGCGCGACATGCCCCACTTGGAGCGGGCGGTCTTGGTCTGGTCGCGCGGCTGGACAGCGATCTCGCTGCCTTCCATCTTGACCAGAACTTCGTCGTTCACCACGAACTTCAGCTCACCCTTGGGGCCCTTCGCCGTCACGGTCTGGCCGTTGACGGTCGCGGTCACGCCCTGCGGCAGCGAAACGGGTTTCTTTCCAATACGAGACATTTTGTTGTCCTCGTCACTTCTCTTGTTTCAGGTCTCTGTCTTCGGGGATGATCCCGAAGACCGGATTCCACTTTTTCCGATCACACGCCAGATCAGAAGATCTGGCAGAGGATTTCACCGCCGACGTTCTGTTCACGCGCTTCGTGGTCGGCCATCACGCCCTTCGGTGTCGAAAGGATGGCGATGCCGAGGCCGTTGGCGACCTGCGGAATCGACTTGGCCGAAACATAGACGCGGCGGCCTGGCTTCGAGACGCGGGCGATTTCGCGCACGACCGGCGCGCCGTCGAAATACTTCAGCTCGATCTCGATTTCGGACTTGCCGTTGTCGAAGTCGGTCTGGCTGTAATCGCGGATATAGCCTTCAGCCTTCAGCACGTCGAGGACGCGGGTGCGCAGGCGCGAAGCCGGCGTCGAAACGCTCGACTTCTTGCGGCCATACGCGTTGCGGATGCGGGTCAGCATATCGCCGAGAGGATCGCTCAATGACATGTTATGTCCTCCTTACCAGCTCGACTTGACCAGGCCCGGGATCTGGCCGTTGTTGCCGAGATCACGAAGCGCGATGCGCGATACTTTGAGCTTGCGATAGTAGGCACGCGGACGACCGGTGACTTCGCAGCGGTTGCGGATGCGGATCTTGGCCGAGTTGCGCGGCAGGGCAGCAAGCTTCAGCTGAGCGCGGAAGCGCTCTTCCATCGGCTTGGACTGATCCATGATGATCGCCTTGAGGGCAGCCCGCTTGGGACCGTACTGGTCGGCAAGCTTGCGGCGCCTGTTGTTCTTCTCGACTGAGCTGGTCTTTGCCATTTCAGATTTTTCCTTTTCTCGCTGCCGTTACTGGCGGAAGGGGAAGTTGAAGGCCTTGAGCAATGCCCTGGCTTCGTCGTCCGTCTTCGCAGTCGTACAAACGATGACGTCCATGCCCCAGATCTGATCAACCTTGTCGTAGTTGATCTCCGGGAACACGATGTGTTCCTTGATGCCCATGGCGTAGTTGCCACGGCCATCGAAGCTCTTCGGATTCAGTCCGCGGAAGTCGCGGACGCGCGGCAGTGCGATGTTCACGAGGCGGTCGAGGAACTCGTACATGCGTTCCTTGCGCAGCGTGACCTTGGCGCCGATCGGCATCTTCTCGCGGACCTTGAAGCCGGCGATCGAGTTGCGGGCGCGGGTGACGACGGCCTTCTGCCCGGCGATCATCGCCAGGTCCTCGGCCGCGATCGAAGGCTTCTTCGAATCCGCGGTCGCTTCGCCAACGCCCATGTTCAGCACGATCTTGTCGATGCGGGGAACCTGCATCTCGTTGTCGTAGCCGAACTGTTCCTGCAGCGCCTTGCGGATGGTCTCGTTGTAGACCTGCTTCAGGCGTGGCGTGTTCTGGGCCTTGGACTGTTTGCTTTCAGCCTTGGGCTTCGTGGTTTGAGCCTTAGCCATTGATGACTTCTCCCGAGCGCTTGGCGACGCGCACCTTCTTGCCGTCCTTCTGGAAGATGAAACCGACGCGGGTCGGCTTGCCATCCTTGGGGTCGGCCAGCGCGATGTTCGACAGCTGGATCGGCGCTTCCTTGGTGATGATCCCGCCCTCTTGGGACTGGGACTGCTTCTGGTGACGACGGATCATGTTGACGCCGCGCACCAGCGCGGTGTCTTCCTTCGGCTGTACCGAGAGGACTTCGCCCGAACGGCCCTTGTCCTTGCCGGCCAGCACGACGATCTTGTCGCCTTTTCTAATCTTTTGCATTGGTCCGGCTCCTTACAGCACTTCAGGCGCGAGCGAGATGATCTTCATGTGGTTCTTGGCGCGGAGTTCGCGCGGAACCGGTCCGAAGATACGCGTGCCGATCGGCTCTTTCTTGTTGTCGACGAGAACGGCCGCGTTCTTGTCGAAACGGATCACGCTGCCGTCCGGGCGGCGGATGTCCTTGGCCGTGCGAACCACGACCGCCTTCATCACATCGCCCTTCTTCACGCGGCCGCGCGGGATGGCTTCCTTGATCGACACCACGATGATGTCGCCCACGGAAGCGTATTTCCGCTTCGAGCCGCCCAGCACCTTGATGCACATGACACGACGGGCGCCGGAATTATCCGCGACGTCGAGGTTTGTTTGCATCTGAATCATGACTGGCCGCCTTCTTCTTTTCTAACGGGATGGGCTCAAAGCCCCTCCCCGGTCTGTCCAAAATTCGTTGTTTACGCCCGAGGTCAGGCTTGGTCCGAAGACACGACGATCCAGCGCTTGTCCTTGGAAATCGGCTTCGATTCCTGGATGAACACCTGATCGCCAACCTTGTGGGCGTTGTTCTCGTCGTGCGCCTTGTACTTCTTGGTCATGCGCACGGTCTTCTTCATCACGGGATGCGTGAAGCGCCGTTCGACCTTGACGACAACCGTCTTCTCGTTCTTGTCGCTGACGACGGTGCCCTGCAGAATGCGCTTTGGCATGGTTTTCGTCCTTAAGCCTTCTTAGCCGCGGACTTTTCCGCAGCGATGGTCTTGATACGCGCAATGTCCTTACGGACCTGTCTCACGCGCGCGGTCTTCTCAAGCTGGCCGGTGGCCTTCTGGAAGCGCAGGTTGAACTGCTCCTTCTTCAGGCTGGCCAGGTCGTCGGTCAGCTGGTCCTGGGTCTTGGTCCGGATGTCTTCGGCTTTCATGATCAGCCCGTCCTTATTCTGCGATGCGCTGCACGAAGCGCGTCTTGACCGAGAGCTTGGCCGCGCCGAGACGCAGTGCCTCACGGGCGGTTTCTTCATTGACGCCGTCGATCTCGAACATGATGCGGCCCGGCTTGACGCGCGCCGCCCAGTAGTCGACCGCGCCCTTGCCCTTACCCATGCGGACTTCGGTCGGCTTCGAAGTGACCGGCACGTCCGGGAAAATACGGATCCAGACGCGACCAGCGCGCTTCATTTCACGCGTGATCGCGCGGCGTGCCGCCTCGATCTCGCGCGCGGTAACGCGGTTCGGCTCAAGCGCCTTCAGCCCGAAACCGCCGAAATCCAGATTGGTGCCGCCCTTTGCGGTACCATGGATACGGCCCTTGAACTGCTTGCGGAACTTTGTGCGCTTTGGCTGCAGCATCGTTCTAACTCCAAATTCCTAAATGTCTCAGGCGTTTTCGCGACGACGACCGCGTTCGCGATCACCACCACCGCCATGCGCAGCATCGCCTTCGGTCGCACGACGCTCCGAAGCCATCGGGTCGTGCTCGAGGATCTCGCCCTTGAACACCCAGACCTTGACGCCGCAGATGCCATAAGCGGTGTGCGCTTCGGCAGTGCCGTAGTCGACGTCAGCACGCAGCGTATGCAGCGGCACGCGGCCTTCGCGATACCATTCCATGCGCGCAATCTCGGCGCCGCCGAGACGGCCGGCACAGTTGATGCGAATGCCTTCGGCACCGAGGCGCATGGCCGACTGAACGGCACGCTTCATGGCGCGGCGGAACGCGATACGACGCTCGAGCTGCTGGGCGATCGACTGGGCGACCAGGGTCGCGTCGATTTCCGGCTTGCGCACTTCAACGATGTTGAGGTGCGTCTCGGACTTCGTCATCTCCATCAGCTTCTTGCGAAGCTTCTCGATGTCGGCGCCCTTCTTGCCGATGATCAGACCCGGGCGCGCGGCGTGGATGGTGACGCGGCACTTCTTGTGCGGACGCTCGATCACGACCTTCGAGATGGCAGCCTGCTTGAGCTCCTTCTCGAGATACTTGCGGATCTTGATGTCCTCATGCAGCAGCTTGCCGTACTCGCCGGTGTTCGCGAACCAGCGCGAATCCCAGGTGCGGTTGATGCCGAGGCGAAGACCGATCGGATTGACTTTCTGGCCCATTATGCGGCCTCCCCTTTTTCTTCGACTTCACGAACGACGATCGTGAGGTGCGAGAACGGCTTCTCGATACGGCTGGCGCGACCACGGCCACGGGCATGGAACCGCTTCATGACGATCGACTTGCCGACATAGGCTTCCGCCACGATCAGTGCATCGACATCCAGGTCGTGGTTGTTTTCCGCGTTGGCGATTGCCGATTCCAGCGTCTTCTTGACCGTGCCGGAAATCCGCTTGGCCGAGAATTCGAGATCGGAAAGCGCTGTCGCGACCTTCTTGCCGCGGATCAGCGCGGCAACCAGGTTCAGCTTCTGCGGGCTGATACGGATCGTGCGCAACACGGCGCGCGCTTCGTTATCAGCAAGCCTGCGCGGAGCTTTGGCCTTGCCCATGATTATTTCCTCTTCGCCTTCTTATCCGCGCCGTGACCGTAATAGGTCCGGGTCGGAGCGAATTCACCGAACTTGTGACCGACCATGTCCTCGTTCACCGAGACGGGAACATGCTTCTGGCCGTTGTAGACACCGAAGGTGAAGCCGACGAACTGCGGCAGGATGGTGGAGCGACGGCTCCACATCTTGATCACCTCATTGCGACCACCTTCACGAACCTTGTCCACCTTCTTGAGAAGGTAGCCGTCAATGAAGGGGCCTTTCCAAATCGAACGAGTCACTTGGCGTTACCTCTTCTTAGCTCTTGCGCTGATGGCGCGAGCGCAGGATGAACTTGTCGGTCGCCTTGTTGGACCGCGTCTTCTTGCCCTTGGTCGGCTTGCCCCAAGGCGAAACCGGATGGCGGCCACCCGAGGTGCGGCCTTCACCGCCGCCGTGCGGATGGTCAACCGGGTTCATGGTCACGCCGCGATTGTGCGGACGCTTGCCACGCCAGACCGTGCGACCGGCCTTGCCGTCATTGATGTTGCCGTGGTCCGGATTGGACACGGCGCCGACAGTAGCCATGCAAGAGCCGTGAACGACACGCTGCTCGCCCGAGTTGAGGCGCAGGATCGCCATGCCCTGGTCACGACCGACCAGCTGACCATAACCACCGGCCGAACGGGCGACCTGAGCGCCCTTGCCCGGCTTCAACTCGATGTTGTGGACAATGGTGCCGACCGGCATCGAGGCCAGCGGCATCGCATTGCCCGGCTTCACGTCGACCGCTTCGCCGGAGACGATCTTGTCGCCGGGAGCCAGACGCTGCGGAGCGATGATGTAGGACAGCTCGCCATCGTCATACTTGATCAGCGCGATGAAGGCGGTGCGGTTCGGATCGTATTCAATGCGCTCGACCGTGCCGACAACGTCGAACTTGCGGCGCTTGAAGTCGATGATGCGGTACGAACGCTTGTGGCCACCGCCGATGAAGCGGGCGGTGATGCGGCCGTGGTTGTTGCGGCCGCCCGACTTGGTCAGGCCTTCGGTCAGACCCTTGACGGGCTTGCCCTTGTAGAGGCCGGAGCGGTCGACGATGACCAGCTGACGGGTGCTGGGCGTTACCGGGTTGAATTTTTTCAGTGCCATGTTTGTTGTCCTCGCGGCCTTGCTCAGAGACCCGTCGCGACGTCGATCGACTGGCCATCTGCCAGCGTCACGATCGCCTTCTTGACGTCGCTCTGGCGGCCAACCGTGCCACGGAAGCGCTTGATCTTGCCCTTGCGGACAAGCGTGTTCACGGCCATCACCTTGACGCCGAACAGCGCTTCGACGGCGGCCTTGATTTCCGGCTTCGACGCCTTCTTGGCGACGTTGAAGACGACCTGGTTCTGCTCGGAGGCCATGGTCGACTTTTCGGTGATCGCCGGCGAGACGATCACGTCATAATGACGAAGGTCGGTCATTTAAAGCGCTCCTCGAGAGCCTCGACGGCGGCCTTCGAAAGGACCAGCGTGCCGCGGCGCAGAATGTCGTAGACGTTGATGCCCTGGATGGGCAGCACGTCGATGTTGGGGATGTTCGTCGCTGCGAGCTTGAAATTCTTGTCAAGCTCGGCACCGCCGATCAGCAGGGCGTTGGTCAGGCCCAGCGTCGCGAAATTCGCGATCAGCGCCTTCGTCTTGGCCTCGGTCAGCTTCAGCTCGTCGATGATGATGATCGACGCGCTCTTGGCCTTGGCCGAGAGGGCATGCTTCAGCCCGAGAGCGCGAACCTTCTTCGGCAGTTCGTGCTCGTGGCTGCGAACGACCGGGCCGTGGGCCTTGCCGCCGCCGCGGAATTGCGGAGCGCGTGCCGAATGGTGGCGGGCGCGGCCCGTACCCTTCTGCTTGTACATCTTGGCGCCGGTACGCGCGATCTCGGCGCGGCCCTTGGCCTTGTGCGTGCCCTGCTGCTTCTTGGCGAGCTGCCAGCGCACGACGCGCTGCAGGATGTCCTCGCGCGGATCAAGGCCGAAAATCTCCTCGGAGAGTTTCACCTTGCCGGCGTCCTTGCCGCCAAGCGTTGTGATCTTGAGATCCATTATTCCGCTCCCTCTGTGGCCGGAGCCTCGTTCTTAGCAGCTGCCGCAACGGCGCGGATCGCGGCAGGCTTCGGCGCATTGGCCGGCAGTGCCACCTTGGCCGCATCGCGGACCAGGATCCAGGCGCCCTTCGATCCGGGAACCGCACCGCGGATCAGGATCAGGCCGCGGTCGGCGTCGGTCGAGACGATCTCGACATTCTGCGTGGTGACGCGGGTGTCGCCCATGTGGCCAGCCATATGCTTGCCCTTGAACACCTTGCCCGGGTCCTGGCGCTGGCCGGTCGAACCGTGCGTACGGTGCGAGACCGAGTTACCGTGCGTCGCGCGGCCACCGCCCATGTGGTGGCGCTTGATGACGCCCTGGAAACCCTTGCCGATCGTCGTGCCCGTCACATCGACCTTCTGGCCGGCGACGAAATGCTCGACGGTGATCTCGGCGCCGACGTCGATCATGTTGTCGGCGGAGACGCGGAACTCGGCGACCTTCGCCTTCGGCTCGACGGAAGCGGTCGCGAAATGGCCGCGCATCGCCTTCGACGTGTTCTTCACCTTGGCAAGGCCAACGCCGAGCTGAACGGCGGTGTAGCCATTCTTCTCTTGCGTGCGCTGGGCCACGACCTGGCAGTTCTCCATCTGGAGAACGGTGACGGGAACATGTTCCCCGGCATCGTTGTAGATGCGGGTCATTCCCACCTTCTTTGCAATCACACCTGAACGCATCGGTTCAATTCCTTTAGAGTTCCGGGCCAGGGGCACCGCCCCTTACCGCGCTCTCATTCCCTTAGAGCTTGATCTCGACGTCGACACCGGCGGCCAGATCGAGCTTCATCAAAGCATCGACCGTCTGCGGGGTCGGATCGACGATGTCGAGCAGACGCTTGTGCGTGCGCATCTCGAACTGCTCGCGGCTCTTCTTGTCAACGTGAGGCGACCGGTTGACCGTAAACTTTTCGATCCGCGTCGGCAGCGGAATGGGCCCGCGGACGTTGGCACCGGTACGCTTGGCCGTCGACACGATTTCCTTCGTCGACGCGTCGAGCACGCGGTGGTCAAACGCCTTCAGGCGGATGCGGATATTCTGTCCGTTCATGCGTCACTTCCTTGTTCTGGCGCGGCGCGGGCAGCGCCCGCGACAGATCGGTTTAAGTCCAAATTACTCTTTGATGGTGACGACGATGCCGGCACCGACGGTGCGGCCGCCTTCACGGATGGCGAAGCGCAGCTTCTCTTCCATGGCGATCGGCACGATCAGCTCGACATCGACGGTGATGTTGTCGCCCGGCATCACCATCTCGGTGCCTTCCGGCAGCGACACGATGCCAGTCACGTCGGTCGTGCGGAAGTAGAACTGCGGACGGTAGTTGGTGAAGAACGGCGTGTGACGGCCACCTTCGTCCTTGGTCAGGATGTAGGCTTCGGCCACGA
>NZ_JAMYUW010000043.1:0-63214 GCF_040323315.1 Mesorhizobium sp. M0047 | reverse complement strand
GATGCGCACCGAGCGCCAGTATTTTCAAACCACTCTCTCCCCGGAAATGGAAAAACGTGCCGAACGGAATCCTGCTCGCCCTGATCGCCTATGCAAGCTATTCGGGCAGCGATGCCGTTGTCAAAAGCCTGGGCGGACAGCTGTCGGTCTTCGAGATCGGATTTTTCATAACCCTGTTTGCAGGTTTCTTCCTCATCTTCACGCGCCCAGCGGACGAACGCTGGCGTGATTTCTGGCGCACAAGGCGGCCTTGGGCGGTGCAGGCGCGTGCGTGGGCGGGAATCGCTTCCGGCGTGCTTAGCGTCTATGCCTTCACAACCATTCCGCTGGCGGAGTGCTACGCCCTGATCTTCCTGGCGCCGCTCTGCGTCACCATTCTCTCCGTGGCGATTCTCGGGGAGAAGGTTGGCCCGTGGCGCTGGCTGGCGGTGGTCGCCGGGCAAGATCATCTTCGTTGCCTTCGACCTGCTGCATCTGAACGGCAAGGACTCGCGGCGTGAACCCCTGTGGCAAAGGAGGGAGCGCTTGCTGGAATTGATCGGCCCGGGTGATGGCGTCCTTCAATACAGTCAACACATCTCGGGAGGCGGGGCCGAGTTCTACGCGGCGGTTGATCGTTTGGACCTTGAAGGCATGGTGTCGAAGCGGCCGGGCAGCGTTTACGTTTCATCCTTGGGAAGCGCCATTTTGGTCTACATGGCGACCAAGGACTTCCTACCCGATCTGTGGCCGGCTGATCTGAACAACCGGCGGATGGGCTGCGCTGTGCTGCGTTGGAAAGCGGGGCTGATGTCGGCTGCGAACGCTGTTCGCGTCCTAAGAAACCCGTCATTGGAGACCGAGGCGGAACTACCTGGCGCCCTTAGGGCACTCTTTGCTTTGCTTTGATCATAGAGGACAGGAAGAATCGTCCTACGAAGGCGCCTAGTGCCGCTGTTCAGTTCCCGTCCGGCGTCTCCACAAACCCTGCGATTCAAGCCGCCTTTCTGGCAACTGCCCTGAACGGATGGTCGATCGTAAAGGCATCAGGTCGGATCCGTTGCTCAATCTGGCTCCAGGTTACCGGATGGGCGATTGGGAAGCCGGGCCGCGCTCTTGGCGAGAAGGCCCCAACGGCAGTGTTGCCGCGCCCGTTGCGAAGGTAATCGATGAAGATGCGGCCCCTTCTGGCTGCCGGCGCGGCGGAAAGCAGGTAACGATCCGGATGCATTTCGGCGAGCCGATTGGCCAAAGACCGGGCAAGGAGCCGGGCCTTGTCGTGCGTGATCTTTGCCCCAAGCGGGGCCATCAGGTGAATGCCCTTGCCACCGGTCACCTTCGGCCAGCTCTCCAAACCTTCCGCTTCCATGATGTCGCGGAGCGTCAGCGCGGTCCCAACGACTTCATCCCAGTCGACCCCCTTACCGGGGTCGAGATCCAGAACAATGCGGTCAGCATGCTCAATGTCATCAAGTGTGGCGTTCCACGGATGCAGTTCCACAGCGTCCATCTCGACCAGTCCCAGCAAGCCGGCAAGGTCGTCCACCCACACGCGCACACCTTCGCCACCCTCACGCTTCTGGACCCGCAACTGATGCACGGCGGCCGGAATTTTCGGCAACGCGCCCTTGTGGTAGAAGGTTGCGCCAAGTGCGTGGCGGACCAGCTTCAGCGGTCTGTGGCCGAGATGGGCGAGTGCCTGATCCGCAACCCTCTCCCAGTAACGCGCAAGCTCTTCCTTGGAGGGCGAGACCGCTTCGGGCAGCAATTGCAGAATGTTCTCGCTGGGAACGCCATGTTTCCGGATTGGCCCGCGTCGCTTGGATCGGGCTGGAGGCTTGGCCGGGATCGGCACGAGGTCTTCGCGCAGACCCTTGAACACGGCCTCGCGCAGCACGCCGCGATCAGTGACGCCGCTGAATTGCACCTCGGCCAGAACGTCCGGTCTCACCCAGGTCGCCTTGGGTTTCACAATGGGCTCTGACAAAGGCGACTTGCTGATGATCAGCGGGTCAAGCCGCTCTCGAACGGATTGGGCAGCGCTCAAGGTGTACCCGCTTCTCGCTTTCCCGGCATAGAGCAGTCGGTCGCCCTCGCGGCGCCCGATGTAGAGCGATGCAATGCGGCGCGGGCGAGCGCCGAGTTTCTCGACAAAAGCGACGATGGGAAAGGTATCGCTCTTGACGCATTTGACCTTGAGCCAACTGGTCTGGACGCCCGAGCGGTAGGTGCCATCAACGCGCTTGGATACGATACCCTCCAATCCCATCCGGCAGGCATGTTGAAACACCTCTTTGCCACTCACCTCCAGATGTTCGGCATAGGTCAGTGTCGGCGCAGTGTCCCTCAGCAGCTTTTCCAGCGCTGCCTTGCGGCTCATTAGCGGCTGTTGCCGAAGATCGCGCCCGTTAAGGTGGAGCAGGTCGAATGCGTAGAAGACGAGCCTCGCCGAGTCTGGATTGCCCAACTCCCTTTCCAGTGCTTGGTAATCCGGCAGGCCAGTGTTACCGAGAACGACAGCCTCCCCATCAATGATCGCGGTCTTCACCGGCAAGCCGGCAGCTGCTTGAACAATTCGTCGATATCGATGCGACCAGTCGTAGCCCCGGCGCGTGAAGGCTCGCGCTTTGCCGCTCTCAACGATCAGCTCGGTGCGGTAGCCGTCGTACTTGATCTCATGGATCCATTCGCCGCCCTCGGGTGCATTCGCGACCAGCGTCGGCGACTGAAACTCAACGAACGAGAGCCTAGTCTCCCCGGCCTTGGAACTCACGGCACGCTCCTGACATCGAACAAAAGCGTGCGGCAAGCGAATAGGTTCCAAGACATAGTTCACCGACCGCTTGTCCGGAAACTGCGTAAACGGGGCTGGGCTGCCCGCCACGTCACGCGGCCGTCAAGCGACCGAGCTATTGGCAGGGAAGGTTTCTACAAGGTCTGCTGGCGCCTCGAGCGTCCAGACCAGGCCGTTGGGGTGGTGCTGAATCCAGCCAGTCCCGCCCATGGCCTGCGGCGCCACACGTGTTAGCACCACTGTTCCAAAGCCGCTGTGCGCGACCTTTTCAATTTTGGAGTGGACCGTTTCGCTCCAGGTCAGCCTGAACAATTTCGTTTCGGCCGTTTCGATCCCCCAGGCCACCACTATTTGTCCTGACACACCTGCCAGGACGCCATATTTTGCCGAGTTCGTTGCCAATTCGTGGAACGCAATGCCGAGATGCTGAACCGCATTAGGACCAAGGACCACGGATGGCCCGGACATCGAGATGCGCTCTTCACTGCCAAAGGGCTTTAACTGTGCCAGCAGCAATTCGAAGACATTGGCGCCCCTCCAATCATCCGAGACGAGGAGATCATGCGAGGCAGAAAGTGCCATGATGCGCTCGCGAACGTCCCGTTCGAAGGCGTCCGGGTTCCTGGACCGCTTGTTGGTCTCCCGGATCATCGACAGAATCACAGCATACTGGTTTTTTACTCGATGATTGACTTCGCGCATCAACGCGCGAATGCGGTATTCGCTTTCTTTGGCAGCTGAAATGTCGCGGGCGATCTTCGACGCCCCGACGATGCGTCCTGCCCCATCGCGCACCGGCGATATCGTCAGGGAGACGGGAACGAGGCTTCCGTCCTTGCGACGACGAAACGTCTCGTAGCTCTCAACCCGCTCGCCGTTGCGAATACGGTCTAGGATATAGACCTCCTCGTCTTGCCGGTCGGCGGGAATAAGCATGGTGATCGGCTTTCCTATCGCCTCGGAGGCTGGGTAGCGAAAGAGTCGTTCAGCACCGTGATTCCAACTTTTTATCACCCCGTTCAGGTCCTTGCTTACGATCGCATCGAACGAGGACTCGACGATGGCCGATAGATGCTGGCGGACTTCTTCCGCTTGCCGCCGCTCACTGAGGTCGACGAGCAAATTGATAGCCCCGACCAGTTCACCGGTCTCGTCCCGCAAGGGTGTCGGGAAGGGCAGGAAAGGAAAGAGCGTACCGTCGGGCCGCTGTGCGATAGCCTCCTGATTGCGGATCGGGCGGTTCTCCTTCAACGCCACGGCCATCGGACAATCTTCATGCGGTAGAGGATTGCCGTCGGGAGTGAACAGGCGAAACGTCACGCACCACTCGTCTACTCCAATCTGCGGCTCGCGCCCAGCAAGTTCGGCCGCCGCGCGATTGTAGAAGGTGATCTTGCCAGACCGATCCGTTGTGTAGATGGCGACGGGAAGCGCCTCGAGAACTTGGTGAAACAGATTGTCTTTGCGGAGCAGGGCCCGTTCAAGCTCGCCGATTGCGAGAGCTGGCCGGCAGCTATCGTCCTTTGAGGCCAGGCTTCCCGGTTCCAATTCCATATTAGTGCTGAAATCCGAATGCTACCGCCCTAATCTTGGAGACTCACGTCCCGCGACCCCGAACGCGGCTGGGGGGGTATGGTTCCATAAGCTCCCCTTCAAATACAGCGTGAATTCACCTCAGGGAAGTTGGAGGTCCCAGCAGTCGCACGGTAGAAGGACTTATCGACAGTGATAGCCCCATTGGTGAGTGGGTCGGCTTTCGCCGGAGCATGACGTGGATCGAGCCGAGAACGAAGTGCAGCAATTGATTGGCAAACGATGCGGAGATCACACGTCGCAGACGATCAAATCCGCCAGCGATCTGTGTGAAGACGGCTGATTTCGTCGCCGCAAATGTGGAAACAAGGCGCGGCGGCTTGCGCACAGTCCAGGTGAGGTAGCGAATTGAGCCGCGTGCGCATCGTCACGTTGATCGCGAACCGACGCGCGAGCACCCCAATAACCGCCAAACCCCGGCGAGCCTAAGGCTGGGCCTACTCCTTCCTGCTTAATTGCGTGATAACCAATATCCCGCTACTTTCAAATCCTAGCGCGTGACCGGTGCGACGGGTTGTCATGTGTCCCCTCAACAGTCCCTCGCCGCGCCGGTCATCTCTTGCGCCGATGGGACGGGCGGTTCACGTTCGGCCACATATCGCCGGTCTCGCGCTTCAGCATGCCTATGGCGCGTCGGGAAAGCCCAGCGCCTTCCACCCGAAGGCAATCGTGTCGTTGCGATCGGTGCCATCGCTGCCGAAGCACGTGCGCATACAGTACGACCCGATGCGACAGGCCTCGCCGTACTTTCGTCGGAGAAGGTCTTCTGGCCAAACGAGGTCAGTCTCGACGTCGTCCTCGCCAAATCTTACGGCCGCCCCGGTCGCACCGCCAAGGACGAAACCAGCGCCAATATCGCCGAAGTCGCGGCCGTAGGCAGCTTCGATTATGTGGTGTGGGAGGGGCCTAGCTCATGGCCTGACCAACCGTTTTTCCGAGCTGCAGGTCAACGCAGGAACCGAGGAATTTTGTCGGATGGCGCCACTGGCTTCATGCGAGTCTTGACATCGAAAATCGGCCTTCACATATTTTGCGCAGGTCGCTGCCGGTTGCTGGGGTGACCATCCTCAACCACCTGAAATCGTTCAGACAATTGGAGGTTTCGATGAGCGTGAGAACATTTGAGAGTCCCGTGTTCGTGAGAGCTTCGGAAGATCTCATTCAAGAGATCGCTTGCCTTGAGGATGCTTTCGACTTCCTCGACGAATGGCCGAAGCATCGGCGCGGCATGGTCTATGAGACGGCAAAGCGCGCCTGTCACCGCGCCTTCGATGGTCTCATACCGTTGAAAGTCGCGCGCGATGCGTTCGCCGGCTTTGCCCGCTCCGTGAAGATCCTTGAGGACGTCGCAACGACGATGCCTTGGATCACGCCAAGACAGTCGGGAGAGACGGGCGGCGTTGCCGCCTGACTGCTCGGAGGGAGGAAACCATGCTTTCTCAGCCCTTCGAAAAGCCCGTTCGCGTCTGGGTCGGACTTGGCTTCCACAGGCAGCTGAACTCGGTCGTGGATGCCTACCAGTTCGTCACAGAGTGGTGCGGGAACAGTCCTGAACAAAGGGCGGCGATCCGCGCCTGTAAGGCCGCATTGGCCGGCGAGATCGACGTGGAGTCTGCGCGTGGCAGTGTTCTGCAGTTCGCCAGGAAGAAAGACATCCTAGTCGAAGACGGCATGATGCCGCCGGTCACTGCTGCCGAGCAGCTGCTGCAAGCTTGATCCGGGTGACTTCAGAGGCGGCGGCCATCGGGCCGCCGCCCAAAAAGTTGCGTCGTGCGAAAACGCCCGCGTCGATGCGCCCGCATAGGTTACTGGCGGTCATGAGCGGGCGTCGCAGAATGCCGGAAGCCATTTTGGAGCCGGTAAGGTTAAGGAGTGCCGCTTCCAATGGAGGATATGCCAATGAGAACACTTTCGACTTCGGTTCCAGTTTCGGAGCGCTCCTATGACCGCTTCGAGCGCCGTGTCCCCTCACCTAGGTGGACAAGATCGATGCCCGCTTCAGAAATGTTGTCTTTCGGCGACCGATCGCAGCGGCAGGGCCAGCTCCCTGCCCCGCCGCAGAAGCGACGGTGGAACAAACCCGCAGTCCATGAGCGCAGCAAGGAGGGTCGTGCCGATCTTATCGCTGGCAGCGTCATTCGGGCTCCTTTTCGCGTTGATCGGCCGAGCGGCGGAGTGACCTTTAACTCTGGAAAGCAACGCAAGCGAAATTCGTCACAACAGCTGCGCCCGCGCCCGACCAGAGCGCTATTCCCGATACGCGACCTTGCCTTCTCACCCCGAGACAATTCATTAAAGCATCGGCCTTCCGCCAGTGACCTCGTAAAGGGCGCCGGTCGTATAGCTGGCACCGTCCGAGGCCAGAAGCACATAGGTGGCCGCGAGCTCGGCCGGCTGGCCAGGGCGCTTAAGCGGTGTATTCTTGCCGAACTCCTTTACCTTTTCGGCCGGCATCGTCGAAGGGATCAACGGCGTCCAGATCGGCCCCGGCGCGACGGCATTGACCCGGATGCCGCGCTCCGCGACCAGTCCGGCCAGCCCGGCGGTAAAATTCGCTATCGCCCCCTTGGTGGTGGCGTAGGCGAGCAATGTAGGTGAGGGGCTGGTGGCGTTGATAGACGACGTGTTGATAATGGCGGAGCCGGGTCTCATCACCTTCACGGCCTCCTGTGAGAGGTAGAACATCGGATAGATGTTCGTCCTGAAGGTGAGATCCCACTCCTCGGCCGTGATATCCTCCAGTCTTTCGAATGTCGCCTGATGCGCGGCGTTGTTGACCAGGATGTCGAGCCGGCCGCATTCATCCATGGCACGCTTGATGAGCGAGCGTGCAAAACGTTCGTCGCTGATGTCGCCGCGCGCGATCACAGGCTTGCGGCCGGCATCCTCGACCCATCGGGCCGTTTCCTTCGCGTCTTCGTCCTCCTCAAGATAGGAGATGATCACATCCGCGCCCTCGCGGGCGAAGGCGATTGAGACCGCACGTCCGATGCCCGAGTCCGCGCCAGTGACCAGCGCAACGCGGTCCGTCAGTTTGCCGCTGCCGCGATAGCTCTGCTCGCCATGGTCTGGGCGGGGATTCATCTCGTCGGTGTAGCCGGGCATATCCTGCTGCTGTTCAGGCATGGGTGGCCGAGGATGATTCTGCCGGGGATTATTCTGCATGCTCAGCTCCTTTGGCTCGAGTTTGGGTTTCAATGCTGGGAGTCCGTGATAGGGCCTGAGCGCCGCCTTTGTGCTCGGGCGGCGAACCGCGCCTTGCGGTACCACTTTCGGCTTCGTTCAGATCGTTCTCATTCTTCGTGGCCATCGACCGATTTCCTCCGGCAGTCGCACATGGCGACCGCAGCGATCCACACACGTCAATGATTTCTCCTAACCGGTTTGAAAGCGGAGTGTTCCACTCGCCGTGCGTTCTGCGTTCAGAATTCATGGGACGGGTTCAATGTCGCCAAGCCGAATGGTCCGAGACTTTTGGCACAGCCGGCACAGGGAGGATCCTTGCCAATCGACGTTGTCGCAGGGATCTCAGGGCGAGAGTCTCTGTGCAGATCTGGCGCTGGAAAGCATCGGCGAAGGCGACAGACGAAGCGTCGACTCTGCTTGGGAAAGACATGGTTGGCCGACGCGCATGACCGCGCGCGGAATACCACGCCGACGCAAAACTCATTGAAGAGACCATCCCTGGTCGAACGCCGTGACGGCCCGCCAAGCCACAGTCGTGCTGCGAACGGAATTCCAGACAGCCGGCAAACGCGCGGCAAAGTGTTGAAGGCGCGAGCGCAGAACCGCCAGGCTAGGCTGGTGGCGGGCTGCCCAGAAGTCTTTCGACGGTCCGGCCGTTTCAGGAACAATATGTCCTTTTGCAAGTTTGGAGCGCTTATGAAGGAGCAACGAAATGTCAGAATCGCGCGAATGGTTTGTGCAGTGGCTCAGGGATGCTCATGCCATGGAGGAGCAAGCTGAGACCATGCTCAACGGGCAAGTGAGCCGTATAGAAAATTATCCTGAGCTCAGCAGCCGAATTCGGCAACATCTCGAAGAGACGGTGCAGCAGGCCGCTCGGCTCAAGACCTGCCTCGACCGCATCGGGCAAGGACCCTCCAGGCTGAAGGATGCCGGTGGAAAGCTGACAGCGATGGCGCAATCAATGAGCGGCATCTTCGCTGGCGACGAGGTCATGAAAGGATCGCTTGCGAGCTACACGTTCGAGCACATGGAGATCGCCTCCTACACAATTCTCATCGCCGCTGCTCGATCCCTGGGTGAGACCGAGGTCGCGCGCGTATGCGAGCAGAACCTGCGAGAAGAAATCGCCATGGCCGACTGGTTGAAAGACCATCTCCCGTCTACGACCGAGCGCTTCCTTGCGCGAGCCGATACGCAAAGCGAGAGCGCTAAGCGCTGACCATCGTCGACACTTGCTTGCCACTTGGCCTCCGTAGCCTGGCCATCCCACGATCCCCCGGCTCAGATGCTTGCTTGAAAACAGGTCCGGGCAAGAAGCGTGCAGTCCGAAGGTGGCTGCCGGTTCTGCTGCTGCGATGGAAAACCAAGACGATCGCGGGATCCGCCCGCGCCGGCCGTAATCTTGCGGCTGTTGCGGGAAGCGAGCAAATCAGAGTTTTCCCGCTTGACCGAGCCGGGATCCAAGATCGCGGCGACAGCGCATCCAGGATCGCGCCCGATCTCCGTTAGCTTCGGCTCGCCATCGTGAACGTCGTCTTCTTCGGCCTGCCCGAGGGCGGTGACCGCAAATAAGTGGTGACCGACACGGGGTTGCCGATCGCGAAGCAGCTTGGCAGATGTCGCGGAGAGGCGCTTCCGCAACGGCGCGCCCAGCGGCAATCGTCCTCACTTGGACATTTCGGCCGCGTCGGCACGGTTCCTTCCAGAGCAGATTCGATGCTTCGCCGTTTCGCCGCAGTCGAGATCTGGGCGCCATTCAGCCACCGTCGAAAAACGGCGCATCTTATCGGCAGCTCTGAACCCACGAGCGCTCTATCTTGGGGCGGACACGTTCGATGGACCGGAACGCCCATGCATGCGTGCGCGGCATACACCAGGCCTCCCGTCATTTCGCTTCGGCGATCTTGCTGAGAAAAGCTGCCAAGCTCTGCTGCGGATCCTCATCGTCCCCAGCCACGACGTTGAGCCCCCAGCGTCCTAGGACCGCCTCCTGAACCACGTTCGGGCCCGGCATGAACACGAATGACTTTGGACGGTCCCGCTCGTAACCCGATAGGCGCCAGGTCTGCCACAGACGGTGCAACAGCAGGCGGATGTTCATATCCGACATGCTGTAGCCGATGAACAGGATGGTGCGCCCCAGTGCATCTGCCCGGAATTTCACATCAAGTGGTGAGTCGAATGAAAGCCGGTCAAAATAGTCCGTCTCTGCCAACACAAGGGAAGTGTCGTCGTCAAAATCGCCATGGTATTTGATGATCTGTGTCAGGTCGCCGTTGACTTTGGCGATGTCTTTCGCGTTGGCGATTTTGACGAACGGCCGGCCATAGATCTCGAAAGCAGCTTCCAGGTTTCGATCGTAATTGGTGGTGTAGATGATCGGGAAATCGAGCGACACGATCAGCTTGTGGATCTCCGATCGCTTTACCTTGTCCCGAGAAACGCTCCACTCGCGGTCCATCCAGCTGCGCAGGGGGCCGATGCTGCCGTGCTTGAGGCGGTAGTATTCGGCAAGGGCCTGGTAGGTCGTGTCAGGCATGCCGACCGTCTGGTCGTCCAGGCCGAGATCATCTGCCATGTGCTCGATGAGTTTTCTCCACGGTGGCAAGCCGACGCTCATCGACACTCCAGCGCCAACAAACAGCATGGCTCTCCGCTTTTTCAGCGACCGCGCAATTTGTTCGAACACCGACTGCATGCCAGCAAACTGGCGAATGCCTCTTCTGTTCCAACCATTGTTTCCTCGACCACAGGCAAATCCGCAGTCGCTCGCCTGGACCGCCGCCGCAAAGCACGCGAAGAACAGAATCTTTTAGCCGGATGGCACTTTCGCGAACCGCACGCGTTGGAGAGTATTCGCGGTGCCCTCCGTCCCTGCGCGGGGCTTTTAGGACCCCGGTTTTATGGCAACTGTGGATGAGGGCAATTTTGGGCTCGCTGGTATTGGCGACGTTCCTGCGCGCTCTCGCGCGGGTGGGACATTCGCAACCCGATTAATCGGTCCCGTCAGCGAAACGATAGATAGATCGATGAGCAAAAAGGCTAAGCAATGCAGGCAGTCTCAGGCGGATCGTGAAAGAGCGATCGAGGCAAACTATTTTGCGCGCAAGTGCGGCCTCACCAAAGAAGAGGCTCTGAAGATGCTCAGGGATGCCCGCGTGAGCGGCTTCTCGGATCGTGTCCCTGGGAGTGGTGTAGCTGACGGCTTTGGTCGCCGTGCTCTCCGGCATTGGCCGGGCTGATCAGCGCGCCACGGCTGGCAAGCTGATCAGAGGATCATCGCTCATCTGCGACATCGTTTCCAGTGTCATGTATCTTGCGCGCTGGACGGCCCATTCATCGTTCTGTTCGAGCAGCAGGGCGCCGACGAGGCGCACGATCGCATCGTCGTTCGGGAAGATTCCGACGACCTCGGTGCGCCGCTTGATCTCGCCGTTGAGACGCTCGATCGGATTCGTCGAGTGGAGCTTGGCGCGATGTTCCTTCGGGAAGGTCATGTAGGCCAGCACGTCGGGCTCGGCGTCGTCCATGATTGTCGCCAATTTCGGCACCTTCGGCCGGATCTGGTCGGCGACGGTGCGCCATTGTACGGACGCGGCCTCGGGCGTCTCCTGGGCGAAAGCGGTGCCGATGAAGGCTGAGACGACCCTGCGGCCGCTCTTGCCGGCATGGGCCAGCATTTGGGCACGGATTTCTGCAGCGTCATGAGGGATCGCAAAGGCCTTTCGAGCGTAACGATCGTGCTGGTGGCAAGCACGGCGCGGTACCTATGTGAGCCCGCGTTTCAAAATCAGCAGGAACTTCTCTTACCGGATAACGTTTTCATTTCGGAAACCAGGAGAACACTGCCATGGATTGGGACCGCGTCGAAGGAAATTGGAAGCAGGTTAAGGGCAAGGTCAAGGAACAGTGGGGCAAACTTACGGACGACGACCTAGACCGCATCGGCGGTAAACGCGACCAACTGGAAGGCATCATTCAGGAGCGTTACGGCCTGGAGAAGGATCAGGTTCGCCGGGACATTGACGAGTGGTATGGCAGGCAAGGCTGGTAGACGGTTGCCGCGACGCTCGGACGGCGTAACAGATTTGTGGTATCCCTTCCTGGCCTCAAGCTCACGGCGTATTCCAGCTGCGGCGGACAGCTGATAAGCACCTATCGGCCGTCATTGGCGAGGCTTCGAGCGTTGCGTTGCCGGAACTCCGATCAGGACGTGCCGTTCACGGCGGAATTTCACGAGCGCATCGTGCGCAGAAACTTCCCTGTCCGGCTTCAACCCGCTTGAGCTCGGCGGTGCTTCTTCAGCCTGGTAATCGCCGCCTTGTCGACGGTAATCAGGCCTCCGCAATCAATCCGCACCGTCAATTTATCGGCTTCGCGATCGACGCGAGTAACATCTCCAACGAGAAGGACCTTATCTCCTGCTCGGGTTTTAGGTGGCGGATCGATCGCATAGGGATGGTTATATGATGGGATGCTTACTCTAGCGCGCCCGCTGGGGAGAACCGTGATCACCGTACTGGTCAGCGCCACTTCGTCACCGATCTCAAATTCCCGAGGCATGCTATGGTGCAACATGGGTTTCCTTCGGTGCTTTTTTTTAATAATGCTGGCAAACTGACTTGGTTGCGCGAAATCGTAGGTGAATGGCGGATGCCAAGAGAGCCGGTAGCGTGTGCGGCGAACTCATTTCTCACCGAGGCCCGCCAGCGTGAAATGTCCTTCCATCGAAACCACGCAGGACAGCGATCGAGGTGGAAGGCTGCAAAATCGCTTGGGGCGTGGTTTTCCTCATTGTCGAATTTGTTTTGATATATGGACACTAGCCTTCGGCCTTATGATCCGAAATCTACCGGGCACCGAAGAAATTTCACTGCTCGCTGAAAATTTTCCTATGCGCCCTCTTGAAGCCACAAGGTCCTGTTATAAATAGCTAATTGCCGGTCGCCAGATGGGGCCGGTAGAGCCTAGGAGGTTCTTAGGCCTTGTTGCAAACCATGTTGCTCAAAGGAGGATATGGCTATGAGGACAAACCTTGGTTTTGCCCCCCTGTTCCGGTCCAGCATCGGCTTCGACCGCGTCTTCGACATGCTGGAAAATGCGAGCCGCGTCACCGCGACAGACAATTGGCCGCCCTACGACATCGCCAAGACAGGTGAGGACGACTATCGCATCACCATGGCGGTCGCCGGCTTCTCGCAGGATCAGCTGACAATCACTCATCAGCCTAACCTGTTGGTTGTGAGTGGGTCGCAACCTGGCGAGGACAATGGCCAGTACCTCTATCGCGGCATTGCCGGGCCCGCTTTCGAGCGTCGGTTCGAACTGGCCGACCATGTGAAGGTCGTCGGCGCCAGCCTGGACAATGGGTTGCTGAACATCGATCTCAAGCGCGAGCTTCCCGAAGAGATGAAACCGCGCCGGATCGCCATCGCCGGCAGCACGGCAAAGGCAGCGCCGCGGCAGATCGAAGCCGAAAAGAACGCGGCCTGAAGTCAGCGTGAATCAGAAGCGACAGGCACCGGCAATCGTCCGGTGCCGCGCGATTGAACGTGGAGGTTAACGAAGATGAATATGCGTGATCTTATCCCGTGGGGCCGTAACAACAACCAGGCCCAGAGCATCTATAGCGGTGGCGATCCCTTTCTTTCGCTTCACCGCGAAGTGAATAGGCTCTTTGATGACGTGTTGAGGAGCTTCGAGACGCGCTTGCCTACTGCGGGGCAGCTTTCGCCTTTCGATGGCGGCTGGCCGAAGGTGGAGATTTCGGAGTCGGATAATGAGCTTCGCGTCACCGCCGAGGTTCCCGGTATGGAAGAGAAGGATATCGAAGTCCTGCTCGATGAGGACGTGCTGACCCTGCGTGGCGAGAAGCGGTCGGAGACCGAAGAGAAGGGCTATTCCGAGCGATTCTACGGCCACTTCGAGCGGCGCATCCCCCTCGGCTATGAAGTCGAGGATGACAACGTCAAGGCGCGTCCTTTGCCAATGGCGTTCTCACCCTGACGCTGCCGAAGAACCCGAATGCGCAGTCGAAGGTGAAGCGTATCCCCATCACCCACTGACGCATAGAGCAGGCCGGAGGCGGCACCTAGCTGCCTCCGGCGCATCCTTCGCTCCACGGGAGGGACGAATGAAGTGCAAGCAAGTGAAGTCACACCAGTCGTACAAAGTCTCGGCCCGGCAAACGACAACTGCGGGCGAGCGCTGTCATTCGGCAGATCCGAGTTCCCGCCTGATGCGGTCGCGCGGATCTACAAGCCTTGCCGGTCGGTCATGACCTCGGGCCGTGCGCGACCGAAAGGATGGCGGCTGGTGTTCGAGCGGCGTATCGCATCCGTCATCGAGCCCCTGATGGGTTACACCGGAAGCTGTGACACGCTGACCCAAGTGGAGCTCGATTTTTCGACGGCTCAGGCGGCCATCGACTATGCCGAACGTCAGGGCCTCGCGTACAGGGTTCAAGGAAGCCCGGCGGCCGAAAAATCCATTGTCGAACCTTCCGATGCTGAGAAGCGGCTGCAGCCCGGCGCGGATCTTGTCTGGAACCGCCTCCAGTTGGGGTTGCTACAGACCAGTTACGGCGCTGTTTCGCAGGCGTCGCATTATCGGCCCGCATTGACGGACCCGGAGCCACTTTTTGCCTCGTCGATGGAAGTTGT
This sequence comes from Mesorhizobium sp. M0047, assembly GCF_040323315.1. Classification (NCBI taxonomy): domain Bacteria; kingdom Pseudomonadati; phylum Pseudomonadota; class Alphaproteobacteria; order Hyphomicrobiales; family Phyllobacteriaceae; genus Mesorhizobium; species Mesorhizobium sp. M0047. The sequence goes on along the minus strand of NZ_JAMYUW010000043.1, from coordinate 48,997 downwards.
CGTCGACCCTCTTTTGACCGTCGAAGAGAAACGCGCCGTCCTGCGCAACTGGGCGTGGTCGCTGAGGACCAAATTAAGGCTTTAGAGCTTTTTGGGGGAATCCGGTGACATGCATAGATACACCCGACCGGGCCATTTGCAGCGGGCGTCGATCGGGTCGTGCTGTGGAAATCTTGTCGCCATGAGCGATGAACCGAGGTGACTTGCCGAAGGAACAGCGGTCCCGCGTGCGTCAGCGCGGATCGAAAATCACGTCTGCGAGTGCGACGCGGCGTGAAGCGTGCGCTTTGCCAGACCGAAACAGCCATCGCCTTGGTTTTGCTTGGAACACCAAGAGCACGGCGACGGCATTTGCACGCGCAAGGGGAACCGGCCTAGATGTGAGCTTTCAGAGGGTTGTCCATTCGGACCGGACCGAGGAGACTGGAGTTACCAAGCTGCAGCACTCACCGGAGGGTCCGAATGAACATCCACAAGAATGCCCGTCTGACGCCGCTGCGTCGAGAGGAGATGGCGCTGTCGGTCATTGAGGGACGTCTTTCCCAAGCCGATGCGGCGCGCACCTACGGCGTGTCGGCCAAGATCGTGGCGCGCTGGGTCGAGCGCTACAAGGCCGAGGGCAGCAAAGGCATGATCGATCGTTCCTCGCGACCTGCCCGTATGCCACAGGCCACCGCCACGTCGATCGCCGAGCGTATCGTGGCGCTGCGGCGGCAGCGTTGGACCGGCAGGCACATCGCCATGGAGGTCGGTGTCTCGCCCGCCACCGTCAGCCGGGTTCTCAAGCGCGCCGGGCTGTCGCGGCTCAAGGATATCGAGCCGGCCGAACCGGTCCGGCGCTACGCACCCCGGCGAGATGATCCACATCGACATCAAGAAGCTCGGCCGCTTCAGCCAGGTCGGCCATCGCATCACCGGCGATCCGCAAAAGGGCAAGTCGCGTGGCGCCGGCTGGGAGTTCGTCCATGTCTGCATCGACGACGCCTCCCGCATCGCCTTCTCGCAAATCCTGCCCGACGAGAAAAAAGAAAGCGCCATCGCCTTCCTCAAGGCGGCGGTTGCCTACTACGCCAGCCTCGGCGTCGCGATCGCCCGCGTCATGACCGACAACGGCTCCTGCTACAGGTCGAAGGCCTTCGCCAAGGCCTGCCGCGATCTCGGCCTCAAGCATGTCACGACAAGGCCCTATACGCCCAAGACCAACGGCAAGGCCGAGCGCTTCATCCAGACGGCGCTCAGGGAGTGGGCCTACGCCATTGCCTATCCGACATCCGACCACCGCGCCGCCGAACTGCCGGTCTGGCTGCACAGATATAATTGGCATCGCCTCCACGGCAGCCTAAAGTCAAAACCGCCCATCAGTCGCCTCGCCTTAACCGAGGACAACCTGTTGAGGCTCCACACCTAGACGCTCCACGTTTCGATTAATCGAAGTTCACCGGTAGGAATTCTGCAATGGCGGAGAATTTATCTCGCGACGATGAACTGCGCGGCACCAGAAAAGTCCTCAAGTGGGGTGTCGTGATCGCCACCGTGCTTTTTATTGTGCTGCTGGCGATATTCGTCCTCGGCCCGCGTGTGTAGGCCTTCGAACGGGTCTGCGAGCATGTCGGTCGCGGCAAGCGCGCCCTTCTGGCTTCCCTCCCTTGGCCAAGGCAACCCTGCCCCACCGAAGACGATCGCCACCTTTGAAGTAGCAGCGCTGGAGGAGAGCCGCGCGCCGGCGGCGTTCGAGGCTGATCGCCACCCGTCGTGGTCTTGGGTGTGGGATCCTTGTCGGTCTCTATCTTGAGGGCTCTGCGTTACACCGGCTTCGGCCAGCTCTTTGCCACAGGCGACGGCTGCTGGGACATGACGAACTTTCTCGAGCCCGCTGGAGAGGCCGCGACCACTGCGGAAAGCGTGCTCGTACTCTCCGCCACGCCGGAACTGGGCAGGGTCCCTGGTTCCAGCAATTTCGCAGAGCGCTATGCGGCACGTTTTGGACCGATTGGAAACTAGCTCAACGTGGTGGAGAACGGCCGCTTTCGACAGGTGGCCGAGATTCCGCGGACCCCCGGCTGATCGGTCATTGCGTCCCCCTTCCTGCCTCGGGCTCACCATCTCTTCCGATGCTTCCCTCGGATCGTTGCACGGCCGCGCCACTACGATCCGGCCCGCTCGGGAACAGCACCTTCAACTTGTGCTCCGCGCCTGCCCAGCTGTGCGAATGATATTGCCACAGGCACCAATTACTCACCGCAAAGGCGAGAATGCCGGCAACCACGGCGAGACCGAGCGTCGACCCGATGACTGCCTTGATCATGACGCCCGCAAAGACGCCGGCGATTGCACCATTGACGACATTCACCATGCCCGCCGTGCTGGTGAAGGCCTGCCAGGGTCTGGGCCTGAGGCCGACATCGGCCAACAAGGCCAGATGATCGTCGTGGGTGGAGTGAACCAGATATCGCGCCATCGAGGGAGCGATCTCGGTGTAGTAGTGCCGGATGCGTGCCATGCCACGGGCATGGACCATATCTTCGATGCCCACCTGCACGGCCCTGACGAAGGTCACCAGTCCGATGAAATAGAGGCAAGGCAGCATGATCAGGCTGAACAGGACGAAGGGCAGCCCCATCCTGGTCACCTGCGCCACGAAGGCGAGCGCGATCGTGGCGCTCGACACCGACGTCAAGAACAGATTGGCGCGCTGGTTGGCCTCCTGGATGGTGGCGGCCCTGGCGGTCTCCAGCACGAAATGCTCCGTCGTCATCATCTGCAGGAGCTGCTGCCGGCTCTCGCTTTCGTTTGCTTTGATTTCATTTGTGTCCGGCATCGCGAACGGATCTATCGGCGGTCGCTGGATTGCCGGCGCGAGGCCGGCTCTCGGCTCGCGACGGTGGGTCTGGCGCCAGTATCAACCGGCGCGAACGAGCAGTCGTCGACCGAAGAACGAATGCCGTTCGGGTAAGGTTCCGGCCCGATCGCCGATCGCTGCTTTCACGCTCCATCTGTATCCAGTGATCTGCAAGGAACCGTGCTTATTCGTCGGCACGGTTCTAATTGTGGACGCTCTCCTGATTTTTGCCGCGAAGGATATCGCGGTCGTCGGGATCGACCAGGTCAGATGTGTCGGTCCTGATATCCGATCCCTTGCGCAACGCTTCTCGTTCCGCGGCCGACCGCTTCAGGTCTGCCTTCGCATCAAAATCCTTGCCGGCATTCTTGGTGTTCTCCCGTTCTTCGATGATGCGGATTTGCTGCTCATGGGTTCGGCGTCCGGTCATCGCTTCCTCAAGGTGTTCGGACCCGGGCCTTTTCTTGGTAATGGCAAGGCGGCTGGATCGTTCCGAACGGCGTCGAACAAGCGCTTTGTCGACTGCGGGTATCGGACTCCCCGGACTGCCTCGCGAAAGCTGCATCGAAATGCCGTGTCGGTTCCGCGCTTTCGCTCGCGGCAGCTTTGCCGCTTCGATGGAACAACCCGGCCCGTCCGCCGTTCGGCCGCTGGTCGCGAGATGTCCACGCCCGCGCGTTCGAACGGCTGGAAGCGAGGTGCCGTTCGCCGCAACGCCGGCCAAGCCAAGCACATCAACACCAGAGGAGGCTACGATGCCCAACACCGCCGAGATACTTGTCGACACGCTCATCGCATGGGATGTGCGCGTGATCTTCGGCCTGCCGGGAGACGGCATCAACGGGATCATGGAGGCGCTGCGCACCAGACAGGACAAGATCCGTTTTGTTCAGGTGCGGCACGAGGAATCGGCGGCGTTCATGGCGACGGCCTATGCAAAATGGACCGGCAAGCTCGGCGTCTGTCTCGCCACCTCCGGACCGGGCGGCACCCACCTGCTCACCGGCCTCTACGACGCAAAGCTCGATCAGGCGCCGGTTCTGGCCATAACCGGCATGCAATTCCACGATCTGATCGAGACCTTCACACAGCAGGATGTCGATCTGACCCGTGTCTTCAACGACGTCACCGTCTTTAACGCCCATGTCGCCGACGCGGCGCATATGGAAAGCGTTGCCGGCCTGGCCTGCCGCTCCGCGCTTGCCGGACGCGGCGTTTCCCATCTGTCGATAGCAAGCGACGTCCAGGAGCAGACATCGGCGAAGCGCTCGATGCGCAACCTGCCGAAGCACACGCCGGACCGGTGGTTCGAAGGAAGCAAACAACCAGACGAGGCCCAGCTCGATCTCGCGGCCGACATTCTCAACACGGCCTCGAAAGTAGCGATCCTCGCAGGACGCGGCGCGCTGCATGCCAAGGCGGAGCTCGAGAGGACCGCCGATCTGCTCGCCGCACCCGTCGCCAAGGCCCTGCTCGGCAAAGCCGTGCTGCCGGACGATCATCCGAACGTCGTCGGCGGCATAGGCATATTGGGAACTTTGGCCTCCCAGGAAATAATGGAGCAGTGCGAGGCGCTGCTGATCGTCGGCTCGACCTTTCCCTACATCGAATACTACCCCAAGCCCGGCAAGGCGCGCGGGATCCAGATCGACCGCAATGCGCAGCGCATAGGCCTGCGGCATCCCGTCGAGGCTGGCCTGGTCGGCGACGCCGCCGTCACGCTGCAATTGCTCAACAAGAGATTGAAGCAGAAAACGGACAGGTCATTTCTCGAACAGGCCCGGCAGAGTGTGCGGCGCTGGCGCGGCATGATGGCCGAGGCTGAAGGCAAGGACGACGTGCCGCTCAAGCCGCAACGCGTGGTGAAGGCATTCGGCGACCGCATGCCGGCCAACGCCATCCTCGCCACCGACTCCGGCCAAAATACCGAACTTGCCGCCCGCCATATCGATATCAAGGCGGGTCAGGACTTCGCCGTCTCCGGGTCGCTCGCATCGATGGCCTGTGGGTTGCCCTATGCGATTGCCGGCGGGATAGCCTTCCCGGGCCGGCCAGTCTTCGCAGTGGTTGGCGACGGCGGGCTCGCCATGCAGCTTGGCGAATTTTCGACGGCGGTGCGCTACAAGGTTCCGCTCAAGCTCCTCGTGATTAAGAATAACATGCTGAACCAGATTGCCTGGGAGCAGATGATGTTTCTCGGCAACCCGCAATTTGCCTGCGAACTCCAGCCGATCGATTTCGCCCTGGCCGCCGAGGCGATGGGCGGCATCGGCTACAGCATCACCCGGCCCGAGGACATTGAAGGCGTTCTTGATGCCGCTTTCGCCACCGTGGGCCCCGTGATCATAGAGGCCGTCGTCGACGCCTACGAGCCTATGCTGCCGCCGCGCATGCCGGATCAATACCGCAAGAACATGCGCACCGCGCTGAAGGAAACGCCGGGTCGACAGGAGATAGAAAAGAACCTTGCCCAGGAGCCCCTGAAGACGATGATGGGCTGACCCTGTCCCGCGCCGCCAATCACGTCTTGACGTAAGCGCCTGGCTGCCGGCCGCCCTTGGGAGCCTTGGCGTCCTTCGAGCGCTCGGCGACCGCCGGGCCGGCGCCGGACGTCTTTTCGGTTGCCGGGCTCGGGGTGGCTTGCTTAGGCGCGCTTTTCCTTGGCGGGTCTTGCCCTTCCGACTGGCGCGTCTTGTCGTCCACCTCGCCCATCCGCCGCGTCAGCCCAATCCCACCGGGAGGCTTCCTGTTGCCGGCCGCAGCCTGGGAGAATTCATCCGCAGCATCCGCGCCGACTTTGGCGGGGTGTTTGGTCGCGCCGGTTTCATAGCGGTTTTCGTCCTCGGTCATGACACATCTCCGATTGCATGACGGGTAAACATTTCTGCAGTGCGCCGGTTCCGTCGCATGCATACTGATTTTGACAGCGAAATAACCCAGATCGGCCGCGGCACATCGAAGATAAATTTTACTGCCGGCTACTGCCACTTCCGGGCCTTTCGCGCGTTGAAGCATCTTCAATGGATGTCCCGCGTGACGGATCGCAATCAGACTTCATCGGTGCTGTTCCCCGGCGGGTGCGGGCGATGAGCTTCGACGCGCTCTTCTCGACTTCGATCTGTTATGGCAGCGGCGCCCCCGAAGCCGGCTGGACGCTGGCGCTTCCCATCACGTTGCCGCTCGCGGCAGCCGCGTCGCTCTACGCTGCGGGCGCCATCCGGCTTTGGCGGCGGAGCGGACGCGGGCGCCCCATGCGATCACGGCGGGCGTTGCTGTTTGCCGCCGGCTGGGCCGTGTTGGCGGTGGCGCTGGTAAGTCCGATCCATGCCCTAGGCGGGCGCATCTTTGCCGCTCACATGATCGAGCACGAATTGCTGATGGCGGTCGCGGCGCCTCTGCTGGTCGCTTCCTGCCCGACCGCGCCGATGATGTGGGCGTTGCCGATGCGGGTGCGCCAGGGGCTCGGCGTGGCCGCGCGTGCAGGCATGCTTCGGGCGATCTGGGCATTCATCAGCCGCCCTGTGGTCGCCACCATCCTGCACGGAGCGGCGATATGGGCATGGCACGTGCCGGCATTGTTCGAGGCTGCCCTCCAACAGGGCCCCTTGCACTATGCCCAGCACGCCAGCTTCCTCGGCACCGGGCTCCTGTTCTGGTGGGTGCTGCTGCCTCGGCCCGGCCACGAACAAGCCTGTGGCAGGGCCGTCATGCATCTTTTCTTCACCTCTGTGCACACCGGCCTGCTCGGGGTGTTGCTCGTGGTCTCGCCGAGGCTCTGGTATCCGGAAAATGCCATCGGCTCGAAGCTGTGGGACCTCAGCCCGCTCGAGGATCAGCAACTCGCTGGCCTGGTGATGTGGATTCCCGCCGGCCTGCTCTATGGCGGAGCCGCGCTGCTCCTGGCCGCCCTATGGATCCGCGCAAGTGGGCGGCGACAGTCTTCGAACGGCCTACGCCTCATTTGAATCCATCACCTGAATCCATCCGCAGGCGATTATGCTCTGGAGCCGCGACGGCGTTTCGCTCGCGGCGGTTCCGCGCCGGCCCGGCCGGAAAAACGCAAAACCCCGTCCGGAAGCGCGGCCCCGGCATGTCCAACGGGATTTGGCCCCGCCTGTTCGAAATCGTCTCCGCGCCTTTTCCGGAGCTGTGCAATTCCCGGCGCTGTGAGCACTGCGCGCGCTTTCATCAGGCGGACAAGTTCGGGCCGAAGGCCATCGCCTCTGGCGGCGGCCAATTCATGCAGAAAAGCAAAGGGATACATTCGACTGCCCTTTCGATGGCGACGCCGTCCCTCTTCGGCTCATTTCGTGTCATGACGTTCAACGCCGCGGCCAGAACCATGTTCCGGAGATTTTGCCCGGGAATTTAGGCCGCCGCGGGTTATCCAATAGATTGGAACCTTCCGAGCCAGACAGAAGTTCTGACTGCAAAGGAGGCGATCATGGCCACATCCACGGACCGGAAACCTGCGGCGAAGACAGCCCATGCCTGGACGGAATCGGGGCTGGACAAGACGCCGGGGTTCGACCCAGCCGCCGCGCCGTCCAGCACCGACGCTGAGGCGGCGGATACACCCAATGACGCCGGGCAACCATCTCCCAAACGACAGTCGCGGTTCAAGAACCAAGCAAGCTTTGCCAATGCGATGCGGCCGATGGAGAACCGAGCCGACATACTACCCGGCAACAACTGGCCCATCTTGGTGATTGCCATAGCCGTGCTCGTGGCAGCTGCGGTCTTCATACTCGCCGCCATTCTTCGCTAAGGCGTGAACTGATAAACCGGCCCGATGCGCTGTCGATTCATGCGTTCGCGAACTCGATTGACGACGATGCTCTCAAGTTTTTAGTTAGCTTTTCTGGCTAACGTTCATAGACGGTTTGCCCCCGTTATAGTGAGCTTCATCGATGCAACTCGACCACATTTTCAGGACCCTCTCCGACGCGACCCGTCGGGCAATAGTCATGCGGCTATGTGAGGGTGAGGCGTCTGTCGGAGAACTGGCGAAGCCGTTCGAAATGGCGCTGCCGAGCCTAATGAAGCACATCGGCATTCTAGCGAGCAGCGGCCTCGTTACGTCCGAAAAGAACGGGCGCGTCAGGACGTGCTCGTTGCAGAGGGAAGCTCTCGCACCATCGAGGTTTGGTTGGCGGCTCAAAGGGAAGTCTGGGAGCACTGGCTGGATCGACTGGGTTGCGTAGAGAAACGAAGGAAGAGGAAAAGCCCAATGCCCGCAAACGCGAGGCAAAATGAATCGGCTCTGTCCACTCGCGCTTGATCGAGAGAGCGTCCTCTCGCGCGTGATCAACGCGCCACGAGAGCTGGTTTCTCCGCATGGGCTGATCCGCGCCATCTTCCCCAGTGGTTCGGCCCGGCCGGGTCAAGATTGATACGAAATCGTTAGATATTCGCGTCGGCGGCGAATGGCGGTTCGACATGACCGCGCTCGACGGCAAGCGATATACGAACCATGTGCAATTCCGGCGCATCGAGAGGCCGCACTTGATCGAGTTCAATCACGGCACCGAAAAGACAACGATCATGGCTTGTTCCGCACCACCATCACGTTGACGAACAGAGCGACGCAAAGACCGTCATCACTTTGCGACAGTTGCATCGTTGCATCCAACGAAGGCTCAGCGCGAAGCGGGGATCGGCTTCGGCGCGGTCGAATTCGGCTATCAGACTCTCGACAAGCTGGCGCAGTACGTCGAAAGCAGCAAGGCCACTTAGCGACATCGGACAAATCTTCCACGCGTGGCTTTCAAGCTCTCTTTTCGTCAGGTTCTGGTCTGGCCTTTACCCTGCGGATGTTCGCGGCCGCCTTCCATTCGGGAAAGGTCTTTTTTTGAACATAGCAGCCTGGGCCGTGCAGGATCGGAGATGTCGATCTTGTCCCAGGGAATGCGATAAAAGCCGCCGCCGCGGCGTAGCCGGAACAGGTCGAGAACCGCAGCGCCTATGGCTGAAGCGGAGAGACGCTCGAATGCGGCATAGATACCGACATGGAACTCGATAATCACGAGATCATCCCCATCCTGTTCGGCGCATATCTCCTCGATATAGCCGACGCTCTCCCCGCGCTGCGAAAGCACGCGTCGCCCGGCAAGCTGTTCGAGATTGACCGTCCTCATCAGCCCGCTCCCGGGATGCGGCCAATGACGTGGTCCCGCAGCCAGTTCTGCCAATCGAAGATCGCCGTCTCGCGCACATCGATGTCGAACTCGATATCGACGCCAATGTCGCGCACCTTGTTCCAGGCGATCCGATGCGGCTCGCCATGGTCCTTGCCGCCCAGCTTTGCCGCCAATCGCATCATCCAGCGGCCGGGCCGCGGACCAAGCCGACGCGCCAGGGTGATGGACCCAAGTTCGATCGCAGCCACTCTGGGCGGCTTGCCCGGCCTCAGTTCGGCCACCAGCCCATCGACTTTGCCGATCTTGACCTGCTCGCGGTCGACCACTTGCTTGTCCAGAATGTCGCGCACCAGATCCATCACGTGCCTCCGAATATCTGCAATGGGATGGTCACGACCGCCAGCACGAAACCAAGTGCGATGATGAAGACGACCGCCGCGTTCGAGATCATCCCATTGCAATGCTTGCCCACGTAACGTTCATCGTTCAACAGGAAGACGAAGGGAATCACGCTCAACGGCAGGCTGGCAGCCGTCAAAGCCATGGAGAAGATCGTCAGCTTCAACGGATCGAGGCCAAAAGCGATCGGCAAGGCGCTGAGGAACAACGACAACGTGTAAACCGTGCTGAAGCCTGGATTGTCGCGCGGCTTCTGGTCCTCGCCCCATGTCCAGCCGAAGCCCTGGGCCACGAGATAGGCTTGCTGCAGCCCGACCTCGAGCGTCGCGCCGAAGCAGGCAATGCCTAGCGAAGCGACAAACAGGACAAACCCCCAGAAGCCGAATACCGGGATCAGCATCAGCGGCAATTGATGGTAGTCGTCCACCTGGTCAATGCCGTGGGCGGGAAGCACGAGAGCGGCAACGATCAGCACACCGATGGAGATCGTGCCGCCAAAGGTCATTCCAAGGGACGCAATAGCGCGATTGGCACCGAGATAACTTCTGTCCCACTGGTCCTCGATGGCGCCCGACGAGTAGAACATGAACAGATAGGGCGAGATCGACGCTCCAAGAATACTGACGGCCATGAACCAGTAATTGGCCCGGTCATGAGCCGGCAGCGTGGGAACCGCGCCCGCCGCGACCTGACCCCAGTCGGGCTTGAGCATCACGGCGCCGGCCACAAAGCACAGAGTGACCAGACCGAGCATCGAAACACCTTTCTCGATAAGGCCGAACGTCCCTTTCCAGAGAAACAACCACGCCAGCAACGCCACCAGCAGCGCCCACCACTGGAAACCGATCCCGGTGGTGAGTTCGAGTGCAATGGCGACGCCGCCGATCTCTGCCGACATGACCAGGAAGTTGATCAGCAAGATCGCGAGCAGCGGCCAAAGAAAGACGTTGAAGCCAAATCGCTCGCGAATTCCATCGGCGATGGTGTGATGGCTTATAGCGGCGAACCGACCCGCCATCTCGACGAGAAAGATGATGCAGATCGTCCCCAGAACGACCGCCCAGACCAGCTGGAAATGGAATGCCGCACCGGCCTGAGCCGCCGTAGCCATCGAGCCGATCTCGAGAAAGCCGCCAATGCTGGTTACGACACCCAACGATATTTCGAGCAGCTTTTTCATTGTTGCGGCGCCAAGGATTTGGCGTAGGCGGCCAGCGTCGTGGCGGCTCTTCGCAGGTCCCGCTCCGCTTGTTCAACCTTGGCGCGGTCACGATCCCGTAATCCCGTCTGCGCTCTTGCTGCCGCCGACGACAGCTGCTCGAGAGCCTTGATGAGCTCCGCTCGGTCGGAGTCCTCCGGTGAACCGGCCGATCGGATTTGCGCTTCGGCATCGGACCAGATGTGGCTGACGGATTGCAATGTCAGCGACGTGTAGTTCCGGGGTGCCGCTCCAGCAAGCCAGGCTTCCAAGACCATCGATGCCGTCTGTGCGGCGGAGGCCGCAGTTCTCGACTGCTGGTATACCTGGTCTGTCGAAGACGTGCATGCGGTCAACGCCGTAGCAATCAACATAACGCATAGGGAGCGAAGTCGACCTTGGAATTTACCGGCGGAATATATCCTATGCGTTTCTCGCGTTGCTGTCACACGATTGCCCTCCCCGGCGCGAGACAACTGCGAGTCTGGTATGTGATTTCGATTTGGATCGCCCGGTATTCATGTCATCGACCCACCCAGCGGCCGGCACCTAGCGCGACGCTGCCTCGCCCTTCCTATATTCGTGAATGAGGCCCAGGATCTGCGCCCGGACCAATTCGCGAGCGTCAGGCTGGACGAACGGCATCAGCAGTTCGACCTTCTCCTCGACCTCCTTGGGGAGATCCCCTGCAGGATCGCTGAGACTGGTCTCGTACTCGTAAAGGTTATCCGACAGCTTTCTGTCTATATCTGACAAGATGCCCATCGCGTCCGCTCCGGTCGTGCTCAGCGTCGTGTTTCAATCGCTGACCAAAGGAAATGTTCCCACGACGGCGCCTGCCGCGCGTCGCATGCGCTCCGAGACATCGCCATTCCAGGCTCTGCTCGAAAGAGGTTGCGGCTTCGCAGAGCCAGCGGGAACAATTGGTCGCGGGTCGGGTTTGTTTAGTCTTCGTGCAAGGATGACTGACATGAAACCCGCCGTAACCGATCACATCGAGATAAAGAAATACGACCATCCGACCGGCGGCTGGGGGTCGCTTCGGTCCCTGGCTCGCAAGGCGCGCGGCGAAGGCCTTTTGCTTTCAGGGATATGGAGCACGCTGCTCAAGCAGAACAAGGCGGACGGTTATATGTGTGTTTCCTGCTCGTGGGCGAAACCGGCCCAGCCAAGGCCTTTTGAATTCTGCGAAAACGGCGCCAAGGCAACGATGTGGGATCAGACGAAGCTGCGTTGCGGACCTTCTTTCTTCGCAGAGCACAAGGTGACGGAGCTGCTCGACTGGCCTGATCACGATCTGGAAAAGCAGGGCAGGCTTACCGATCCGCTGCGCTATAATCCCGTCAGCGACCGCTACGAGCCGGTTGCCTGGGATCGTGCGTTCCGCGAGATCGCCACAGAGCTGCGGCGACTCGATCCGAAATCGGTCGTTTTCTACACCTCCGGTCGAGCCTCGCTGGAGGCTTCCTTCATGTATCAGCTCTTCGCGCGCATCTACGGTTCATCCAACCTGCCGGACTCTTCCAACATGTGCCACGAATCCACTTCGGTGGGTTTGCCGGAGTCTATCGGCTCCCCTGTGGGCACCGTACAACTCGACGACTTCGCGAAATGCGACATGATGTTCTTCTTCGGCCACAACACCGGCGTAACCGCGCCTCGGCTGCTGCATCCATTGCAGGAGGCACGTCGACGCCAGGTGCCGGTGTTCACCTTCAATCCTTTGCCGGAAAGGGGACTAAAACGGTTCAAGAACCCGCAAAATCCCGTCGACATGCTGTCACCCGGCCCGGGAACCAAGATGTCCAGCGACTTCTTTCAAATCCGCGGCGGCGGCGACATTGCAGCCATGACCGGCATTGCAAAGGCTCTGCTGGCGCTCGACGACGCTGCGCGTGAACGCGGCAATCAGCGGCTCCTGGATGTCGATTTCATCACCGAACATACGCATGGCTTCGCCGATTTCGAAGCCTATCTGCGCGCCGCCCGCTGGGATGAGATTGTCGGCCGGTCAGGCATTGCGCGGGCCGATCTGGAGCATGTCGCAGAAGTCTACAGTCTTTCGAAGGCGGTGATCGGCAATTACGGCATGGGCCTGACGCAACACAGGCATGGCACCGAGAACGTCCAGATGCTGTGCAACCTGCTGCTGATGCGCGGCAATATCGGAAAACCCGGCGCCGGCATTTCGCCCCTGCGCGGCCATTCCAATGTCCAGGGCCAGCGCACGGTCGGCATAACCGAGAAACCCGAACTCGCTCCACTGGACAAGTTCGCCGAGTTCTATGGCTTCCAGCCACCGCGCCAGAAAGGCCTCGACACCGTGGAGACCTGCGAGGGCGTCATCGGCGGATCGGTGAAGGGCTTTATCGCTCTGGGTGGCAATTTCGTCCGTGCGGTGCCCGAGACCGGCCTGATCGAAAAGCATTGGCGTCGACTCAGCCTGCATGTCGAGATCGCGACCAAGCTTAACCGCAGCCATCTCTTTCCGGGGGCGGTTACCTATCTGCTACCCTGCCTGTCGCGGCTCGAACGAGATCGCGAGGCGAGCGGTGACCAGACGGTTTCGGTCGAAGATTCGACCGCCTGCATACACGGCTCCTTTGGCTCGCGGCCCCCTGCTTCGCCAAATCTGCTCTCGGAACCGAAGATCGTTGCGGAACTCGCCATGGCTACGGTGCCCGGCAGGAGTTCAATTCCCTGGGACCAATGGGTTGCCGACTATTCCCATATCCGTGATGAGATCGAGCGGTGCTACCCCCAGCATTTTCGCGACTTCAACAAGCGGTTTCTCACCCCGGGCGGCTTCCATCGCGACATCAAGGCGTCGAAGCGCGTGTGGGAGACGCCCAATAAGAAGGCCAATTTCAAGTTGCCGACCATGCTCGAGGCAAATCCCGACATCGACCTTTCCGGCGATCGGGTGCTGACGCTGATCACCGTGCGTTCCAATGACCAGTTCAACACCACCGTCTACGGCTACAGCGACAGATTGCGCGGCATCCATGGCACGCGCATGGTGCTGTTGATGAACGAGGCGGACATCCGGCGTTTCGGCCTGCGCGCGGGCCAGGATATCACTCTCGAAACCCATGCCCATGATGGTGTAGAGCGGCGCGTTCACGGCCTGCGCGTTACGCCTTATTCGATTCCCGAGGGCAATTGCGCCGGCTACTATCCGGAACTCAACCCACTGGTCCCGCTCTGGCACCGGGCCAAGAAGGCTCATGTCCCAGCCGGAAAGTCGGTACCGGTGCGGATTGTTTCTTGAGGCATCCAAGCCGGGCGACACTTTGAGCAGCGCGAGGTCTCGTTCAGCAGTCGGCACTAGACACGAGCCGTCAGGCGCTCTGGCTACGTTCGATGAACTTGTTGAAACGGCTGGCGTTACCGCCGCCCGTTTCTTCCTGGAAAAGGAAGGCCAGATCATTCTCGTCGAAAATCCGGAAGAACTCGTCCCATTCGATGGGCTCCAGCGTTTCCTCCGGCTCGCCAAAGTCAATCCGCAGGATACCGCCCTTGCCCGAGGTGCGTATCACGGCAGGGCGGCCGCCTCTGTCGCTGACCCATTGGCGGATTTCGTCATGATCGGTCGTCGTCCTTGCTTGTGACATTGAAATCTCCGTTCGGTTCCCAAGGTTAGCAACCGGGCCTTCCCTCGCCGATTTTCAGACCCATCAATCCCGATGATCGGATGATTGGTGGCGCGCCGTAACGGGCCGATCGCTAGGCTCTAACATCGAAGAGCCTGCAATGTTCCAGCGTGCGCTTGGCGTACCGCGGATCGATCTTTGTTGATGCTCAGGGAACAAAGCTTTTGCGAAAAAGTTCGGAACGCCAAGGCGGGTTTGCGTGAGGAGTTGTCGTGAGACGCATATTGGTCACCGGCGGCTGTGGCTTTATCGGCCGACATGTCGCCCAAGAACTCATTGAGCACGATTACGCAGTTTGTATTTTCGACGCGCTGCTGGACCAGGTGCATGGCGGGGAAGCGGTAAGCATTCCGGCCGGAGCCGAGCTGATCAGGGGCGACGTGCGCGACCGTGATGCGCTCGCTGGTGCGCTGCAGGGCGTCGATGCCGTCATTCATCTAGCAGCTGAAGTTGGTGTCGGTCAGTCGATGTATGAGATCGCCCGCTATGTCGGAACCAACGATCTCGGCACCGCTGTCCTGCTCGAAGCACTGATCAGACACCCGGTCCAACGGATCGTCGTCGCTTCGTCAATGAGCGTCTACGGCGAGGGTCTCTATGCGTCGCCGGACGGCCGGCGCGTCGGCAATGCGCGGCGGCGGCCGGAAGGCGTCAGGAACGGGCAATGGAATCCCTTGTCGGCGGAGGGCGACGTCCTGTCGCCGCTGCCGACGGACGAGGAAAAAGCGGTCGACCTCGCCTCGATCTACGCCCTGACCAAATACGCGCAGGAACGCGCGGTGCTGATCTTCGGAGAAGCCTATGACATCGATGCGGTGGCGTTGCGGCTGTTCAATGTCTTCGGCGCCGGGCAGGCGCTGTCAAATCCCTACACCGGGGTACTCGCCAATTTTGCCTCGCGGCTGGCCAATGGCCAACGGCCGATGATATTCGAAGATGGCGAGCAGAAGCGCGACTTCGTGCATGTGCGCGATGTCGCCCGCGCCTTTCGGCTCGCGCTGGAACAACGCCAGGCGCGCGGCCATGTCATCAATGTCGGCAGCGGGCGCGCCTATGCCGTCAGCGAGGTCGCCCGGCTGCTGGCCGATGCGATGGATGTGCCGGAGCGCTCGCCGGAAATCCTTGGCAAGGCACGCTCGGGCGACATTCGAAACTGCTTTGCTGACATCTCGAAAGCACGCGATCTGCTCGGCTTTGAACCACGGCTGCAGCTGGAGAATTCCCTGGATGAGTTTGTCGCTTGGGTGCGCGGCACGGTCGCAATCGACCGCGGCGCCGACATGAGACGCGAACTGGAAGAGCGGGGGCTGGTATCATGACGTCCGACTTGCGCAACCCTCGCGAAGCCCACGTCGCGATTGTCGGCGGCAGCGGCTTCATCGGCTCGAACCTCGCCGACAGCCTGCTGTCCGACGCGACCCCGGTTCTGATCATCGACAATTTCAGTCGCCCCGGTGTCGAACAGAACCTGGCATGGCTGAAGCAGAAGCATGGCAATCGCATCGCCGTGGAAACCGTCGACGTCCGGGACGCGGACGCCTTGCTGCCGCTTGTGGCGAATTCGGCGGCTGTATTCCATCTTGCCGCGCAGACGGCCGTGACCACGAGCCTCGTGCAGCCGAGCGAAGACTTCGACATAAATCTTCGGGGAACATTCAACGTTCTCGAAGCCGCCCGTCGAAGCGACCGATGCATCCCGGTGATCTTCGCCAGCACCAACAAGGTTTATGGCGGGCTCCCCGACATCGCGGTGTTCGAGCAGGATAACCGTTGGGTGCCTAGTGATCCCGCTATCCGTGCCAACGGCATCGGCGAGAACCGCGGCCTGGATTTCTGCACACCCTATGGCTGCTCCAAAGGCGCGGCCGATCAATATGTGCTCGATTATGCCAAATCCTACGGGCTGCCGACCGTTGTGCTGCGGATGAGTTGCATCTATGGGCCGCATCAGTTCGGCACTGAGGATCAGGGCTGGGTGGCGCATTTTCTGCTCAGCGCCTTGTCCGGCCGCCCCATCACGATCTACGGCAACGGCAACCAGGTGCGCGACATCCTTCATGTTTCCGATGCCGTTGCGGCCTATCGCGCGGCACTTGCCCGGATCGAGGAGGCCAGCGGACAGGCATTCAATCTCGGTGGCGGACCAAAAAACGCGATCAGCCTGCGCATGCTGCTGGAGGAGATCAGCGGCATCACCGGCCGTGACGTCTCGATCCGCTATGAGCGCGAACGCACCGGCGACCAGCCGTTCTTCGTTGCCGACACACGTCGGATCGAAATGACGCTCGGCTGGAAAGCGGCGGTCTCCTGGCGCGAAGGGGTCCGCCATCTCGCCGATTGGCTGCGGCGCAATCGCCTCGAACCGCAGCCTGAGCCCGCGAGGTGCGTGGCATGAGAGTAGCCCTTGTCAATCCGTTCTGGACCTATGAGGAGAGCATCTACTTCGGCTGCCGTCAGCCGCACTTGCCGCTCGAACTGGGCTATTCGAAAGCGATGCTTGAGGCCGATGGCCACGACGTGCTGATGCTGGACGGCCAAATCCAGCAGCAGGACAACAGCCAGCTTGCCGCGCGTGTCGCTGACTTCGGCCCGGCCATGACCGTGGTCAGCACCGCGCCGACTTATCTGTTCTGGCGTTGCGCCCCACCTGAGTTGCGCGTGCCGGCCGATTTCCTCAACCGTCTCGCCGGCCGTGGCGGCCGCACCGTCGCGGTCGGCCCGCATGGCTCGGCGACACCGGCACCAACGCTGCGCAAGCTTGGGGCTGATATCGTCGTGCGCGGCGAATGCGAGGAGGTCGTCGCGGAACTTGGCCGACGCGACGACTGGAGCGCGGTTCCGTACACCGCATATCTGCAAAATGGTGAACTTGCCGGCGACGGCCTCGTCCACGCCAGCCCCTTTGTCCACCATGCCCCGCTCGAATGGCCGTCCGACTGGCTCGCCAGCCATACTCATCACCATCATCGCTTCGATGAGAAGCAGTTTGGTTTAGGTGCCGAAGTCGAGGCTTCGCGCGGTTGCCCCTACAATTGCAGCTTCTGCGCCAAGATCGATTTCCGCGATGCGTATCGGCGCAGGAACCACGATGTAGTGACGGCGGAAATTGATCGGCTGATCGCTCAGGGTGTTGGCTATATCTACTTCATCGATGAGATTTTCCTCCCGCAGAAGGCGCTGCTGGAAGTGCTTGTGGATCGCGATGTCAAATTCGGTGTCCAGACCCGCATCGATCTTTGGAAACCCGAGCTCCTGGAGCTGCTTGGCGCCGCTGGTTGTGTCTCGATCGAGGCAGGGCTCGAAAGCCTGACGATGGAAGGACGCGCCATGCTGGCGAAGCGCTGCCGGCTGGGAACCGAGGAATTGGCCGCATTGCTTGTCGACGCGCGGCGTCATGTCCCCTTCGTTCAAGCCAATCTCATCGGATCGGTCGAAGATGATCCGGCTCTGGTCGAATATTGGCGAAAGCATCTCATCGACCGCGGCGTCTGGGCAAACGAACCGGTGCCGCTCTATCCCTATCCCAGTTCACCGAGCTATCGCGAGCTCTGGGGTGACCCCGACGACTTAGCCTGGGAGCGCGCGCACGAGCATTATCTCGCCTCGTTCGGCACCTTTAGCGACATCCAGGAAAAGCATCCTCGTGCGCTAACCGAATTGGAGGCCGCATGTTGCAGTCACTGATCCCGCGCCAGCGACGCATCCTGATGACGGTCGACGCAGTCGGCGGCGTCTGGCGTTATGCGCTCGATCTGACGCGTGAACTGATCACCGGCGGCGATAGTGTCGTTCTTGCCGGGCTTGGCCCCAAGCCATCCGCCGAGCAGGCCGAGGAAGCCGAGACCGTCGCGGAGCTGGTATGGCTCGAGACTCCGCCAGATTGGATGACCCGCAACGAGGCCGACCTGGACGGGCTGCCACAGGAGCTGTGCGCCCTCGTTCGTGAATACGCCATCGATCTCGCCCACCTCAACGCGCCGGCACAGGCAGTAGGGCTCGATCTCCCCTGCCCGGTCGTGGCGGTGTCGCATTCATGTGTGGTGACATGGCTGCGTGCGGTGAAGGCACAGGATGCCGGCGGCGAATGGACCTGGCAGAGGGACCGCAACAGAACCGGTTTCGATCGCGCGAACGCGGTGATTGCGCCCAGCCGAAGCCATGCCGCCATGCTTGAAGCCTGCTACGGACCAATTCCGGGCCTCAGCGTCGTCAACAACGGCACCCGGCCCGGCCCGGTGGCCGCGAGGCGGGAAGCCGTTGTCTTCGCCGCCGCGCGCTGGTGGGATGAAGGCAAGAATTCAGTCACCCTCGACCACGCGGCATCGCTGATCCGCTGGCCCGTTTTTGCTGCCGGGTCCGTTCACGGTCCCGATGGGCAAGTAGCCCATTTCAGCAACGTTGCAGCCCTGGGTTCGATCGGACATCAGGAAGTCCGTTTGCTGATGGCGCGAGCCGCCGTCTTCGTGTCGCCGTCGGTTTACGAACCTTTCGGGCTTGCCGCTCTGGAGGCTGCAACATCGGCAACACCGCTCGTGCTGGCGGATATTCCTACCTATCGCGAATTATGGGACGGGGCGGCACTGTTCTACAATGCCAGCGATCCGCATGACCTCGCCAAATGTGTCGACGGTCTGTGTTGCGACGATCAACATAGGAAACGGCTCGGCCAGGCCGCTGCACGCCGTGCCCGCAGGTTCTCGCTTGCAAAACAAGCCGCCGCCATGCGCGACATCTACGGCCGCTCGGCTCTATCCGTGGCGGAACATTGACGATGCGCTTCCTGTTCTACACTCACTCCGTCGACTCCGACTGGAATCATGGCAACGCCCATTTCCTGCGGGGCGTCATGCGCGAGCTCATTGCCTGCGGACACAAGGCGTTTGCGCTGGAACCGGCGGACGGCTGGAGCCGCTCTAATCTGCTGGCGGAGAAAGGTCCGTTCGCGGTCGAACGCTTCCGAAAGGACTTTCCCGAGCTGGTGCCGGTTACATATGGGGATGCCTTCGATCACGAAAGCTGGCTGTCGGATGCCGACGTGGTCATCGTCCACGAGTGGACGGACCCTCGACTTGTCGCGGAGATCGGGAAGGTGCGGGCGAGAAGGGGCAATTTCACGCTTTTGTTCCACGACACGCACCATCGTGCGGTTTCCGCCACGCAGTCGATCTCGGCGCTACGGTTGGAGCACTATGACGGCGTGCTCGCCTTCGGTGAGGCGCTGCGCGAGACCTACCTCCGCACCGGCTGGGGCAAGCGTGCGTTCACCTGGCATGAGGCAGCGGATGAGCGACTGTTCCAGCCGCACCCCGAAGTCGACTCGAGATCCGACATCATCTGGATCGGCAACTGGGGCGACGATGAGCGCAGCGCCGAAATCCAGGAGTTCCTCGTCAACCCGGTGCGCGAACTTGGCTTGTCCGGGACCGTTCACGGCGTCCGTTATCCGCGAGAAGCGCTCGCCGATCTTGCCGCCGCGGGGCTCCGCTACGAGGGCTGGATCGCCAACGCGGACGTGCCGAAGGCTTTCGCGGAACATCGCCTCACCGTCCACATTCCCCGGCGGCCCTATCGGGAGAGCCTGCCGGGAATACCAACGATCCGCATGTTCGAGGCACTCGCCTGCGGCATCCCGCTCATTTCGGCCCCGTGGAGCGACGTGGAAGAACTCTTCAGACCAGGCACAGACTTTCTTTTCGCCCACGACGGATCAGAGATGCGCCGTCACCTTCGCGACGTACTGAACGACGCGGAGCTGGCCGCCTCGCTGACAAGGTCCGGCCTCGAAACCATCCGCGCGCGACACACTTGCCGCCACCGGGTGCGCGAATTGTTCGACGTGCTCGCCGAATGCGGGCGTCATCAAGCCAACAATCCAGTCGTCGCTGAGGAGGCCCTTGCATGAAGATGGCATTTTACGGATCGAGTCTGCTGTCGTCCTATTGGAACGGCGCGGCGACCTATTATCGCGGACTGCTCAAGGCACTGTCGCGACTGGGTTACCAAATTACCTTTTATGAACCGGACGCATATGACAGACAGAAAAACCGCGACATGGATGCACCGGACTGGTGCAACGTCGTCGTTTACGAAGCGACCGCCAATGCGCTTGTGCAGGTTGCGGCGCGCGCAGCCGAAGCCGACATCGTCGTCAAGGCGAGCGGCGTAGGCTTCGAGGATGATGCGCTGCTGCGCGCCGTGCTCGACAACGCCCGCGCCGATGCCCTTACCGTATTCTGGGATGTCGACGCCCCGGCGACCCTCGGTCAATTGCGTGCCGAGCCGGATCACCCGCTTCACCACGCGCTGCGGCAAATTGATCTGGTCCTCACCTATGGCGGCGGCGATCCGGTCGTCTGGGCCTACCGCACGATGGGTGCGACCGAGTGCGTGCCGATCTACAATGGACTCGATCCGGAGACGCATCATCCCGTCGCCAGAGACAACCGTTTCGTCTGCGATCTCGCGTTCCTCGGCAATCGTCTGCCGGACCGAGAAACGCGGGTCGAGGCGTTTTTCCTAGATCCAGCCGCCAAGCTCGCCGGGCAGCGCTTCCTGCTCGGCGGGTCGGGCTGGGGCGACAAACCGCTTCCGGCCAATGTCTCATGGCTCGGCCATGTCGGAACGCGGGATCACAACGCTTTCAATGTCACACCAAAGGCGGTGTTGAACATCAGCCGTGACAGCATGGCAGCGAACGGCTTCTCGCCAGCCACGCGCGTTTTCGAGGCCGCGGGCGCGGGCGCCTGTCTGATCTCGGATGCCTGGCTCGGAGTCGAATTGTTCCTGACTCCCGGCGAGGAAATCCTGATGGCGCGCGATGGCGATGATGTCGCCGAAATCATGGCCACCCTGACGGTCGAACGGGCAAAGGCGATCGGCGCAGCCGCGCTTCGCCGCGTCTTGGCTGAACACACCTATGCGTTGAGGGCTGCCGTGGCCGACGCGGTGTTCAAACGGCATTTCGAACATCCCACCGTGGAGGCAGCGGAATGAGGAAACGGCTCGACATCGTCTTTCTCGGCCTGTCGTTGTCTTCATCGTGGGGAAACGGCCACGCCACGACGTTTCGAGGGCTGCTAAAAGGCCTTCACGAACTCGGTCATCGCGTCACTTTCCTGGAGCGCGAGACACCCTGGTACGCAAACCATCGCGATCTTCGCGATCCCGATTTCTGCACCTTGCGCTACTATGAAACAACCGCCGAGCTTCATCGCAACTATGCCCGCGAGCTGCAGCGGGCCGACGTCGTGGTCGTTGGCTCCTTCGTTCCGGAGGGAAAGGCGGTTATCGACATTCTAGCTGCACTTTGCGTCGGGCAATTCTGCTTTTATGACATTGATACGCCGGTGACGCTTGCCAAGCTCGTCGAGGATGACTGCGACTATCTGAGCAAGCGGCAGGTACCGTATTTCGATATCTATTTCTCTTTCACTGGCGGGCCGACGCTTGCCCGTCTCGTCACGGACTTTGGTGCGCGGCGGGCCGAGCCGCTCCATTGCTCCGTCGATCCGGCACGGCATCATCGAACCGGAAACGCAGTCGACTGGGATCTCGGCTATCTTGGGACTTACAGCTCGGACCGGCAGATGGCATTGGAGGCGCTGCTGCTCGAACCGGCGCGCCAGATGCCGGACAAACGCTTTGTCGTCGCCGGTTCGCAATATCCGCCGGATACGGCCTGGCCGGACAATGTCGAACGCATCGAGCATTTGGCGCCCACCGATCATGCTGAGTTCTACAGCCGCCAACGCTACACGCTGAACCTGACCCGCCAGTCGATGATCACGGCTGGATGGTCGCCGAGCGTAAGGCTTTTCGAGGCAGCCGCTTGTGGCACGCCGATCATCAGCGATCGCTGGCGGGGGCTGGAGAGCTTCTTCCCCAAGTCGACGATCCACACCGCCGCTCGATCTCAAGACGTGATCGAGATCCTGTGCGGCCGATCGGAGCGTGCCAGGCTCAGCATGGCCATGAAGGCGCAAGCCCTTGTACTGGCGTCACATACTGGCGCGGCAAGAGCTCGCGAATTGGTTTCGCTGTTGACCCGGTCGAGGCAGGAACCTCCGGTCCTGGACATCGGGAGTGCAGCATGATTGGCAGACAGGAGAAAATCGTGACGCGGCAGTCAAAAACAAAGGCGCGGCGGACGCCGACGGTGCTCGTCGCCGGCGGCGCGGGTTTTGTCGGTTCGCATCTTAGCGAGAAGTTGATCGAGTGCGGCTACCGTGTGATCTGCGTCGATAATTTCCTGACGGGCCGCATGGAGAACATCCGACCGATCATGAATCATCCGCGCTTCCGGTTGGTGGAGCAGGATATTTGCCGATCTTTGAAACTGGGGGAACCAGTCGAGCGCATCTTCAACCTGGCCTGCGCCGCATCGCCGCCGCGCTACCAGGCGGACCCGATCCATACCACCCGGACCTGCGTGATCGGGACACTGAACCTGCTTGATCTCGCCGCTCGAAATAACGCTCGTTTCCTGCAAGCTTCGACCAGTGAGGTCTATGGCGATCCAGAGCAGCATCCGCAAAGGGAAGACTATCTCGGCCATGTGAACTGCACAGGCCCGCGCGCCTGTTACGATGAGGGCAAGCGAACGGCGGAAACCCTCTGCTTCGATTATCTGAGGGCGGGCAAGGCCGACACGCGCGTCGCGCGGATTTTCAACACCTATGGTCCGCGAATGGATCCGGCCGATGGCCGCATCGTCTCGAACCTTATCGTGCAAGCTCTTGAAAGGCGACCGCTGACGATATTCGGCGATGGCAAGCAGACCCGATCCTTCTGCTTCGTCACCGATTTGGTGGATGGCCTGCTTAGGCTCATGGATGCCGAGCCCAATCCACGCCAGCCAGTCAATCTTGGCAATCCGGGAGAATATACCATCCTTGAGCTGGCGAAACTGGTCAGCGAAATGGCCCGCATCAGGCCCGCTCTGAAGTTCCTGCCTTTACCGCAGGATGATCCTCGCCGGCGGCAGCCCGACATATCCCGCGCAAAGGCACTTCTCGGCTGGTCGCCCAAGGTACCGCTCCGGCATGGCTTGGTGCAAACGATTGCCTATTTCGCCGAGCTCGAGACAAGCCGGGTGGATGGCCCGATGGCACCGATTGCAAAAACCATCCCTCCCTCTCTGGGCAAGCTGCAGGACCTGCCGGCCTAAGCCCGTCTTATCGCCTGCAAGCTCCTCGGCGGGCAGGCTTTGGTCTGGCGGAGTTCATGGTTCACTTTTTTCACGAACACGGAACATCCTGCCGGACTTTGGGGTTGAGCCATAGGACCTGCCATGGAGAGCCTTGCTGTGCAGCCAAAACGATCCGCCAAAGACTTAGAGCAGATGGCCGCCCAGGAGACGGCCGCCTTTCTGCGAAGAGCTTCGATTACTTATCTCGAATGTTGCGTTAGCCTGATGATGACGCACCTCGAACGTGAGGAAGTGGCTGCCATTCTCGAGCAGGAAGCCGACATGCTGCGAAACCTCGATTGAGACCGGCCGCTGTTGGTCCGCTCAAAGTGGCCGATTTTGCGGCGGCTAGCGCAAGCTTTGTAATTTTTCCGTATCGCAAGGAACATTCTGGGGCGCCGACAGTTCGGCCATGGAACTTACCTCAACAGCACATGGCGGCAGTTTCGTGGAATCAAAAAAGGTTCGGATTGCTATAGCCGGGGTGGGCAATTGCGCGTCTTCCCTTGTCCAGGGTCTCACATACTATCGAGACGCCAGAGGCAACGAGCCGATCCCGGGCCTCATGCATGCTGATCTCGGCGGCTATCACGTCGATGACATCGAGGTGGTCTGCGCTTTCGACATCGCCAAGGGCAAGGTGGGCCGCGATGTCGCGGAAGCCATCTACAGCGCACCCAACAACACATTCCGCTTTGCCGACGTGGCAAAAACAGGCGTTCGCGTCGAGCGCGGACCGACGCTTGACGGCATCGGCAAATATTTGCGCGATCAGATCGAGGAGGCGCAAGAGCCGGTCGCCGACGTCGGCGCACAGCTTCGGCAAAGCGGCGCCGACGTGCTGATCTCATACCTGCCGGTCGGATCCGAGGAAGGAACACGCTTCTACGCCGAATGCGCGCTTGAAGCCGGCTGTGCCTTCGTCAACTGCATTCCTGTTTTCATTGCCTCACGGCCGGAATGGCGCCTCCGCTTCGAACAGCGCGGTCTGCCGCTGGTCGGCGACGACATCAAAAGCCAGGTCGGTGCGACGATTGTCCACCGTTTGCTTGCCAATTTGTTCCGCGAACGCGGCGTCCGCATCGACCGCACCTATCAGCTCAATTTCGGTGGCAACACCGACTTCCTCAACATGCTGGAACGAGAACGACTGGAATCGAAAAAGATCTCCAAGACGCAATCCGTGACGAGCCAGATCGACGTACCGCTCGAAGCCGGCAATATCCATGTCGGTCCAAGCGATCATGTGCCTTGGCTTACCGATCGCAAGTGGGCCTATATCCGCGTCGAGGGCACGACTTTCGGCGGCGTGCCGCTCAATGCCGAGCTGAAGCTGGAAGTGTGGGACTCGCCAAATTCGGCCGGAGTCGTGATCGATGCGGTGCGCTGCGCCAAGCTGGCACTCGACCGAGGCATAGCCGGCGCCCTGACCGGACCCTGCAGCTACTTCATGAAGTCGCCACCCGAGCAGTTCACAGACGCCGAGGCTCGGCTGCGCACGCTTTCCTTCATCGCCGGCAGGGACGAGCCGATGCTCGATGCCGCGGAATGACGACCACGTTCTTCCTGATCCGCCACGCGGCGCATGACCATGTCGGCGACTATCTTGCCGGACGCATCGCGGGAATTCGCCTTGGCGAGACAGGCAAGGCCCAAGCCCTGCGCCTGGCCCGCCGCATGGCAAGCGAGCCTATTGCAGCCGTCTTTTGCAGCCCGCGCGAGCGCACGCAGGAGACTGCGGATCCGGTTGCTGCCCTTTGCGGCACCGGGACCTGCATTATCTGTGAGGAACTCGACGAAATCGACTTCGGCGTCTGGTCGGGCAGGACCTTCGAGGAATTGAGCCGCGACGCCGCCTGGCGACGATGGAACGACCACCGACAGGAGGCGATGACGCCCAGCGGCGAAACCATGCTGGACGTCCAGCGCCGTATTGGTTCGCTGATCGAGCGCCTTCGCAAACGCCACCAGAACAAGGCCGTCGCACTGGTAAGCCACGCCGATGTGATCAAGGGAGCCGTGTGCGGCGTGCTTGGCCTGTCACCGGGAGACTGTTTTCGCTTCGACATCGATCCCGCTTCGATCACGACAATCGTCTCCGGCGACTGGGGCTCTAAGCTGATCCGCTTGAACGAAGCGGCCTGATGAGGACAGCCAGATGCGGATGGTCATTTTTGGTCTCACCGTCACGTCCTCATGGGGAAACGGGCATGCCACGCTGTGGCGCGGGCTGATCCGTGCCCTTGGCGGGATGGGATGGTCGGTCACATTCTTCGAACACGACACGCCCTACTACGCCCGAACGCGCGATCTCCATCATCTCGACGGCGGCGATATCCTTGTCTACCCCGACTGGGAGGTCATCCGCCAGATCGCCGAACACGCGATCGAGCAGGCAGACGTCGTGATCGTCACCTCCTACTGCCCCGACGCGGTCGACGCTTCACGTCTGGCCCAAAGCGCATGTCGCGGCTTGAAGGTATTCTATGATTTGGATACGCCCGTTACGCTTGCCCGCATCGAACAAGGTGAACTTCCGCCTTATTTCGGACCCGAGGGCCTTAGAGATTTCGATCTTGTCCTGAGCTATACCGGCGGAACCGCAATCGACGCACTCAAGACAACTCTGGGCGCGCGCCTCGTCATGCCGCTCTATGGCCATGTCGATCCCGAGCGGCACCGGCCGGCGGAGGCCAGGGCCGAATTTGCCGGAGATCTGTCCTACCTCGGAACCTACGCGGCGGACCGTCAGGCCGGTATGGAAAGGCTGCTCGTCCGCCCGGCCTTGCGCCTGCCCGAGCGCCGCTTCGTCATCGGCGGCGCACAATATCCACTGGAGTTTCCGTGGAGCGAAAACATCTTCTTCGTCAGGCACCTGCCGCCCGCGGACCATCCGGCCTTCTTCTGCTCCTCCCGCCTGACGCTGAACGTAACACGCGAGGCAATGGCCAGAAGGGGCTGGTGTCCCTCGGGCAGGCTGTTCGAGGCTGCCGCTTGCGGCGCAGCCATCGTCACCGACGCCTGGCCAGGTCTCAGCAGCTTCTTTAAGCCCGGCAGCGAGATCATCGTCGCCGACACCACCGATGATTTGGTCGCCGCGCTCCACTTGCCGGACAGCGATATCGACGAAATCCGGCGCCGCGCCCGCGAACGGGTTCTCGATGAACATACGTCCGCGGTACGCGCCAGGGATCTCGATCGCATCCTGTCGGATGCGCGGCACGGCTCAACGCCGCAGCAGCCGTTGAAGGAAGCAGTCTGATGTTGGGCATCGTGCCTGCCGCCGGGCGCGGCAGCCGCATTCAACCGCTCGGCTTCTCAAAGGAGCTCTTGCCGGTCGGCAGTCGTATCGACGGCGCGGCCGAGCGCCCCTGTGCGGTGAGCGAATATCTGGTGCGCCGCATGGTGCGTGCCGGTACCGACAAGATCTGTTTTATCATCGGATCGGAAAAATCGGATATTCTCGAGTACTACGCGGCCGGGTATGGCGATGCCGTCGCTGTCTTCGTAGTGCAGCCCTCCCCCGTTGGCCTTTGCGACGCAATCTTCCGCGCCGTGCCCCTCGTCGCATCAGACGAGACAGTCCTGATTGGTCTGCCCGATACGATCTGGTTTCCAGAAGAAGGCTTCAGCCGCCTGCCGGATGACAAGCTTTCGTTCCTGCTGTTCCCGGTAGACCGTCCTGAACTCTTCGATGCCGTCATCCTGGAGCAGGACGGCCGGGTGCAGGCAATCCAGGTCAAGCAGCAGGACGCCGCCACAAACTGGATCTGGGGCGCATTCAAGATGCCGGGCCACGTGTTTCACCAGCTTGCGGCGTTGTGGCGCGAAAGAGACCGTTCCGACGAATATATCGGCACGCTTGTCAACGCCTATCTGGCAGCCGGGGGCGAAGCCTTCGGCGTCAAGGCAGGCACAGCCTATGTCGACGTCGGCACCTTCAACGGCTACCGCGCGGCGCTTCGGCTGCTGGAGAACAGTACGGCCACGTTGAACATAGCTGAGGATCTGCCCCTCTCGCTGTCTGCTCACGCGCAAATACCGCTTCATCCAGGCGAAGGAGGCTAGCCATGCTCCAGTCCAGCGCTGAAATCCGCCGTCGCATCGATGCCCTCGGCCCATGGTTCCACAACATGGACCTGGCAGGCATCGAAACCGCGCCTGATCATTTCCTCGGCAACTATCCATTGGTGAAATGGCGCAAGTTCGCCGACGCCATTCCTGCCGACCTCTCCGGCAAGGCCGTGCTCGACATAGGCTGCAATGCGGGCTTCTATTCGATCGAGATGAAACGGCGTGGCGCCAGCCGCGTGCTCGGCATCGATTTCGACGAGGCCTATCTGGCGCAGGCGCGCTTTGCCGCAGAGATCGCCGATTGCGACATCGAATTCCAGCTGCTCTCGGTCTACGACGTCGGCATCCTGCGCGAGACCTTCGATATCGTGTTGTTCATGGGCGTGCTTTATCACCTTCGGCACCCCCTGCTTGCCCTCGATCTGGTCCGCGAGCACGTCGCCGGCGATCTGATGGTCTTTCAATCGATGCAGCGTGGCAGCTCCGACCTGCCCCTCCTGGAGCAGAATTACCCCTTCTGGACGCACGATATGTTCGATCGACCGGAATTTCCGAAACTGCATTTCATCGAGCATCGCTACGCCGACGATCCAACCAACTGGTGGATTCCCAATCGTGCCTGCACCGAAGCGATGCTGCGCAGCGCCGGCTTCGAGATCGTGCTGCATCCCGAGCAGGAGGTCTATTTCTGCCGCGCCACAAGCGAACCCGCCGGCGGCGGCGCCGTCTACCCGTCGAAAGGAGACCTTCATGATTGAAGCCGCGATGATCTGGAACGAGCCGAACAACAAGTCTCACTGGGACCCTGAGCTGGACCCCGAATGGCGCCGCTTCGCCGACATGACTATCCTGGCCGCTCAGGCAGTCGCCGTGGCCAACCCGGCGGTGACCAGGGTCCTCGGCGGCATCTCGCCGATCGATGCCGATTTCATGAAGCTGATGAAGCAGTTCGGCGTGCTCGACCATGTCGATGCGGTCGCCGTCCATGGTTTTCCTCTCGACTGGAACCTCTGGCAGATCCAGGAATGGCCCCAGAGGCTTGGCGAGATTTCGACCGTCACCGATCTTCCCGTGTGGGTCAGCGAGGTCGGCGTTTCGAGCTTCGGCGCAGAGGAAATACAGGTCTGGGGTTTGCGCCGGACCGCTGAACTGCTGCTCGGCAATTCGCCACGCATACAATGGTACAGCCTCTACGATCTGCCGCGTGAATGGGGAGCAACGACGCGCCATCGCGAAGCGGAAGGCTCCTCCTATTACCGCCACTTCTACATGGGTCTTCTGCGGCAGGACGGAACACCCAAGCCCGCGCTCGACGAATTCATTCGTCACACTCCCGAAATGGGACTGGCGCAATGGTTCCACTTCGAGGACCCGAGGCTGGACGACGCGGTCGCCTGGATGAAGCGGTTGGGGGTCACGCAGCTGCGTACCGGGCTTTCCTGGGCCGACAGTTTCAGACCGAATGCGCTGGACTGGTTCGACAGGCAGATGGAGGCGCTTGCCGATTTCGACGTGACCGTAACCTTCTGCTTCACGCCCGAGCACCGCGGAATGATGCCGCATCATACGAGCCCGCCCCTCGTGCCGGAGGAGTTCGCGGAATTCTGCGCGGCGATGATCCGCCGCTACGCCCCCGGAGTGATCGCTTCGCAGGCCAGGGCATTCGGAGCTACGGCTATATGACCATGTCATCGAGCACATGTTCCGCCCCGATGGCGTCCCATGATTTTCCGGCCTGGTCAGGCGGAGGCTCTGGTCCGGCGTTCTGGCGTCGGATCGCTGTTTCCAGGAAGCTTTGGTTCGATCGGACATGACACTCACGATCCTGAATGTCGCCTACCCCCTCGCCGCGACCGGGCCGGACGCGGTCGGCGGAGCCGAACAAGTGCTGTCGATGCTCGACCAGGCGCTGGTACGCGCGGGTCACACGTCCATCGTGGTCGGCTGCCAGGGCTCCAAGGCAGCAGGCATTCTCGTTGAAACGCCTGCCGAGCCAGGCGTGCTCGACGATGCGGCGAAAATCCGGGCACGACAGGCTCATCGCACCGCGATTGCGGCGGCGCGGGCCCGTTGGCCGATCGATGTCGTCCACCTTCACGGCATTGATTTCGACGCCTATCTGCCTGACGATGGCCCGACGCTCGTATCGTTGCACCTGCCGCTCGATTGGTATCCCGCCGACGCCCTGCGCCCGGCGCGCGATGATCTATGGCTGCATGCCGTGTCGGCCTCCCAACAGAAGACGGCGCCGCCAGGCGCCATGCTCGTTGCGCCGATTCCAAATGGCGTCGATATCGATCAATTGTACGAAAGGCGATCCAGGCGCGCCTTCGCGCTGGTACTCAGCCGCATCTGTCCGGAAAAGGGCATCCATCTGGCTCTCGACGCGGCCAAGCAGGCTGGTCTCCCGCTTGCTGTCGCGGGCAAGGTCTATCCCTACGAGACCCACACGCGCTACTTCGACGACGAGGTTCGGCCGCGGATCGACAGGCAGCGCCGCTTCCTAGGTCCGCTCGGTTTTGCGGCGAAACGCCGGTTCCTCAACGCGGCTCGCTGCCTCGTTATTCCGAGCCTAGCGCCCGAGACCAGCTCGCTTGTGGCGATGGAGGCGCTCGCCTGCGGCACACCGGTGATTGCCTTTCCAAACGGAGCGCTGCCGGATGTGGTCGAACACGGCAGCACCGGCTTTCTCGTCGACAATGTCGACGACATGGCGAAGGCCATCATCGCGTCATCCGACCTCGACCCCGAGACATGCCGCGCCGCGGCACGGCACCGCTTTTCGCTCGATCGCATGGTCTCGTCGTACATCGACACCTATCATGCCCTTGCTCGGCTCGGCACCGGCCACAGCAGGCCTGCAGTAGCGACAGGGTGAGCGGGCATGCTGCGCGGCGAGGTGATCGATGATCCCACCGCCCTTGCCGCTCTGGAGCCCCACTGGTGGCGGCTCTGGGCATCCAGCCGGACGGCGACGCCTTTTCAGTCCCCTGCCTGGCTGCTTGCATGGTGGGAAGCATTCGCACCTGGCGAACTGGCGACGATTGCGGTCTGGCGTGACGAGGATTTGGCAGGACTGGCGCCGCTTTATCGGGAACGGGCAATTTCTGGTTCGAGGCTGCTTCCGGTCGGAATCTCCCTGAGCGACTATCTGGACATTCTCTGCCTGCCCGGCATCGAAATGGCTGTTGCCGGCATCATTGCCGACGTGGTTGCCAAGATCGAATGGTCGCAATGGATTCTACCGGACCTGCCGGCCGACGCTGCCGGCCTCGCCATCAGCCATCCCGCGATGGAAGCCAGCGAGGCCGTCAACCATGCGGCTTGTCCCGTACTCGCGATTGCCGGTGACGACCGGCTTGCAGGCTGCGTTCCTTCACGGCGACGGCGACAATTGCGTCGCGCGTACAGAGCCGCTTGCGGGTGCGGCCGTGTCTCGGTCTGGCCGGCACAGAACGATCCCCGATTGTTCCTCGATCATCTGGTTCGCCTGCACGGCGCGCGCTGGGCCGGTTATGGTGACGGCGTGCTGAACGGCCCCAATGTCAAAGAGTTCCATAGCCACGCACTGCCCCCGCTCGCCGCGCATGGTCTTGTCCGATGCTGGCTCATAGCCATCGACGACCAGGTCATAGGTGCCTATTACGGCTTTCACCATCGTCAGCGCGCCTATGCCTATCTTGGCGGTTTCGACCCAGACTATGCCGAGGTCAGTCCCGGCGCGATCCTAATCGGCCACGCCATAACCGAGGCACTTCGAGAAGGCGCTAGCGAGTTCGACTTTTTGCGCGGGCGCGAGGCTTACAAGTACAGTTGGGGCGCCGTCGATCAATGGACAAAGCACAGGATCTGGACTCGAGGCTCGATCCCGTGAGCGGGGCCGGACATTCGCCACGGGCATCGGCCGCAAGAAAAGCGATCGAGCATTGGATGTCGGAAGGCGCCGGCGCCGAAACGATCATCGCCAGGCTCGCACTTCTTTTCGAAGCAGGCATAGACGCTGGCGAGCTGGCTCAGATCGCACAGGACATGTCTTCGACGGATCTTCAAAACCAGGACAAGCTACAACGGGTCGCCAGCCTGCTCCGTCACAGGCCCGATACCTTGGCGCTGTTGCGCGAAACAGGTGCTGCTGTTAGCCATCGACGCGACGAAGCGGAAACGGATGCAGCGGTGGTCCAGCGACTTGCGTCGAGCTTCGATGCGGCAGCGAGGATTTCATCGGCGGCAAGCGTCCAGTTGTCGTCCCTCGGCGATGAGGAAAAGCTCTCGGCTGCCACCGCTGAGATCACCGCGTGGCTGCAAGGACAAGGCTTCACCGGCGCCGGACTTCGTATACTGGACATTGGCTGCGGCATCGGGCGTTTTGAAATCGCGCTTTCCCCCGCCGCGCTGCGGGTCGTCGGGATCGATATATCGCCGAGCATGATTTCGATCGGGCTTGAGCGGTGCGCCGCGCTGCCAAATGTGGAACTCCGGCTGACCTCGGGCCTCGATCTCGCCGATTTCGGCGACGCCAGCTTCGATTGCGTGCTGGCCGTCGACAGCTTTCCCTATCTGGTGCTGGCCGGACTCGCGGAGCGATACTTGAAGGAGATTGGGCGCGTGCTGAAACGACCGGGCATGGCTGCAATTCTGAACTACTCCTATCGCGGCTCTCCAGCGCTGGATCGCTCCGAGATCAATCACCTCGCCGAAGCATACGGCATGCAGGTTGTGATCGATGGCGAGAGGCCATTCCGCCTGTGGGATGGAACTGCCTTCATGCTCGTACCGGTTGGAACATTACGGCCCGGCGCGGGTTCGGGCGTCGATGAAGAGCGCAGCGTGAGGTCAACTTGACGGCAGTGCATCGATCCGATTTGGATCTGGCCCCGATCGGTGCTTCCGCCTGCTGCGACAAGTGTCGGGTGATGTGATACCGGCTGAGCCGCGACGTCCAAACTGGCGGACGCTCGGCGCAAAATAGCAGGTCATAAACGAAGCCCGGCGCGTTGATCGGCTCGACGCTGCCCGCAGTTGTGGAAATAATGACCAGGGTTCGTTTTGTTGGCGTAGACGGCCCTGCAGCGTTATTGAGCAGTTCGGTTCTGTGCTGGCAACATGACGAGGATAGAACCTGGTAGGGAACACGATGTCTCGCTCGAGCGACGATAACATTGATCCGCAGGTCAGTCTGGTGCTGGACCGGGAAATAGCCTCCTTGCTGGCGGCGATAGAGCAGGAGAAGGTCCCCAATCGGCTGAAAGACCTGGCGGTTCAATTGCAGAACGCGCTCGTCGAAAAGCGTCGGCTGGCGGCAAAGAGGAATTAGCTGCCTCGCCTATCGTGTGCCGAAGCCCAAACGTCCTTCGGACACGTGACCGCGCCTTTCCAGCAGCGTCTGCAGCGAATTTTCCCCAAGACGCTCGAGTACGCCGGCGCGTGCGCGGTTGAGACGGCTTTTAACCGTTCCCACCGCACAGCCGCAGATTTTGGCCGTTTCTTCATAGCTCACGCCGAGAACTCCGATCAGCATCAACACCTCGCGTTGTTGTCTCGGTAGTTGCTGGATGGCGCTATAAACTTCCTTGCGCTGGATCGACCACTCCTGCGCAGCCTCCGAAACGGGAACCAGGGAGGCGCAGTCGAGCAGCCCCGGGCTCTCCCTGTCGGCAGCTTTTATGCGCGTGTAGAAGGTGTTGCGCATGATGGTAAAGAGCCACGACTTCATCCGGGTTCCCGCTTCGAATCTGTCGAGGTTGGCAAGACCCTTGGTCAACGTTTCCTGGACAAGATCATCCGCATCGTCCGGACTGCGGCAGAAGGTACGCGCAAAGGCCCGCAAGGCGGGTATCAGGTCAACGATCGAAACTTGCTCGGTTTCTTGGTTGGCCAAAGCATAGCCCCTGGAGGACAACGGTGCAGCTCCCGGCAGAGATGAATTCTGTGACGCAGACGTAGCTAAATGCGTGAGGGTTTGGATCGTTCCTGACTTCGAGATAATCACTCAAAAATCCAGCATCGGGTCGCCATCTGTAGCGAGAGCGGCGCGCTAGCCTGCGCGCGTCGCCGCCTCGGCAAGGTCGCGAAATTCGGACTTTGTCAGGCCGAGCCTCGGCCCGGCAATTCGGTCTGCTGCCTGACCTGCTCCGGCAATTCGTCACGCGCACGCTTCGCTTCGCCGGTGGATTGAGATGCGCCCCGCCCCAATCGATCCTGTCGGTCCAGTTCGTGCTCAACCGTGTGGCGCGAACCCTCCGCCGGGTCCTCTTCGGGATGGTTGTTGGCGGGATCATCAGCTTGCTCTTTGGGCTTTCGTGCCCTGCTTTCGCGGCCTTGGTTGAGGCGATCGTCTTTACCTGGGACGGTCCGGTTTCCGCTGATTGTTTTGCCTGTGTTTTTCATGAGTTCGGTCCTGACGGTTTGCGGCGTGGCGTTTGCCGGAGGAACGACAGACCGACCATTTGGTTGCGTCCGCCTAGCGTTTGAGCCGGCAGGCCCAGCTTCCCGCCATTCCACATTCCTTGAACTGAAGGGTGGTTGCCAAGGCATCCTTTTACAACCAATCGCGTTATGGCCTCTGGCATTGATGGTGATTTCTTCATGGCAAGGTGCACGAGCCCGGTGGTCCGCCCCAGGAAACGGAGACGACCATCCGTATCGGCTAGCCTTTCGCATCCAGCTCGAAGCTCGTTCGGCAATCACCTTGCAGGCATCGCGAACCCGGCCGGCACCGCCTCAATATTGGCCTTGACGGGATGCAGCGACTGGCAATCCGCGCTCCATGCGCGCGGTTCCAATGCCCGCAGCATTCTTGATCTCATCTGGTCCTTTGGCGCGGTTGCGACGACAACATGGCTGCTTGTCATGGCGGCAATGGCAATGGCGCTTTTCCACCGGCGCCGGGCGAGAGCAGGCCATTCGCCGCTGCGTATCGACAACCACCGGGAGCGCCGGTTCGGCCGCGCTGTCGTAGGCGCCACAGCGTCGACCGTGTTAATCTTGGCTGCGCTGACGTTAACGAGCTTCTTCGCGGGCCGATCCGTTGCCTCGCTGAGCGGGACAGAGACGCTCACCGTTCGCATCACCGGGCATCAATGGTGGTGGGAGATACGCTATCCCGGCGATAATCAATCGCGGATGATCGTCACGGCCAATGAAATCCATGTCCCTGTCGGCGAGCCCGTCAAGATCAAGCTCGATTCGCCGGACGTCATTCACAGCTTCTGGGTGCCAGGCCTCGCTGGCAAACGGGACCTCATCCCGGGCCGGCCGAGCGAACTCACCCTCATTGCCGATAAGCCCGGCGTCTACCGAGGCCAATGCGCCGAGTTCTGCGGCTACCAGCACGCCCATATGGCCATCACCGTCATCGCGGAAAGCCGCGAGGCGTTCGACATGTGGCGATCGAGGCAAGATGCCGCCGCAGCCGCGCCCGTCGGAGACGAAGAACGCCGCGGCCAGCAAGCCTTTCTTTCCACCGGCTGCGCGCTCTGCCACACTGTAAGGGGCACGCCGGCCAACGGAACCATTGGGCCTGACCTTACTCATCTCGCAAGCCGACGCGCATTGGCCGCCGATACGCTGGCGATGACACCCGGTGCGCTTGCCGCATGGATCGCCGATCCGCAGTCGACGAAACCCGGCGCCAAAATGCCGCGTATTGCGCTCAGCGCCGACGATCTCAACGCGGTCGCCACCTATCTTGGAAGCCTCGAATGAGCGGCATCGCGGGAAAGGCAGTCGGGCAAAAGCAGGAAAAGGGTCTAAAAGGTATACGCGACACCGGCCTCGAGGAGGCGCGGCTGCACGCCTTTCTGGCGCATGCCTGGCAGACACCGAAAGGTCTGTATGGCTGGCTGGTGACGGTCGACCACAAGCTGATCGGCCGGCGCTATATGGTAACAGCCTTTCTGTTCCTCGTCCTGGCGGGCCTGTCGGCGCTCGCCATGCGGTTTCAGCTCGCAACGCCCGAGGCCGGTCATATCGGCCCCGATTTCTACAACCAGCTCTTCACCATGCACGGCACGACGATGATGTTCTTGTTCGCCGTGCCGATAATGGAGGCGTTCGCGATCTACCTTGTGCCGCTGATGATCGGCACCCGCAACGTCGCGTTCCCGCGGCTCAATGCCTTCAGCTATTGGGTCTATCTTTCGGGTGGCCTGATGATCTGGATCGCCTTCGCATTCGACACGGGGGCGGATGCCGGCTGGTTCTCCTACGTGCCGGTCGCCGGGCCCGAATATGGAATCGGCAAGCGCCCCGACTTCTGGGCGCAGATGGTGACCTACACGGAAGTGTCGGCACTGGCGGTTGCCGTAGAGATCATCGCGACCGTGTTCAAGCAACGTGCACCGGGCATGACGCTCGATCGTATCCCGCTCTATGTCTGGTCGGTCCTGATCATGGCGTTCGTCATACTGTTCGCCATGCCCGCGGTGATGGTGTCAAGCACGATGCTGATCCTCGACCGGCTGGTCGGCACCAAATTTTTCGATCCCGCAGCCGGAGGCGATGTGCTGCTGTGGCAACACCTCTTCTGGTTCTTTGGACATCCTGAGGTCTACATCATCTTCATTCCGGCAACCGGCTTCGTCTCCGCGATCCTGCCCACCTTCGTCCGCCGACCAGTGTTCGGCTATCTTGGGATCGTGCTGTCACTGATAGCTATTGGCTTGCTTTCCTTTGGGCTGTGGGTGCATCACATGTTCGCCACCGGCCTGCCGCAGCTCGGCGAGAGTTTCTTCACCGCCTCCTCGATGATGATCGCCATTCCGAGCGGCATCCAGATCTTCTGCTGGATTGCGACGATCTGGGGTGGCCGGCCGATCTTCGCCACGCCCATGCTTTTCGTACTCGGCTTTATCTTCACCTTCGTGATCGGCGGCCTGACCGGGGTCATGGTCGCCTCGGTGCCGCTCGACCTGCAGGTGCACGATACCTATTTCGTGGTCGCGCATCTCCACTATGTGCTGATCGGCGGCGCCGTCTTCCCTTTGCTCGGCGCCGTTTATTACTGGTTTCCCAAGATCACCGGTCGCATGCTGTCCGAGAGGCTCGGCCGCTGGAATTTCTGGCTGGTCTTCCTCGGTTTCAATCTCACTTTCTTTCCCATGCACATTCTCGGCCTGCAGGGCATGCCGCGCCGCGTCTACACTTATCCGCCGGCAAGCGGCTGGGGCGAGATGAACCTGTTCATCAGCGTCTCGTCGCTGGTGGTGTTCGCCGCCTTTGCGCTTTTTTTCCTGAACGTCCTGCTCAGTCTTCGCGGCGGCAGCATTGCCGGAGACAATCCCTGGGGGGCGAGCACGCTGGAATGGGCGACGACATCGCCGCCGCCTTCCTACGACTTTTCGCGCCTGCCGGTCGTAACGCATAGGGAGCCGCTCTGGGGTGAGCCCGACACGCTTCCGGTCGTCGAGGGCTTGCGCGTCGATGCCCGCGAAGTGCTTGCCAGCACGGTCGCCGACGCGGTGCCGCAACTGCGCCAGCCATCGGCCGGCAATTCGATCTGGCCGCTGCTTTCGGCCATCGCGGTGGGCGGCGCGTTTCTCGGTTCGATCTACACGCCATGGGCCGTGGTGTGGGGTGCAATACCGGTCTCGATCAGCTTTATCTGCTGGTTCTGGCCGAAAGGCGAGCCGGAGGACGAGGAATGAGACACCGCCCGGTCGCCGACGTCAGCCATCTGCCGACATATGATTTCGGCGCCGCAAGCCCCATGTGGTGGGGCACCCTTGCCTTCATCGCTCTGGAAGCAACCGGTTTTGCCTTGGCGATCGGTACCTATTTCTATCTGGCCGTGCTGGCCAAGCATTGGCCGGTCGGCGCGCCGGCGCCCGATCTTTTGCCAGGCACGACGATATTGATCATGCTGCTTGCGAGCGTCGTGCCCAACCATCTGGTGGAGCTTTGGGCGCGGCGGCAGGATCTCACCAGGGTCCGCATCGGCATTGTGATCATGTCGATTGCCGGAATTCTTCCCCTGATCGTTCGCATCTGGGAATTTCCAGCGCTCCGGATCTCCTGGGACCAGAATGCCTACGGGTCGATTGTCTGGTTCCTGCTTGGTCTTCACACCTCACATCTTCTTACCGATGTCGGGGACACAATCGTGCTTGCGGCTCTCATGTTCACGCAAAAAGGCAAGGCCGGACGCCGTCTCAGCGACGTGTCGGACAACGCCTTCTACTGGGACTTCGTGGTCGTCTCGTGGGTCGTGCTCTATCTCATCATCTATTGGGTTCCGAGGATCTAAGATGCAGGCGATCCGCACCGGTATTTCCTGGGCAGGCCTGGCGGCCGGACCAACCGCGTGGGCGGTATCGCTGCAGCTCGATTATGCGATTGCGTACTGGCAATGCCACACCGGCTTTCGCCCCACCGCCTTGTTCTCCCTGATCGGTGTCGCCGTCGCGACGGCGGGCGTCCTGTTGTCGTGGCGCGCCGCCCATGACCGCAGGCACGGCACGAGCCCGCCCCTGAAGGCACGCACGCGTGCGTTTCTAGCCAGAACTTCGGTCGGCATCGGAACGCTGTTCATGCTCATCATGCTGGCGCAAATGGCGGCCGGACTGATCTTCACCGGGTGCGAATTGTGACCATGCGCAAGAGCTTGCGGTCGGCTATCTGTTGTCGGAAGGCTTCGCTTCGGCTTATCGCAATCCCTGCACCCTTGGGCCTCGTCTTTCAGATCATCACGGTCGCCTTGACATTGTTGGCTCCGTGCACACAGCTGCGGGCGGATGAAATCCAGAAAGGCGAGTATCTCGCCCGTGCCGCCGATTGCGTCGGCTGCCACACGTCCAACCCGAGCCGCCCGTTCGCCGGAGGCTACCGCGTGCCAACCCCCTTCGGCGATGTCTATTCGACCAACATCACACCGGACCTCGATACTGGCATCGGGCGCTATTCCGCCGACGAGTTCGTGCGGGCGGTTCGGGAAGGCGTCAGGCGCGACGGGGCCGATCTTTACCCGGCCATGCCCTTTGACAGCTTTGCCAGAATGACCCGCGAGGACGTGCTGGCGATCCGCGCCTATCTGCTCACGCAAGTGCCGATCGCCCAGCCCCGACCGAGCAATATCCTTCCCTTTCCATTCAACCAGCGTTGGGCGCTCGGGCTGTGGAAACTTGCGAATGTCCATGTCGGCGGCTTCGCGCCGGATCGGAGCCGAACCGAAGCTTGGAACAGGGGCAGCTACCTGGTCGAGGTCCTTGGCCACTGCGGCGCCTGTCACACACCGAGGAACACCACATTCGGCATGGATGAAGATCGCAAGCTTGCCGGCGGCACCGCTGGCATCTGGCAGGCTTTCAACATCACCAATGACAAGATCGCGGGCATTGGCAGCTGGAGCGACGAGGAACTGTTTCGATTTCTCAAGACTGGCGCCGTGCCTGGGAAAGCCTATGCGGGCGGTCCGATGGCCGAAACAGTCATGAACAGTCTGCAACACCTCTCGGATGACGATATTCGAGCCATGGTCACCTATCTAAGGGATGTGCCTGCCCAATCAGGCGAGGAGAAGCGGCCGCGTTTCGCATGGAGCAATCCGCCTGTTGCCACGGCCAATGACTCATCGAGGACCACGGCGCAGGGCAGCGGCAACTCGGCAGGCGCCGATCTTTATCGGTCGCTCTGCGCGGGATGCCATGGGGTGAATGGAGAGGGATCGGCGGACGGCTCGTATCCGTCGCTCACCCGCAACAGTGTGCTCGGCGCCGCTGCTCCCGAGAACGTCGTCATGACGATCCTAGCCGGCGTCAGGGCGGGCGACGTGGCCGGCCGCAAATCGATGGCGGCCTTTGGCGACTGGCTGGATGACAGCCAGGTGACGAGCCTTGCCAATTATGTGACCGCGCGGTTCGGAAATCCCGAAGTAAGCGTCACGGCAGCCGACGTGCGCCAGATGCGGGCGGGCTCGACAACAGAACAGACGGTCATGCTGCTGGCAGCCCAGGCTCTGGTGGCTGGTGGAGTGGGATTTCTGCTCATTTTCGCGTTCCTGCTCGCGAGGCGCCATGGAGCAGTTCCAAGACAAATGTGAAGCGGCTATCCGTCGGGAATGCGAGCGAGGAAGATGCACCCAGGCCGTTTCAGGTTCGTGCGTAGAGATAGGCGGTGATGTCGCGCGCCTCCTGCTCTGATAGGTTGGTGTTGGGCATGGCCGTCTTCGCATCGACGTCCCGCGCCCTGCTGATCCAGCGCATCATTGCATCTGGAGAGGTTCGCAAGACGGTGCCTGCCGCATATGTTCTTCGCGCAACGCCTCGCAAGGAGGGGCCGACCGTGCCTTGAGCACCGGGGACACCAGGAATTTCGTGGCATCCGCCGCAGCCATTGCGGATCATCGCCGGAATGCCACGCTCGGCATCGCCGCCGACCGCTTGCATGATCGTAGCCTCGCGCAGGCTCTCGCTATAGGTTGCCTGGACGACCCAGACCGCCAAGCCGAGGCCGACAGCCGCCGATAGGCCCTCCGCCCATAAGAGCGCCGATCTTGCTTGCCTCATGGACGCAGGCTGTCGACCCATGGATCCGCCGCCTTCTATTGCTGTCGCGAACATGCTGCCGGTTGTGCATCCACGGGAAGTGACCAGGCGCTCTCACGGAATATTGAAAGCGTCGCTGTCCAACTCAGCGACTGGAAGCTGTCGTTCCACGCTGCTTCGCGCGTCTTCCAACCGTCGACTGAGGGAATTGCTGGCATAAAGGTCAGTGCCAGTAGGGTTCGACCCTCCAATATCGATACGAAGCTTCGCGGGCCGGCCTTCCATCATCGACGGTGAGTTCATCGATCGAGTAGGCCGGCGCGGCCTTGAGCTGATCTGTGCTGAAAGAGACAACGTATCCGCCGCGGTCCGGATCATAATCCAAGAGGGACCATGGCACCGCGTGGTATCTTTCACCGATGCCCAGAAAACCGCCAAAGGAAATCACTGCGAACATGATGCCATTCGCGGTCTTTTCGAGCATCACATCATCGATCGTACCAATTTCCTCACCCGCCGTGTTGTAAACAGTTGTGCCAATCACGCGCGAGGCGCGGATGGCGTCGGTATGGCCACTCGGAGTTGGCATTTCTTGAGCTCCTCTCTGTCCAAATCGGATACCCACCAAACGGCCAGTCGGCGCTGATGTTCCCAAAAAACTGCCGGTGCTCTGTGGTCCGGACTCGACGGCGTGGCCGTCGCACAGCACGTCGTTACACGGCCGCGAAAACTCCACTAGCATTGTTGCACATCGTCGGCTCGCCAAGGGAACCGAGTGTCGCCGGCATGCCGGCGACTTCTCCGCCTCGCCGGACTCATGGCCGCGGTAGTGCCTGCCGATAACGGAATTCCTGGTCCTTGGTTCGAACCGTAGCGAGAGGCGACCAGGGTACCCGCACCAGGCCCGGCACAGCCGATGACGTGCATAGATACACCGGGCCATTTGCAGCGGGCGTCGATCGGGTCGTGCTGTGGAAATCTTGTCGCCATGAGCGATGAACCGAGGTGACTTGCCGAAGGAACAGCGGTCCCGCCTGCGTCAGCGCGGATCGAAAATCACGTCCGCGAGTTTGACGCGTGCGTGAAGCGTGCGCTTTACCAGACCGAAACAGCCATCGCCTTGGTTTTGCTTGGAACACCAAGAGCACGGCGACAGCATTTGCACGCGGCAACGGGAACCGGCCTAGACGCTCCACGTTTCGATTAATCGAAGTTCACCGGTAGGAATTCTGCGATGGCGGAGAATTTACCTCGCGACGATGAACAGCGCGGCACCAGAAAAGTCCTCAAGTGGGGTGTCGTGATCGCCGCCGTGCTTTTTATTGTGCTGCTGGCGATATTCGTCCTCGGCCCGCGTGTGTAGGCCTTCGAGCGGGTCTGCGAGCATGTCAGTCGCGGCAAGCGCGCCCCGTCTGGCACCCTCCCCCGGCCAAGGCAACCCTGCCCGCACCGAAGACGATCGCCACGGTTGAAAGTAGCAGCGCTGGAGGAGAGCCGCTCGATGGCCGGCAAGAATGTGTGGTGCAAGAACGCCCGCCACCCCATTCACGGCAGCGACGGGCCGCCCCAGCATCACGGGACTTGCAGGAGCGTTGGGGCCCCTGCCGTCAAGGAAACTATCAGAAATGTTCCGGATCTGGCCAGGCGAAGATCAGACCGGCCTTGACGATGGCACCCCCAACAGTTTGTACGATTTGTACCCAGCCCTGCATTGCCGATTCAGCACCCATATAATTTCGCGATTGTCCTCATGTTGCGGGGAGGCAATGCGATGGATAGCGAGATACCCAACTGCAAGGGTCATCCTTCGCTGAAGGCCAACGGATACGCCTGTATCTAGACAAGTTTGCCCGGCTGTAGGCGTGACGACCCGCGCATGACCGGCGGGCTAGTTCGTCGGTCAGGCCCGGCGCGTTGTTGGCATACCCTCTGTCAAAAGGGTGTGGGGCCGCATGGCCGGGCGGCGCGCTCGGGGCGCAAATCTGAAACCAGTTGGATTTGCGCTAAATTATCGCTAGCTAGTCTGATCACTTAAGATCATACTGCCGGCAACGATGGATGGCAGGCTACCGCCCACCCCCGCCCAACGGCCTGCCACTTGCCGGCGACGCCTTCCCCAAGACGAGCGCCGGCTTTTCATTCCCCTTTTC
Source organism: Mesorhizobium sp. M0047 (assembly GCF_040323315.1). Classification (NCBI taxonomy): domain Bacteria; kingdom Pseudomonadati; phylum Pseudomonadota; class Alphaproteobacteria; order Hyphomicrobiales; family Phyllobacteriaceae; genus Mesorhizobium; species Mesorhizobium sp. M0047. Next base: position 6,878 of record NZ_JAMYUW010000043.1, on the reverse strand, counting down.
ACGGCGCGTCGGCGGGAACTACCTTGTTGGCTGCCTTCCTCGCCTCGTCTGCAAGATTGCTGATGGCCACAGCGTCATCGGTGATGGCATTTGGAAGATATCCTGCTGTCCATTCATCGACAAAGTTGACTCCTCGCGTGCTCATCGACGCAGTTTTCTAGGGCTAAGTTCCTTCCTAAAATCCAGGGCTAAGTTCCTTCCCCAAAATCCTGCACCGTCGCATGAGCGAAGCTTATGCTCGCCGCGCAGGATCTTCACGCGTGCGGTGATGCCGGGCTCGACCCATTCCACCTCCGGAGTGACCTCCGCCGTGGGAACGCCAACCGGCGGCCCCGCCTTGTCCTTCTGCACACGGTTCCATAGCCGGTCCTTGATTGCGTTGGTTCCTGGCGATGACAGCCTTGCCAATGTACTTTCCGTCCCGTGCGAACAGCCCCTCGGTCCACTTGCCGGCCTGTCGCTTGACACCAATCAAATCAAACTCGGAGCTGTCCCAGCATTTGATTTTCAGCCAGGACTCGTCCTGATGTAACTGCATTGGTTCTGGGAATGGTCCCTGGATGTTCTGCAATTTTAGCCAATATTTGCTTAGCGAACCTGCGGGAGCGAGTATACTTTAGCAAAAACAATAAGGGATGACGCCGTAGATACGAATAATATCGTCCAGATTTCGGCGGGTCGGCGCGTGACCCTAAGAGCCGGGCGGAACATGCGATGAAAAGCCACCGGTCTGCAAACGCCACCCGTTTTCGCCGTTCACCGGCAAATCGAACGGTCCTTGGCGGCGTTCTGCGACGCGTAACCGGCAAGATCGGTGTGTCTGCGTGCGCCTAGCTGGTGCCGCCACGGAGGACAGAACTAGGAACGCCTCGCTTCAAAGCTCATGCCCGGATTCGGCGTGATGGACCACATGGGACCGGCATCTGGACGACGATCTGGACTTGGGCGCGGGCAGCTGCGGCCCAATCCCGATTTGCTAAACGTGATCTAAAGAAATGCCGCAATGCTAATGGCCGCTTCAACCGTCTATGGGAAACGTATGTCAGCTTTGCAAGCCTCAAAGGCTGTCCAAGACAGCGAACCGGCAGGGGAGGAAGCTGTCGACCCGTCCGATGAGCTGTTGCGGGAAAGAATTCGACTACTCGAGGCAGTCGTCGACAATTTTCCCGGAAGCATATCGCTCTTTGACGATGATCTGCGGATGGTCCTTTGCAATGAACAGCAAAAACCGATGCTGGATATCCGCCGGAGCTTTTTACTGATGGCTTTCCCAACATGGAGGATTTGTTCCGATTCAATGCCGAAAGGGGGAATACGGCCCAGGTCGCGCATAGGACCATGTCAGGTCGCGTAACGACCTATCTGGACGCTACCGAGCAACGGCGCGGCACGATAACCGTCCGTTGCCTGGATCTCGATCGTTTCCAACTGGTCAACGATAGTTTGGGCACTAGGTGGGAGATGCACTTCTAAGACAGGTCGCTGACCGATTGCGCGCGTCGGTTCGCGAGCACGACACGGTCGCCCATCTCGGCGGCGACGAGTTCGCCATTGTGCAGACCGATATCCATCGCGCGTCAGATGCTACGGTCCTGGCAGGTCGCTGGTGGCGGCAATGGAGGAGCCGTTCGAGGTCTGCGGACGTATGGTGTCGATCGGCACCGGCATCGGGATTTCCGTTGCACCCGACGATGGTCTGTCTTTGGACGAATTATCACGGAAAGCCGACCTCGCCCTTTACCGCAGCAAACATGGGCGGGCGCGGCGCATTCAGCTTTTATGCAAGCGACGCAGATTAGCGCTCGTGGGTCAGGTTGAATTCTTACCTGATCACAATAGATGCTTTCGCAGATCGCCTGTCTGGATGTTTCGCATGCCACCAGCAAGCCAAGGAAAAAGGAGTCAAAGCGCTGTGGCGATCCCATTTGGCGAAGTCAATATTGAGGCATAAGAACCGGGAAGCCTGTCGTTTTCCCGGCGCTTATTAAAAGCGCCTGCGCCGCTTGGAAAGCGTCCGCAAAAGGTCCTCTTCGTCCCTCGTCCCGTCTTCAAAAACCTGGAAGATTTCCGTGGCTAAGGATTCTCGCTGTTCGCGGTCTTTCTTAGCTAAGCGACGTTCAACGCATAACCGGTCAAATACCCGCTGGAGCATATCCAGATCAGCGGGCCAGTAGACACCACTGTCAACCGAGAATGACATTGCAGCCGCCTCGGACGCGGCTCGGCCACTGTCGCACAGAACGGGAAGGAGACGAAGAAAATTGCGGAACCATTTCATTGGCTATCAGTTGTCAGGGTAGCGGTCGATCCTTTGGGTGTAGCCGCTTCCAAGTCAGCCCGTCGCTTTCGCTCATTTGCTGCGACGGGCTTTCTATCATCAAGCTCGCCTACTACCGGGTTAGCCTAGCTGGCCTGTGACGCGCTAACGCCGTCGTCCGCAGGCCCGATGAGAAAAAGGGCGTCATGCTGCGTGGCCATCCTATGACTTTCTTGCTAACCGCGAAAACACGCGAGCATGTTCGACTGGACAATGCCGCCGGAGTTCGCCACCGGCCGACATGTCCACCGGGTACGGGAGGAGACCTTCTATCTTATCGAGGGTGAGTGTGAGTGGCATTTCGGCGACGAGACGATTCACGCAACGCCCGGAACGTTTCTGTTCATCCCGCCCGGAGTGCCGCACACACTGCGAATGTCAGCGAGAAACCGACTCGCGTGCTGATGACCGTTTCTCCACCCGGCCACGAGCATTATTTCACCCAAAGGCGCTTGCCGATCTGTGAGACCGCTACGACACCGACCAGCTCTCGACCCTGATGACACGATCGTAGATCGGGGGCCTCCATGGCGGCTGGCCCGAGCGCAGCACCGCAGGGTTGCTTATGAAGGATGTCGGCGGGTGCCAAAAACTTGACGCAGTGGTGCAGTCAAGTGCTGGTTCTTTCGGCTGGTTTTTGGCCCTTCTGACAATAGCAGATTCCTTGGCGCCCAAATCTCATGCCAGGATTGCCCGACGAACCGAACCGGCCCTCCGCTGAGGAGATAAGATTCGCTTGCCAAGACTGAGCGCACGGAGCGAGGCGCGGGCGCGTGGCTAATGGGACCGCCTGGGCCTCAGCCACCGCGATTGCCGCGCCTTCGATAGCAACCACATTGTCCATTCGATCGGTATGTTGCATTGGAAGCGACGGGCACGATGTTTGCCGGTGCATGGAGCCCAGATGTATGGCAGTCCCATGACATTGCTGGCAGACTGGCGCCAAGGCAAGAAGATGGTCGATATCACTGTCAGGTCTACGATGGCAGCCGCCGCGGACAGCATCGCGACGGTCATGTTCGATCCCAGCCGTGATCCGGAGTGGATCGGTGGGGTACAGCGTGTTGAGGTGATTGCGCTGCCACCCTATGGCATTGGCACGCGGGTCCGGCGGCACGGTGCCTTCATTGGCCGATCATTTGCATGGGTGACCGAGGTCACCGAGTTCGAACCAGGACGCTTGGTACGGATGAAGTATGTCTCCGGACCATTTGCCGGCGGAGTGGACTATTCTATCCTGCCGGTCGGCGAGGGATCCGAAGTCGTCATCCGCAACTATGGCAACGCAAACTTCTGGTTCCATTCATGGCGGCAATGATGAGAGCGTCGGTGCGGGCGGATCTCAGACGGCTCGAGCGCCTGGTCGCGTAGATCGGTCGCGCCAGTTGGAGCAATCGGCGCCGCACTAATGTGCCCTCTTTCGGTGACGCCAGGCCCTGACCACGCGCATCGCCCAGCACGCCAGAGAAACTGTTTGTGCCATTCGAGGTCACTGACAAGAGCTCGAGCGATTTTGTCGGACCGCCAAGCCACGCCCGGATAGCGCCGTGCTCACTCACATATGCGGATGAACAGGGGATAGACTTGACGCCACCTTCAGCTGCGGCTTTGATCGCGGAATTTGGGGGGAGAATATGGATCGAGCACTTCCAATATCCGCAGGAACTTGGAAAAAGCTCATCGATTGCAATCGCATTTCAGTTGACGCCGGATGGGCTTCATCTGGAGTTTTCGCGCCGGGCATCGGCCCCGAATACGATCCCTGCGGTAAGCTTGCACTGCTTTATGTTGGCAAGAGCGCAGGGCCGCTTGGTAAGTTGGTTGCCTGCAACCATGATCAGGCGGCAAGTGTTTTCGCGTCCACCAAGTGGATGGTTGAGAGGAGAAACAAATCTGCTTTTTGGCAGATGCTGGATTTGATTGATCCCAGTCGTCGCAAGGTCGCGTGGACGAACATTTGCAAAATGGACGAGATTGGCGGTTCCAGGCCACCGCCTGCGCATCGCTGGCGGGGAATTTCGGAACCTCATTTCACGGCATTGAAGGAGGAGATCGCGTCCCTCACCCCACGCGTCATTCTCTTTGCAACTTCGGGATATTGTGGCGACGCCGTTGCTTCCACGTTGGAGGACCTTGGCTATACAAGAAAGGCACTGAGATTTCGCGACGGCCATACCAAGTTAACTGCCACTTCCGAGGGCGCGTTCGCAATCGAGACGCGCCATCCTCAAGGCTGGCCCACGTCCGAGCGGGACCGTGTGGTCGATTTAACCAGGAAACTCCTGTTTCGCGGATATTGAGCCAGCATAAATCATCCGAGCTGATCGAGGTTGCGACAATCCCAGCATGTGGGGCGGCTGGATGCCGCTTCGCTATTCGGTGGCCGTTCGCAGCGTCGACGTGATCCGCCTGCTTTTGGCGACAGGCGCCGATCCGGCGTTCGAAACGCATCATCGATCGCTGCACGACTACGACAGAGAAAGCCGACATTGCTGGCTCTGAGGCCCGAGCGCCCGGTCGGAAGCGACGTCGATGTCGTAACCTGGCGTCGGCTTCTGCATCGCTAAAACATTAGGCGCCGTAAACCGACATGCCCTCTACGATCGATGTATTCGCTCTGGAATCCAGCGAGCTTCGTCAGGCCTGGTTGGTCGAGCACGCGAACATGGCCTTTGCGGAATTCGAGGACCTTACGCTCGCGCAGTTCCCGCAGCATTCGGTTGACGTGAATTGGCGTGAGGCCGAGAGCGTCCGCGAGATCGTGCTGGGTGAGAGGGCATTCATAGGTGTTACGGGTGACGGAGCCTATTCGTTCGAGGCGCGCCCTTAGCTCGAGGAACAGATGCGCCGTCCGTGCCAAGGCGCTGCGTCGGCCTACATTGGTGAGATGTTGAGCGATAACCGCTGCGTGGTGTACCAGCGTTTCGAGAATAAGGAAGAAAAGATGGGGCGACTTCATCGCAGCTGTGAAAAATGTCTCGGTGGAAGTCACCAAAACCGAGAGCTCGGTTTGAGCCATAAAAGTTTCAAGAGCGTTGCCCGGGATTGACTGAGGCAGAATGATATCGCCTCTCAGGGCGAAATCCAGAATTTGTCGCTGCCCGCCCGCGAGTTCATGAGAAATGCAGCCCCAGCCCGAGTCGACTATGAAGACGCGATCGCAGGCCTCGCCCTGACCGACGACAACCGTCTCCGCTGGATAGCACTTCGGCGTGAACTTCAACGCCCTGATAAGCGCCATGTCATCGTTGTTAAGTCCGACGTAGGATGGAATACTTTCGATTCCGAGAAACGACGGCTGTGAAATGTATGCCATGTACTACCCCCGCCCAAGAGCAACCTCGCAGCTACCCCAAAGGAATGTACATCAAATTTGATACGGTGAGTACCTGTCCAGGGACCCACTATTGGATGATGTGACGATCAGATTTTTCAGCGGATGACCCAGGACGTTGAGGAGAAATGACCACGCAGCGCTATGCTGTACACAGGTGCCACCGACTGACCGGGCTGCTTGGGTTATTTGATGCTGAAGTGCCGCTGCCGAAGATGCATCCACATCCAGGCGATGTTACAACTGCGTGAAAGCCAGAATGCAATCTTCAAAATTGCTTTTCGCCGACAAGCACCCCGCGGCGATGAGGAGCGGCGGCGTGCGCTGCCATACGTGACCGCACCAGCTCGTCTCATGGCTCGAGGCGCGGCGTTACCAGAGATGTTCGTCACAACGCTGGGATTCTTCGACCAGAGCAGCGCCACAGTGGCAAGCGGCCGGTGCGCAGCAGGCTGCTTCCAGATTGGGACCGGATTTAGACCATATGTCTGCGCTGATGCAGACGCCCAGCTTCTCAGACGTTCGCCAGGCGATTGTCTGTTACCTGATCGACAACATTGATAGCCCGAGCATTTCGGTATCGGAGGTCAGTCTCACCGTGAGGAGAATGCTTCCGCTTTGCGAACTCACGGACTGGGAACTTAGCGATCTCATTGCACAAAGTGCGATCGATGCGGGATTTGCGATCGAAGTCGACCCGCAGGACCCAGCTGTCGAGGCATAGCCTCTGTCGAGCCGTAGTGTCGTCGCAACTCTCGTCAATGGTGGACCGAGCTGCTTGCAGCAACGCTTTCATTGTCGACATGACAGAACGTGACCGTGACAGGTGTCGCAGCGAAGACGTATAGCTTGCATGGCGCGGCTTCAGGAGGGGGCTGGATCAACAGAACTGCTTCGCTCCTCGAAGCTGCAAAGAATAGCAATTCAGATATTGGCTGTCGGCAATAAACGCCAGGCCGCGGCAGGGAGCCGCCCACAGATCAGCCCGGTTACCTCTCGGAAGCGGGCGAAAAGTGGCTCTGGCTGCCAAAGCCGCAGGCGTGTGCCACTTAGGACAACGGAGTCTTGCCTGCTGCAACAAGCCGCTTGGCACGCTCGGTACGTCTCCGCAACAACTGGCGGTAGGGACCAAAGCCCCTTAGCAGGCTGTTGAAGAAGTGCTAGCGCAGGCGTTAGTGGCGTGATTCACTGCTCCCCGGAAGAATGGGGATTTGCGGATGCGCGGAT
>NZ_JAMYUW010000042.1:0-63351 GCF_040323315.1 Mesorhizobium sp. M0047 | reverse complement strand
AAGCGGGGCATGCGGTGCCGATCTCCGATCCCGCACGGGCACTGGAAAACGACTACTTTTACAGGCGCATTGCGCCTGACGGGCACGACTGCGCCGATGGTCCTCGACGGACCGATGACGCTGGCAGTTCGTTGAGCCCCTCTCACACACCCCAGGATTGTAGTAGACAACCTGCGCCGTCAGCAACCAGTTCCCAAACCTTTCGCCGGAACTGTGACCCAATCGATCGACTGAACTGCAGCCCATATTCCTTCAGCATGGACCGTGTCTGATTTTCGAGATCGCGACGGATCTCGACAAGTCTCGACCGGGCGACGAGCATGGACCGGGTGGCCTGACTCTCTGCGCTCTTGACCTTCACTTCTCGATACCAGCCGACGCGAACCAGTTCGGCCAGTCCGCGGGCATCATTCTCATCACTCTTGTTCATTCGCACTGAAAGCGCTGCCTTTGCATGCCGAGCATCAAGGCAGTCGACCGGCAACCCGACCCTTTTCAGCTCGTGCCATAGCCAGCTGGACATGGCGCCCGTCTCAAATCCGATGCGCTCGGCTTGAGGCGCACGTTTGCGGAGTAACTCGGTCAGTGCTCCCGGATCGGACTTCGCCTTTCCCTGGAACACCGTCTTTCCAGTATCGTCGACCACACAGACGCTCGTCTCCCTCTGCGACACATCCAGCCCGACATATTGCTTCACTGCGGCCTCCTCGATCTCAATGGTTGGCGGCTTTTGCCGTCAGCCGAATCTTCGTTCAAAGGAGCGACGGCAGCAATTACGTCATCGTTTCCAAAACTGACCCTCGATCGGCGTCCAATTTTAAGCTCTATCTCTGCCAATAATACGTGGGGTCGAGCCACGTAGCCGGCGCCCGCTATCTTCGAGGATTCCCGCCCCCGTGCAGGGTTACTTGAGGCCCCGGTCACTCCACAATGGCAGAGCCTCTCGGACCGCCGAGCGCGGCTTACTTGCGCTGCCCCAGGGTCAGGTGCCGCGAACGTCGCTTCTGAAACATGCCGGGTGTAGACCGAAGGTCTAAGCCTTTCATGGAGCAGCCGAGTTGACAGGCGAAATGGCCTGTTACACGCTGGTTAAATCGATTAGGATGTTTCGCAGGGAAAACTCTGCCCAACCCAGGCAACCATGGAAGATCGCCCAAAAGCAACACGCAACGGTAGGGCCGCCGCCAAGGCCAAGCAAGTCGAAGCGGAGCTGATTGCCGTTGTCGTGTCCGTCAATGATGGTGAACCAGCGGTCCTCACCATCGGGCAGGGGGATTGCCTGCCCTCGGGGCCGTTCGCGCTGGAGCATCGATCGCTGCAGTCAGGTCTAAGGGCGTGGGTCGAGAAGCAGACTGGTCATCCCCTCGGCTATATTGAGCAGCTCTATACGTTCGCTGATGCCGACCGCGCCGACGGGCGCCAGCAGCGCGTCATTTCCATCAGCTATCTCGCTTTGACCCGGAAGGAACATGCCACCGGCGCATCCACCTGTGCCTGGCGGAGCTGGTACGATTATTTTCCGTGGGAGGACCACCGCCTCGGAAGACCGAAACTGATTGCGGATGTTCTGAAGCCGCGTCTGCTTGCCTGGGCGGCCGATGCCAAGCAAACTGCGACGCGCAGTGAGCGGCGGCGGCGGGCTGCCATTGCTTTCGGGCTCGACGAGCGCCCCTGGAATGAAGAGCTGGCGCTTCAGCGCTATGAGCTGCTTTACGAGGCGGGTCTGGTGGCAGAGGCCACCCGCGACGAACGGTCGATCGCATCCGACTCAACAGCCGGGACAACGATGGTTGCCGACCATCGCCGCATCCTGGCCACGGGCCTTGCGCGCTTGCGCTCGAAGATCAAATACCGGCCAGTCGTCTTCGAGCTGATGCCGCCGGTGTTTACGCTGCTGCAGCTGCAACGGACCGTGGAAGCCCTGGCAGGCCGGCTGATCAACAAGCCTAACTTTCGCCGGCTCATCGAGCAGCAAGAACTGGTCGAGGAGACCGGCGAGACTTCTCTGGATACGGGCGGGCGCCCGGCCAAGCTCTATCAGTTTCGCCATGTCGTGCTGGATGAAACTGCCGTTGCGGGGACAAAATTGCCTCTGGCCCGGGGTTGACACGCTTATAGTCAACCTAGATATATACCCCTTATAGTCGAATGGATTATAAACGGGAGGCGCCGGTGAGCGGGACGATACCTTCGGCCGCGTCCGTGTATCAGCGCGTCCATCGCGTCATCCCCCGAGTGGAATGGGCGGCTTTCAGCGACGACGTCGAGGCCATTCTGGCGCTAAAGCGCGAGCGCAACGCCGTTATCCTGGGCGCACAACTATCAAACCCCCGAGATCTTCCACTGCGTGGCCGACATCGTCGGCAACAGCCTGGCGCTGGCCCGCAAGGCAATGACCGTCGATGCGGACATCATCGTGCTCGCCGGCGTGCATTTCATGGCTGAGACGGCGAAGCTCCTCAATCCGGACAAGACGGTGCTCATTCCAGATCTCGGCGCAAGCTGCTCGCTGGCTGACTCGATCGCTGCGAACGATGTGCGGCTGATGCGGCAACGCTATCCTGGCGTGCCGGTCGTGACCTACGTCAATACGTCCGCTGCCGTGAAGGCCGAGTCGGACATCTGCTGCACCTCCGGCAACGCTTTGGCTGTGGTGGAGTCGCTTGGCGTTGAGCGGGTGATCATGCTGCCCGATGAATACCTGGCCAGGAACATCGCGGCACAGACTTCGGTCGAGATCATCGCCTGGAACGGTCATTGCGAAGTGCATGAGCGCTTCACGCCAGCCGACATTCGCGAGCTGCGGGATGCCTACACTGGCGTTACCGTGCTTGCCCATCCTGAATGCCCGCCGGAAGTTGTCGCGGTTGCCGATTTCGCCGGCTCGACTGCGGCGATGTCGGATTTCGTCGGACGGCACAAGCCTGCGCGCGTCGTGTTGATGACCGAATGCTCAATGAGCGACAACGTGGCCATCGAGCACCCCGACGTCGAGTTCGTGCGCCCCTGCAATCTCTGTCCGCATATGAAGCGTATCACGCTCGCCAACATTCGCACGGCGCTGCAAGAAACCCGCCACATCGTGACCATCGATGCTCGAGTGGTTGATGGTGCTCGGCGTGCGGTCGAGCGGATGCTTGCCGTATGACGCCAGACGTCGGCGACATCAGGGGAGCGCCCGTGATCATCGGCGCTGGCGTTGCCGGGCTCATGACCGCGCTTCATCTGGCGCCGCATCCCGTTTACCTTTTGTCCCCGACGCGGCTCGGGACCGAAACCTCCAGCACACTCGCGCAAGGCGGGCTGGCGGCAAGCCTCGGCGCTGACGACAGTCCAGACCTCCATCTTGCAGACACGCTTGCTGCAGGTGATGGCCTCTGCGACGAGAGTGTGGTCAGACGCGTTGCGAATGCGGCGTACCGAGCCATCGAGAATTTGATGGACTTGGGCGTCGCCTTCGACTGCTCGTGGGACGGGACACTGCGGCTCGGGCTCGAGGCAGCGCATTCCCGTCGCCGGATCGTCCATGCCGGGGGTGACTCTACGGGCCGCGAGCTTGTACGCGCGCTCATCATCGCTGTGAGGCGAACGCCTTCGATCACAATTCTGGAAGGCATGGAAGCCCGCCGGCTCATTGTGGAAAATGGGGCGGTCAGCGGCGTTGTGGCGGCAAAAGGTGGACAGGCGATTATATTTCCGACGCGCCGCGTGGTTCTTGCGAGCGGCGGTATCGGCGCCCTGTTCAGAGACACGACCAATCCAGCCGGCTCATTCGGGCACGGCCTGGCGCTCGCCGCATGCGCCGGTGCGGAACTCGCCGATCTGGAATTCATCCAGTTCCACCCGACGGCGCTCGACGTTTCGCAGCGGCCGATGCCGTTGGTGAGCGAAGCGGTTCGCGGCGAAGGCGCAGTGCTGATCGACGAGTGCGGGCACCGCTTTCTGTGCGACACGCCTGGCGGCGAACTGGCATCGCGCGATGTCGTGGCTCGGGCCGTGTGGCAGCAGCTTGGCACCGGACATCGCGTTTACCTTGATGCCCGGCAGTCCCTCGGCCAGAAGTTCGCCAAGCGCTTCCCAGCTGTGACCCGGCATTGCCGGGACGCCGGAATCGATCCTGCCGTTGAGCCGATTCCGGTTCGCCCGGCGGCACATTATCACATGGGCGGCGTGGCCGTGGATGCCGCGGGCCGCAGCACGGTGTCGGGCTTGTGGGCTTGCGGTGAGGTTGCCTGCACCGGTCTGCACGGGGCGAACCGGCTTGCCAGCAACTCGCTGACCGAGGCCGTGACGACCTCGCTGTGGGTCGCGCAAAGCGTAGCTGCCGCTCCTGCGGGCTGGCAGTGGCCAAGGCTTGTCGCAACGGCACCCCCGCGGCCCGACCCCTCCTCCGTTCGCGACGCGGTCTCCAATGGGCTCGGTGTTATACGGGACGGGCAAGCACTATCCGACACCGTGGAAACGCTGCTGCCGATCGCGGTTCGCAACACTGGCGCTTCCGACCCTGCTTTGATCGCGCTGATGATCGCCATTGCAGCGCTTCGGCGCGAGGAAAGCCGCGGCTCGCATTGCAGGTCGGACTTCCCCACACGCAGCGCGCAGGCCCGATCTTCGCGCTTGACCCTCGCCTCAGCAATGACGGTTGCGGCCGAACTTAATCTGCGGTGCGCGGAACGGAGTGCCTGATGACGTCACCTCCACCCCTTCCCGGGATCGTGATCGAGCCGATCGTGCGTAGCGCTCTACTTGAGGATCTGGGCAAAGCCGGTGACCTTACCAGCGATGCGATTATACCCTTTGACTGCAAGGCAACCTTTGCGTTCAGAGCACGGCAGTCTGGCGTTGTTGCCGGTCTTGATCTGGTAGCCTACGCTTTCATGCTTGTTGATCCGTCGATCGACATAAATTTTGGACGTCTGGACGGCAGCAGGATCGCGGCGGGTGAGACTATTGCAAGGGTGAGTGGACCGGCGCGTGGAATGCTTGCGGCCGAGCGTACAGCGCTCAATTTTCTCTGCCATCTCAGCGGCATTGCGACGGCAACGGCCGAGATCGTCAAGGCGGTGCGCGGTCAGAAAGCACGGATCGTCTGCACGCGAAAGACGACGCCCGGCCTACGCGCGCTGGAAAAATACGCCGTGCGCGCCGGCGGCGGCGCCAACCACCGCTTCGGGCTGGATGATGCCGTGCTCATCAAGGACAAACACATTGCCATTGCCGGCGACATCCGCACGACCATTGAGCGGGCGCGCGCCGCGGTCGGCCATATGGTCAAGGTCGAGGTCGAGGTCGACACGCTCGACCAGCTCGAGATCGCGCTAGGCGCCGGGGTCGACGCCATCCTGCTGGACAATATGTCCGTCAAGCAACTGACCCGAGCGGTGGCAATGGTCGACGGCCGCGCGACCACCGAGGCCTCGGGTCGCATAACGCCGGCAACGGCACCAGCCGTAGCGGCAACCGGGGTCGACCTCATTTCTATTTACGCACAGCGCGCCAATCCTCGACATCGGCATGGACGTGCCTATCGAAGCATGCATCCAGAAGCATCTGAACTGAATAGAGCGCGCTCCATATAGGAGCAATCCGCGGAAGTGGGGACGTACGATGATCGACAAGGGATTGAGATCCGACCGGGCCAAGGCGCTTGCCTTCATCAGCGCAATGCTCAGCGAGCTGAATCAGATCGCGGGGTCTCACAGGCTGCAGTTCCTAGGATACCTTCTGGAGATGGCGTATATCGAGTCGTACGACATGGTCCGCAAAGAGCGCTCCCACCATCAAAGCAAGGCCATAGATCAGGGATAGCCCTGCTGAACTGAGCGCTGCGGCAGCTTCAAATCTGACCTCGGCACATCTGTTTCCGCAAAAGAGACGCGCAGTGCTCCAGCGCGTTCACGGGCGGTTGGACTGCAAAAACCAGTTGGAATGTTTGACAGCGCGGCAGGATCACGATTTGCTCTCCAGTGCGCGAGCAACGACATGGATTCGATCTCCTTGTTTCGAGAAATGGTCGGACTGTTTCGCACAACTGACATCAGTTTCGGTTGAGTGGATTCGAGTGGGTCTAGTGGCCCCTCACTGAGGCCCTATGCGAAATCCTAGGCCAGCGGATAAACCAAAAAGTCGTGTGACACGCCAATTGCATCGAGGAGGATTCGCGTTGTCCTTGTACGAGCCAATGCTTCGCCACCTGAAATCGCGCGAGCTGTTCGGAGCCATTGACCGGGTGCCGGCTCTTGGCATGCTGGTAAGTGAGCAGACCTTCGAGGTATCAAACCCTTCGACCGGCGAAGTGCTGGCGGAGCTGCCCGACATGGGTGTCGAGGAGACGCGCGCCGCAATCGACAAAGCTCATGTGGCGCAACCTGAATGGGCCGCACTGACCGCGCGCGAGCGCAGCGACATCCTCTGGCGTTGGCACCAACTGATCGTCGACCACACTGACGATCTTGCAGCGATCCTCACTGCGGAGATGGGCAAGCCGCTAGCCGAAGCGAAGTCTGAGGTGGCGCATGCGGCCGCATATCTGCAATGGTACGCCGAAGAGGCCAACCGCATCTATGGTGAGACGATCTCGCCGCCCTCTACAGACCGTCGCATGCTGGTGATCAAACAGCCGATCGGCGTCGTTGGAACGATCACGCCCTGGAACTTCCCCGCCTCAATGGTTGCGCGCAAGATCTCGCCGGCTCTCGCCGCCGGCTGCACCATCGTGCTCAAACCTGCTGAACAGACGCCCCTCGTGGCAGGTGCAATGTTTGCTCTGGCCCATCTTGCCGGCTTTCCCGAAGGCGTCGTCAACCTCATCTACGCCTCCGAAGGCAATACGGTCGGCCGCGAACTCTGCTCCAACCCCAAGGTCCGCAAGATCAGTTTCACCGGTTCGACCGAGGTCGGCCGATTGCTCATGCGCCAGTGCTCGGACCAGATAAAGAAAGTCGGTCTAGAGTTGGGTGGCAATGCGCCTTTCATTGTCTTTGATGATGCCGACGTCGATGCTGCCGTCGACGGTGCGATCCAGGCCAAGTTTCGCAATGCCGGCCAGACCTGCGTTTCCGCCAACCGGCTTTACGTCCAGTCGGGCGTTCATGACGAATTCGTCGCCAAATTCGTGGAGCGTGTCCGTGAGCTTCAGGTCGGCGACGGCTTCGATCCAGGTGTCGCCATCGGTCCGCTGATCGACGGGCATGCACTGGCCAAGATCGAACTTCACATTGCCGATGCCTTGGCCAAAGGTGGCGCGATCCGATGTGGCGGCGGCCGGATCGGCAGCGATGGCAACTTTTTCCAGCCGACGATCCTCAGCAACGTCTCAAGGCAAATGATGGTGGCGCAAGAAGAGACCTTTGGACCCTTGGCGCCGATCATTCGCTTTGAGGATGCCGATCAGGCCGTGCGTGAGGCCAACGACACGATCTACGGCCTCGCCGCCTACTTCTATGCTTCGAACCTGAAGCGTGTCTGGCGTGTGGCCGAGGCGCTGGAATATGGCATGGTGGGGATCAACACAGGACGCATGTCCTCAGAAGCCGCGCCCTTCGGTGGGATAAAACAGTCCGGCATCGGGCGGGAAGGTTCCCGCCACGGCCTCGAAGACTATCTTGAAATGAAGTACCTCTGCATGGGCGGCATCTGAGGCGGCGGGCGGCGACTGCCGCGATGAAGGCCAGCGGTCGGCCGTACGCCACGGATGGACCCCATAGTTTTCAGATTCGCGGAACAATCCGCACCCACGGTGGCCGAAAACCATTCGTTGACCTGGGCGCTGGAGGGCTCCGCTGGAGCCCTGTTGATCGTCGCTGCAGCCGGCGTTCTCTTTCCTCTTCGAGAGCGCCGCGACTCCGAGCCCGATCCCTTGGAGGAATTCGATGCCCCAGCTGTCTCTCTCAACTTGAAGCCGAGGAGCGGCCCGATCGTGGTCAAGATCGAATATCTGATAGCCGAGAGAAATCTCGAGGCCTTCCTCGACCTCATGCGGCAGCGGCGCCATGTACACAGCCGCGTCGGTGCTCGGAACTGGACGCTCCAGCGGAACCTGCAGAAGCCTATGCATTGGACAGAAACGTTCCGCACGCCGACCTGGACGGACTACCTTCGCCTCAATCATCGTCTGACGGAAGTGGACAAGGAACTGGACGAGCGTGTCTTTCAGCTGCACGCGGCCGAGACCCCACCTCAAATGACCCTTTCCATCGAGCGGCCGACAAGCTCGGCCCGCAAGCCCGAGCACTCAGCTTTTCGCCATCCCCGTCATTGAAGCCCGGCCGGCATCTCTGCCATCAATCGATTGGCTACGAGCGCCACCGGTCAGCCCCGACCCTCAGACCATCGACATCGAAGCGGCCGCGAGTTGCCTATAAACATTACTGCACTCTTATTGTTTGTGACGCATGCGGGTGGTGAGCGGTTTTCAAAGGCCCCGTTTCCTGCTGACAAAGTTAGCTTGGACCACTGAATTGCCGATCAAAGGCTCTCGGATACTGGTGCGAGTATGAAATCAAAGACGGGCTCAGGCTGGGCAGGCTTTGGCTCCCGCAGAACAACCGGGTAAGCTACGATCGCTTGGGCATGTTCAGCGAGCGCGGCGGGTGTCATTCCCAGTGCTTTCTCAAACAGGCCGCCCGGCACTCTCACCACCTGACGAAAAAGCCCTGCAGCTCTTGTCGCATGGCGCGCCGCAGCGACCCGCTTTCCCTCACGGATCTTCACGCCGGCCGCCGCCAACAGGATCAGTCCCTTGAAGAACAGGCGGTGCTGAGCGCTTTGTTTCGCAGCCTGCCAGAGAGGCTCCCAGGCTTCATGGGCTTCCCAGTAGTAACCGTGGTTGAAAAGGTCGATTCCCCAGAGAAACACATCTGAGCCGAGCGCTTCGCCAACGGCGACGGTCACCGGATCTGATCGGTAACTGTGGCCCAAGGGATCACGCATCGGATGCGGATATTTGCCGGGCAGATACGCATAGCTCGGGAAACTTTTTTCGGGCAGCAAGCGAGGGCGAGACATAGGCCCAGCAAACATGAAAGTGCGTTAAGGGGCAATTCATGCTGACCGCGTCGTGACACGCAAGCAGTCTTAACGGGCTTGTAAAGGGTGTCGAGATTGGCCAAAACGCGCTTTGCCAAATTCATGACGTTGGGTAAGCGGCTGACGCAAGGAGAAGATATGATTTTGCGACTGAAGGAGCGGCTCGGCAAAAGGTTTGAGGAAGAAGTTGAATTCTTCAAAGGCTGGCAGAAGGACAAGAAGGGCGTGGGAGCCCTTATTCCCACTTCGGTTTATGCGGCACGCCGGATGGCAAGCGTGGTGAACCCACGGTCAGGATTGCCAATTCTGGAGCTTGGCGCGGGAACCGGTGTCATCACAAAGGCGATCCTGGCTAGGGGAATCAAGCCGCACCAGCTGGTTTCAGTCGAATATTCCAGGATTTTCTACGACGGCCTGGTGCAACGCTTCCCGAATGTGGACTTCAGATTGGGCGACGCATTTGCGCTGGACGAAGCTCTGGGTGAGCGCAAAGGTGAACAGTTCGATTGCGTTATAAGTGCAGTCCCGCTGTTGAGCTTTCCAATGCAACAGCGTGTCGCGCTGGTTGAGGATCTGCTTGCCCGTATTCCTGCCGGCCGGCCCGTGATTCAGATCACATACGGACCTCTGTCGCCGGTGATCAAGATGCCAGACCGTTACGTGGTTTCCCACTATGACTTCGTCGTCCGCAACATACCGCCGGCACAGCTCTGGACTTATCGTCGAGCAGTCTAGCCAAATCTGGACGGTTTCCTTCTCTGAGGGTTCCGCTGAGTGGTGGCCTTGCACCCAAATAGGATGTGGAACAGAGCAGGGGCAGATGCCTGATTGCCAAGAAGACGACGCGGTCCTTGATTTGACAGTGGGCGGGCCAAATGCGCTTGACAAAGCCGCGCCGGCCCGTTCAACCTGAGGCATTCACCAGGGGAGTCCCGGCAAGGGGCTGAGATACTGCTGGCTTTCGCGGCGCAGTGACCCGTTGAACCTGATCCAGTTCATACTGGCGTAGGGACGGTGCAAGCGCTTTGCGGGAGTTTACGCCCGAGGTCCTGTTTCGGCAGGTCTACAGAAGCGTCTTTTCATCCTTCCGGCACAGAACTGGGTCTCCAATGCATGAGCAAAGGAGCTCAAGATGAATGCCCTCACCCCCGCAGTGTCGACGGGACCGCTGCCCGCCTCCCGGAAAATCCACAAGCTCGGTACCATCCACTCGCAGATCAGGGTGCCGATGCGCGAAATCTCCGTCCATCCGACGGCGGGCGAACCGCCCGTCATCGTCTACGATCCGTCCGGCCCCTATACCGACCCGACAGTCGAAACCAGCATCGAAAAGGGCCTCGCGCGGATTCGCCATAAATGGGTTATCGCGCGGGGCGATGTCGAAGCCTATGACGGCCGCCATGTCCGGCCGGAAGACAACGGATTCGCGGTGGGCGAACGCCTGACACCGGAGTTTCCCGTTCGCAACCGGCCGCTCAGAGCCAAGGCCGGCAAGGCGGTGACACAGCTTGCCTATGCGCGCGCCGGCGTCATCACACCCGAAATGGAGTTCGTCGCCATCCGCGAGAACCTTGGTCGCGAGATCCTGCGCGGAAAGCTTGAGCGCGACGGCGAGGCTTTCGGCGCGACGCTGCCCGATTTCGTCACACCCGAATTCGTGCGCGACGAGGTGGCGCGCGGACGCGCGATCATTCCCGCCAACATCAATCATCCCGAGAGCGAGCCGATGATCATCGGTCGCAATTTTCTGGTCAAGATCAACGCCAACATCGGCAACTCCGCCGTCACATCGTCGATGGCCGAAGAGGTCGAAAAGATGGTGTGGGCGATCCGCTGGGGCGCCGATACGGTGATGGACCTGTCGACCGGCCGCAACATCCACAACATCCGCGAATGGATCGTCCGCAACTCGCCGGTGCCGATCGGCACGGTGCCGCTCTACCAGGCGCTCGAGAAGGTTGGCGGCATTGCCGAGGATCTGACCTGGGAGGTGTACCGCGACACGCTGATCGAACAGGCCGAGCAAGGCGTCGACTATTTCACCATCCACGCCGGCGTGCGGCTGCATTACATCCCGCTGACCGTCGACCGGGTGACGGGTATCGTCTCGCGCGGCGGCTCGATCATGGCCAAATGGTGCCTGCACCATCACCGGGAAAGCTTCCTCTACGAGCACTTCGCGGAGATCTGCGACATCTGCCGCGCTTATGACGTCTCCTTCTCGCTCGGCGACGGCCTTCGTCCCGGCTCGATCGCCGATGCCAACGACGCGGCGCAGTTCGCCGAGCTGGAAACGCTTGGCGAGCTGACGCAGATCGCCTGGGCGAAGGATTGCCAGGTGATGATCGAGGGGCCTGGCCACGTGCCGATGCACAAAATCAAGGCGAACATGGACAAGCAACTCGCCGTCTGCGGCGAGGCGCCTTTCTATACGCTCGGACCGCTGACGACCGACATCGCGCCGGGCTACGACCACATCACCTCAGGCATCGGCGCCGCGATGATCGGCTGGTTCGGCACCGCCATGCTCTGCTACGTCACGCCCAAGGAGCATCTCGGCCTTCCCGATCGCAGCGACGTCAAGATCGGCGTGATCACCTACAAGATAGCAGCCCACGCCGCCGACCTGGCGAAGGGCCATCCGGCAGCGAAAGTCAGGGATGATGCGCTTTCCCGCGCGCGCTTCGAGTTCCGCTGGGAGGACCAGTTCAACCTGTCGCTCGATCCCGAAACGGCGCGGTCCTTCCATGACCAGACCTTGCCCAAGGAGGCGCACAAGGTGGCGCATTTCTGCTCGATGTGCGGTCCGAAATTCTGCTCGATGCGTATCTCCCACGACATCCGCGCCGAGGCACAGAAAGAGGGCATGGCGGCGATGGCGGCGAAATACCGCGAGGGCGGCGATCTCTACCTGCCGGCGGACGAGACCGGCGCACCGCTCATACCTCAGCCACGTGAGCCATCATGAAGGTCTTGGTCAAAGGGGCCGGCATTGCCGGCCT
The DNA here is from genome assembly GCF_040323315.1 of Mesorhizobium sp. M0047. Lineage (NCBI taxonomy): Bacteria > Pseudomonadati > Pseudomonadota > Alphaproteobacteria > Hyphomicrobiales > Phyllobacteriaceae > Mesorhizobium > Mesorhizobium sp. M0047. The sequence goes on along the minus strand of NZ_JAMYUW010000042.1, from coordinate 51,322 downwards.
CACCGCCGCCTTCGAGTTCGCCGCACGCGGCGCGGCGGTTACCGTTGCCGAGACAAGGCCTGCCCTTGGGGGCAATGCGTCGTGGTTCGCCGGTGGCATGCTGGCGCCGTGGTGCGAGCGTGAAAGCGCCGAGCAGCCGGTGCTGGATCTCGGACGTGACGCCGCCGACTGGTGGGACGCCGCAACGCCCGGCTTGGTAGCACGACGGGGAACGCTGGTCTTGGCCGCGCCGCGCGATGCGGGCGAGCTCGACCGGTTCGCCAGCCGCACGACGGGCTATCGGCGCGTCGAGGAAGATGAAATTGCCTTGCTGGAGCCCGACTTAGCCGGCCGCTTCCGCCGCGGATTGCTCTTCCCCGCTGAGGGCCATCTTGATCCGCGCCAGGCGATGGCAGCACTTCATGACAAGCTCGCGGCCACGGGTGTTGAATTCCACTTCGGCGCCGACGCCCAGCATGTTTTTGGTTTCGATCGTCAGATCGACTGTACGGGAATGGCGGCACAAAATGACTGGCTGCGCGGCGTTCGCGGCGAAATGCTCACCCTGCGTACCCCTGATATGTCGCTGTCGCGCCCTGTCAGGCTGCTGCATCCGCGCTTTCCACTGTACGCAGTGCCGCGCACCGACCACCGTTTCATGATTGGTGCGACGATGATTGAAAGCCAGTCCGGCGGACCGGTCACGGCGCGCTCCATGATGGAGCTGCTGGGTACCGCCTATGCCCTCCACCCGGCCTTTGGGGAGGCCGAGATCGTTGAAACCGGTGTCGGCGTCCGCGCAGCCTTTCCCGACAATTTGCCGCGCGTCGAAACGAACGGTGAAATCATCGCGATCAACGGGCTCTATCGTCACGGTTTTCTCCTGGCTCCCGCCATGGCGCGCCAGGCTGCCGACCTGGTTTTCAGTCAAGACAGAACCAAGGAGCTTGCTCATGAAACTGATGGTCAACGGCGAAGCGCATGAGGTTGCCGCCACAACGCTGGAGGCGCTGCTTGCCGCGCTTGACTATGAGGGCGATTGGCTCGCGACCGCCGTCAACAACGACCTCGTGCACAAATCCAACCGGGCGGAATTCCAGTTGAACGACGGCGACCGGATTGAAATCCTCTCGCCCATGCAGGGCGGCTAGGCCATGATCGAGCTTTATGGAGCCGAGCTTCCGTCGCGCCTGCTTCTTGGCACGGCTCAATATCCTTCGCCGGCCATCCTTGCCTATGCAGTCAGGGCTTCGGGCACGGCGGTGGTGACCGTCTCGTTGCGCCGTGAAATGGCAGGCGGCAGGGCTGGCGAAGAATTCTGGTCGTTGATCCGCTCGCTTGGTGTCAGAATCCTGCCCAACACTGCTGGCTGCCACTCCGTCAAGGAAGCGGTCACGACCGCACAAATGGCGCGCGAAGTCTTCGGTACGAACTGGGTAAAGCTCGAAGTGATCGGCAACCATGACACGCTGCAGCCGGATGTTTTCGGTCTGGTCGAAGCCGCCCGCATCCTGTGCGAGGACGGTTTTGCTGTATTCCCCTATACCACCGCCGACCTTGTCGTTGCCGAGCGGCTGCTTGCGGCGGGCTGCAAGGTCTTGATGCCGTGGTGCGCACCGATCGGTTCCGCTCTCGGACCGATCAACATCACGGCGCTGCGCTCGATGCGCGGACATTTCCCTGATGTTCCGCTGATCGTGGATGCGGGGCTCGGACGGCCATCGCACGCGGCAGCCGTCATGGAGCTCGGCTTTGACGCCGTACTCCTGAACACCGCGGTCGCCAAGGCGGCCGATCCGGTCGGCATGGCGCGTGCGTTCGGCAAGGCGGTCGAGGCCGGTCGTGAAGCTTTCAGCTCGGGAATGCTCGAACCGCGCGACGTCGCCGTGCCGTCGACGCCGACAATTGGCAGGGCGGTTTTTTCATGAAGCTCGATCCGTTCTACCTGATCGTCGACAGCGCCGCCTGGATCGAACGCCTGGTGCCGCTTGGCGTCAAGCTGGTTCAGTTGCGCATCAAGGATAGGGACGAGGCCACGCTGCGGACGGAAATCCGCCGCGCGAACGGCGTCTGCGCGGTCCATGGTTGCCAACTGATCGTCAACGACTATTGGCGCACGGCAATTGAGGAAGGCTGCGACTTCGTCCATCTCGGCCAGGAGGATTTGGCTGCGGCCGACCTGCTGGCGATTAAGTACGCCGGATTGAAGCTCGGGCTTTCCACGCACGATCATCTAGAACTGGAAACGGCCATCGCTGCCGAGCCCGACTATATCGCGCTCGGCCCCATCTATCCCACCGTCCTGAAGCAGATGAAATGGGCGCCGCAAGGGCTCGAGCGGATCAGCGAGTGGAAGCATCGGGTGGCGCCGATCCCATTGGTCGCCATTGGCGGCCTCAACCCCGACCGGCTCGACGGTGTCTTCGAGGCTGGTGCGGACAGCGCGGCGGTGGTCACCGACATCACGTTGAATGCCGATCCCGAAGCGCGCACGCGAGAATGGATCGAAAAGACAAAGCCATGGCGCTGAGGCGAGAACCGCATGTGCTCGTGGTCGGCGGATCTGACTCCAGCGGTGGAGGCGGAATAGCACGCGATATCGAGACGATCTCTTCCATTGGCGTGCGCACCTGCCTTGCTGTCACCGCGCTAACGGTGCAGACGCACCATGCGGTCATGGAAATCCACTCTATGCAACCCGGTCTGGTGGCCGGTCAGATGCGTGCGGGGTTGCAGGCCAACAAAGTGGCGGCCATCAAGATCGGGATGCTCGCCACGGTGGAGATCGTCATTGCGGTTGCCGGAGTGCTGCGCGAAAATCCGCAGGTGCCGGCAGTGCTCGACCCGGTGCTGGCGTCGACGTCAGGCCGGGCGCTCCTGGAAGCCGGCGCCATCGCCGCCATGAAACGCGACCTGATGCCCCTTTGCCGTCTGGTCACCCCCAATCTCTTCGAGCTGGCACTCCTTGTTGGCTCGGAGCGGGCAGTGGATGAGGACGGCGTAGTGTGGCAAGGCCAGGAATTGCTGACAGCCGGCGCGCGGGCTCTGCTGATCAAGGGCGGCCATGCATCGGGACCGCAATCAACCGATATTCTGTTGCGCCCCGATCACGAACCAGTCCGCTTTGACACGCCGCGTCTTGCCGCATCGATGCGCGGGACGGGCTGCATGCTGGCCAGCTCGATTGCGGCACATCTGGCGAAGGCGCAATCAATCGAGTACGCCGTGCGCCAGGGCAAGCTCTTTGTGTTAGAAAAGCTTCGGAAAACCCCAGCCGAATAGCCGTAGAGCCGGCTCAAGCGTTCAGCGGCTGACGCTGAAATGGAAGCCGTAGCCCTCCTGCCCTTTTTTCACAGGGCGTGACGGGATGAGGCCGCTTTGCAGATCGGAATTCAGCGGCGCCGAGACAAGCTGCCCTGCCAGGCCGGGAAAGTAACGGGACTCTTCCTGCGGCGAAGCGCACTGCCAGTCAGGCATGGGGATGCACTTGTGCGGTCTTATGTAGCAAACGCACCAACTTCCCGCACGACTTAAAGGGTAGGTTCCCATAAAATCCGGGGATGCCGAGCGTAGCGCCCACCGTCCGTTCCACCCGATACCAACACGCTATCAATACGCTGGTGGCCAAGCGATCCGAGATATCCGGCGCGATCCGGTTCAAGGGTGCGGACCGTCACCAACTACAGCACATTGACGCGGTGCTGCTCATCCTTGGCTACAAGGGCGATCCGTCGCTTATCGTGCCGCTACGGCGCACGCCAAGCCGCTTCCGCAAGGGCGAGCTTTACCGGCTGATTCTCAGGCATGAAGCGGAAGGCAGCGCGTCGAACCGGGAAACCGCAACGCGTATCGCTCAGGCGAAGGGATGGGATACCGCGCTTGTGAAGCCGCTCATGAATAACATCAAGACGGCGAAGGGCTGGCGACGGCGGCGGGCCGAAGCGGTCGGCCATGACAGCCGACCGCAGGAGTAGAAACTATGTCAAAGTTTCATATCGCTGATGAAGCGATAGGTGCGATGTGGGACGGGGTTGCCAGAGAACTTGACGTTCTTGCTCCCTCGGAACGCGCCGCTCAGGCTTTTCTGAAGACCGCGCGCCATCGCTTCCTCGGCATGCTTCGTGACTTCCCTCACGACGTTTTTGAGTGTGTCACTGCGCCCGCACCGGGGACACGCAATCACGTCATGGTCCTTCGCATTCGCGGGTCCTTCAAGGTCGACCTTGCAAGAGCCGCAAAGAAGTTTCACGGAACTACTAGCCATTAGGCAGCCCTCCTTTTCGAAGCGGCGACCTGTTCGGCACCTGCGTGTTTCCGCCCTTTGAGAACGTCATTCACGCGGCCCGGATTGACGCCATAGACGGCGGCAATGTGATGCTGATATTGCCCAGCCCAATGACGTAGCCAAACGTCGACTGCATCATCATATGTGAGCTGGTATGGTGGTTTATTGTCGGTCGTCATTATCCTAAACTCCTTTTAGGACGCTTGGACGACTTGACAGCGAGTCCATTGCGAGTAGGGTCCCGCGTGTACATACGACTAGCCGCAAGCCGTCCAAAGCACTGCGGTTACCGATACGGAGCCGGGGTCGGAAGCCCCGGCTTTGTCGTATTGGGCGAAGGGATTCTTCCCCTCACGAGATGGATAAGAGTCTCGCGGCCTGCCGGAGTCAAGGCAGCGGCAAATGCACCCTGCCACATAATAGTGTGGGTGCAAAAAAGGTATCTAGATTCAAAGGCTTGGCTGGTTTCCTCCCACCGCGCCCGTTTTGCGATCTTCGCATATTTTGCGCCGTATAGCCTGATTCTGGCCGACTCGTCTAGATTGTGCATTGCACAAAATGCAACCTGATTCGACGCCAGTCTAGCGTTGCCAGTAGCCAGCCCAAACGCGACTCACGGAATGATTGAGCGCACCACCAAGCAGAGCGAAGGCATTGCCACCATTTGACCGGCGACGGTGATCTTCAAGCCATGCGGCATGATTGGCGTACTGGTAGAGGTAGCGGTGCGAAACGTGGTGGTGCTGACCGGCGACCATCCGACGAAGGCGGCTGAAATAGCTCTCCACCATGTTCGTATGCTTGCCGTGGCCGTCGCTGTAGCTTTGCGAGTGATTGATGCGGGTCGAAGCGTAATCAGCTTCCAGCGCGTCCCAATGGTTGGCTTCGTCCGCGAACAGCTTGGAACCGGCCAGCATACGAGCGCGGGCGATTTCGACGCCTTCGGCTTCGCGATGACGGACAAACGTCAAGGTGCGGCCAGCGCGCTCGCGCAGGGCGATCACAACGCGGCGGAGGTCTGACTGGTTCTCCTTCATGCGGCGGTCCTTGCGGCGGTTCTCAGGGCGCACCACGCCGCCGAATAAGCGCCATCAATCTCGACCTCGCCTTCAAGGGTTTCGTTCTTGGTTTCAGCCCACAGGGCTTCGCGCAGCTTGTGAGCCAGCACGAAGGCTGTCTTGTATTGAACGTCCAGATCGCGAGAGAACTGGACCGCCGACATGCCTTTGGCACCGTTGACGAACAGGCAGATCGCAGCGAGCAGATCGACAAACGACAGCTTGCGCGAGGCGAAGATTGTGCCGCTCGTAACCGAGAACTGCGCACCGCAAGCGGCGCACTTGAACTTGCGACGGGTCGGAATGTCGTAATGATCCAAGCACCCGCATTCAAACAGGCTCGCCTTGCGTCGAAGCCCAACGAAGGCGCTTGAACCTGTCGTAAGCCTTTTCCTCGCCACCCTTGTAAATCTCCTTCAGGGAGAGGGTGCGGCTTTCGGCGGAAAGGAGGAAGTCGAGGTCTTTCCCGGCCCAGGCACCAACGTTGTGAGTCATAAGACAGCCAACGTGCTGAACAAGGTGCCGCTCTCGGTGCAGGCCAACATGAAGTCGGATTTGCGTGAGATTTACGGCTCAGCAGCCGAATTGGCGATCGGTTCGCCGAGAAATAGGGCGCGAAGTCGGCTTCACGTCGACCAGCAACTCGCGCCAGCTCTGTGCGCTCTCGCGAACGCCAGTCTATAAACCGACGAGTTCTTTCCTGCCCTCGGGCGTGGGGCCGATCAGGACCGAGCATGCATTCGGCTTGGTCTTCTATCCGCGCCTGCAGATAGACCGTGTCCGCCCAAACATAGACATCGACGCGCCGAAAGATCGCGCTTTTGCCGACGCTCGTAGTCAGTGTTCCACTCTCCCGCAGCCGCGTGATCACCGAGGGTGACAGGTTCGGCGCGTCCTTGCCCACAAGCGCGCTCAGCGCTTCCCAAAATCGCCCGTTGAAACACCGCGCAGGTAGAGAACGGGAAGCAGCGCATCCAGACTTCGCGCCCGACGCGCCGATTTCGGCAGGATCGATGAGGCGAACCGCACCCGATCAACCTCGCCATTCGCGCCGCGATCCCGGCTTCACCCGCCTGACTGGCACCACCGATGCCCGTCTGGATGCTCCGCTCCGGGGCTTAGGAAACTCTATGCTCACGCAACAGGCGATGACCGGCCTCGCGAATATGGAAGTCCTCGTCCTCCCGTAAACGATGTGCCCAAGTAATGATGTCGTTTCTGCCCAGGAAGGGCTCCTTCAGCAGTGAGATTACCCTTTCTCGCTTTCCCGCCACTGGGCTGTCGTACCACGTCAGAAGTCGCGCAAGTCGATCAGGCGTTAGTAATTTTGGCCGTTTCAGCAGTAGGTCTAGAGCGGATAGACCCAGTCGACCATCGACTATCGCCTCAAATATGCGCCCGGCGGCCATTGGATCTGCTTCAAGGCGCTTATCTAGATGTTCACGCGCCAAAGTGGACACTTCGCTACGGCGACCCCCACTTAGCGCAATCAATCGATCAAGCTGTGGTGGCTTTAGAGAGCGAAGATCGCCCTTAGCAGGATGTGTCTCGGCGTGGGCGGAACAACGTTGTTTTCCTGTGTGGGACGCTCAGTCGTGACCCAATGTTCATATCCCGCTTCAAGCGTCTCGGTAAGTTCCGTGCAACCTTGTTCGGCGCCACAGTTATTGAGGCGGCCGGCTTGGAAGCAGTTCCTTATGGCCCTCATGCATAAACCAGAGCACCCGTTTGAGATGACTGCGAAGGGCCTTACGGGCGCGGATGGGCTCTTTGACCGGATCGATACCCAGTACATCCAGCGCCATCTCCTCTTCGCTGGCACTGTCGGCGCAAGCGTCCATGAGCTTCAAATAGAGCTCGAAATGCTTGTCATCATATGCGGTTAGGCTTTCCGACCAGGGGACTTCCGTTGCAATGGTTGGATCAGGCGTTGGGCGCGATCTGGTTTTCATCCATGTCTCGCTTTGGCGATGAACCAGGCCCCCGTTCCAATTCAGAATATCTCCATCTAGCGCACTTTCAACCGTTCTCGGCCTTCTTCGGACAGTGCCCAATCGTTGCATATGGTCGTGGGTTCCAAATTGGCGCGCGGCTGCTCGCGACTAATACATCCTCAACTTGGCGAGGCGATGTAACGCCCGGCTGAACCAGAATGGCGCGGCTATTGAGCATCGCCGATTGGATCGAACCTCTTATTTTAGCTTCGCGGTAATCTTGTCTGGATGCTTGCAAGCGTCCATCATGCCGCCGTACATACGCTTAAGGATCTCGTCCATCACCGTACGAGCAGCAAACATTTTCAAACTCGATCTTGCAACTTGAGGCTTTGCGTTACTGCATAGCTGCATTGCACAAAGTGTGTTTGCGCATTGCACAACTTTTAGCCATTAAGCTTACAGCTGATGCACGCGATGGTTTCCTCCCATTCCATCGTATCAGCTGTTCCCCTCTGAAGGTTTTGACTTTGCACCTAAAGGGCCTCGGTTTTCCGATGGCCCTTTTTTTTGGCGGTCGCCACGTCGTCAATTGCAACGCGGCGCGATCGCCGGTTCAGCCATCAGACTTTGGAACCATTTCTGCCCGGCCAATCCCTCCCGACAAAAGCCTGATCTTCACCAGCCTTCTACGGGCAAGCGTTCGCGCCAGGAGTTCAAAGCCGCGTCCGTAACATTCGACAATGAAAGCCAATGTCATCAGGTTGAGCAGAAACTCGTCAATCGCATGTGTGAGCGCATCAGACTTTTATTCGAATTGAAGTAGCAGGGCGCGGGCGTCTTCGATCGCGGCGTGGCAATCGTCTGCGTCAAGCAGGGAATCGATCCTGTCGAAGATCTGCAAGCGTCCTCACTTTTCGGAAGCCACACTCAGCATCGAACGCCGCTGATGAGTGAGTTTCCAACAAAAGAACAGGGTAACGTTTCGCGAAAAATCGCTCGGCAGCGCGTCGATCGAGCATGGTGCCTCAAATGACATGTGAATCCCGGCTCACCAAGATGTCGTTGAAGGCGAGTGAGCCGGCCCATGTCTGCGTACCGGCCGCCTGACAACTGGTCAGGAGGAACTGTGGCCACATTCGTCGTAGGCAAATGGGCCATCTATTCTTAAGCCGCCACGGTTCAGCCTAGATTACATGGGAAGCGACAATAACGGAAAGCAAAGGTTCGCAAAATGAGTAGGGTGGCTGGATCAAACGAAGATTTGGCTGCACCAACGACCTTTGGGCCACTTCTGCAGCCGACCTTTCGTTCGATCTGGCTCGCGACGCAGGTTTCAAGCCTCGGCTGGTTGATGCAGACTGTCGCCATCAGCTGGCTGATGGCAACGATCTCGACTTCCGATCTGATGGTTGCGCTGGTGCAGGCTTCATCGAACCTGCCCGCTTTCGTCCTGTCCGTTTTTGCCGGAGCTCTCGCCGACAATTTCAGCCGGCGTCGGGTCATGTTCGCCGGTCGGTGCCTTATGGTGATTGCGTCCGCGATGCTGACCGCGTCCGTGGCGCTGGGCTTTGTCAGTCCGTGGATGATCCTCGGCTTCAGCTTCTTGATCGCAAGCGGCGGTGCTCTCAATGATCCGGCCTGGCAAGCGTCGGTTGGCGATATCGTGGATCGACGCGATGTTCCCGCTGCCGTCACCCTGCTTTCTGTTGGCTTCAACACCGTCCGGACTGTGGGTCCGGCGCTCGGCGGCATTGTGGTTGCCTCATTTGGCCTTATGGCGGCATTCGCCGTAACCACGCTCACCTATTTCGTACCCTTGGCTACCATTTGGCGCTGCAAGTGGAAGGTTCGTTCTTCCCCTCTTCCCCGCGAGTCGATGAGGACGGCAATTTATGACGGGCTGCGCTTCACGGCGATGTCATCGGAGATCAAGGCAGCGATCGCGCGCGGAACCCTCTTTGGCCTGGCGAGCATTGCCATACTCGCGCTGCTGCCGGTGGTTGTCCGCGACCAGCTGGGAGGAGGCCCGCTTGCCTATGGCGCGCTCATGGCCGGCTTCGGGACCGGAGCCGTCTTCGCTGGCCTCTCCAACAGCCTGTTCAGACGGAGCTTGTCGCAGGAGCGGCTGATGAGGCTCTCCTGCGTCGCCTGCGCGGCGTGCTCACTTTCCCTGGCACTGACAACTTCGATCGGGGTGGCGGCAATTGCACTCGCTTTGGGCGGCGCGGGTTGGGTCACCGCCTGGTCAGGGGTCGGTGTGAGCGTGCAGCTGGCAAGCCCGCGCTGGGTCGTGGGGCGCACCATCTCGATCTACTATGCTTTGATAGATGGTGGCATCGCGCTCGGCAGCTGGGTGTGGGGCACGGTGGCCGAAAACCATTCGCTGGGCCTGGCGCTGGAGGGTTCCGCTGCCTCCCTGATGTTCGTCGCTGCAGCCGGCGTTCTGTTTCCTCTTCGCGAGCGCCGCGACTCAGAGCCCGATCCTCTGGAGGAATTCGATGCCCCGGCTGTCGCTCTCAATCTGAAGCCGAGAAGCGGCCCGATCGTGGTCAAGGTCGAATATCTGATAGCCGAGAGAAATCTCGAGGCTTTCCTCGACCTCATGCGGCAGCGGCGTCATGTACACAGCCGGGTCGGTGCTCGGAACTGGACGCTCCAGCGGAACTTGCAGAAGCCTATGCATTGGACGGAAACGTTCCGCACGCCGACCTGGACGGACTACCTTCGCCTCAATCATCGTCTGACGGAAGTGGACAAGGAACTGGACGAGCGTGTCTTTCAGCTGCACGCGGCCGAGACCCCACCTCAAATGACCCTTTCCATCGAGCGGCCGACAAGCTCGGCCCGCAAGCCCGAGCACTCAGCTTTTCGCCATCCCCGTCATTGAAGCCCGGCCGGCACAGAAAACGCGATTCTTGTCTATCGCGCTCAAACCGGTGCGGGAGACGGACAATCCACCAAAATTCGATGATGGGTGGCAGAGAAGAACCCCAGGCTGAGAGTGCGACCGATCGGTCCCCACGGTGAAGCGGAGCCTGGGGCTACAGCGGCACGCGACTATTGCCGCGTGTCACCTTTTGAATTTAAAGTCTTCCTCAGTCCGCCTCGCTGATCCGGGCCAACGCTATCTTGAGGTTGGCATTTTGTCCCGCCAGCTCGCTGCGACGATCACGTTCGGCGGCGACCACATCCGGACTGGCGTTGGCAACGATGCACCCGCGCGGAGCGTGCTGTTGCTGGAAGCAGGAAGACATGATCGGCCAAAGCCGGGAGAGGTGCTGCCGGCAGTAGCGAATGGGCTGCTGCGTCAGCTTGGTGTCTGGACGCCGTTCGCCGAGGCCGGCTTCGTTGAAAATCGTGCGCTTGTTTCGGTGTGGGCCAATGAAGTTCCCAGCGAGCGGCACGGCATGTTTTCCGCTCAAGGTGCCGGCTGGCAGCTCGACCGGACGCGATTCGACCGGCTGATGGTGCAGGCGGCCAAGGCGGCAGGTGTGGACACGCGGTTTGGCTCGGCCGTGGGTTCGGCAGTGCGCGACGATCAAGGCTGGCTGCTCAAGCTGGCCGATGAAGCTATCATTGCCCGCGCCGTGGTTTGGGCGACCGGTCGCAGTTGGAGGCTGGCGCGATGTTTCGGCGCCAAGCTCACCATGCACGGACATCTTGCCGCCTACACACGCTTTTTCGACCGCGCACCGGGCGATTGCAGCATGGTCGTCGAGGCGCGTCCCGAAGGCAGGTGGTACAGCGCCGACTTGCGCGTGCCTCACCGATCCGGATCTGGGCAGCGAACTGCGCAAAGCCGGACATTGGTACCGCGCTTTAGCCGCAACGCAGTCCGTCGCGCCGCTCGTGCCGCCCAACGCAATCGAGACCGCCAGCATGATCAAGGCGGCGGGAACCGCAACGATCGATCCCGCCGCCGGTGACCGCTGGGTCGCGGCGGGCGACTGCCTGTTCTGTGCCGATCCACTGTCATCACGCGGGATCGTGCATGCACTCCGCTCAGGGATCCTGGCGGCCTACGCGGCATCGGACATGCTGGACGGGCGTGGCGATTTCGCCTGCGCCCGCTATGCAAAATCGCCACACGCGGCTTTGCCGATTAGCTCCCGGCGCTGGCTGCCCACTATGCAGCCGCCGCGCGACGGGACACGCCTTTCTCGCAGCGGCGGCGCAGCCATGTCTTCCACGCGTCTAGCATCGAAGGAGGGAGCTCAGAGGTGGTCTCGGGACGGGGTGCTCGGCATTTATGAAGCGACCGAGCGCCAGCGAGTGGTCGTCGGCGGGCTCGATGGCGGCATCAGGTCAGGGAACTCGGCCTCCATGATCATCTCCGATTTAATTCAAATTTGTCTGTATATATTGACGATTGCACTACCTTCACCTCGTAGACGGCAATGCGGGCGGGTAGAGAGGGTTCTATAATATGACAAGCGATTTTTCCGCCGCCCGAGTGCATTTAGATCGAGCGTATGACTACCTTCGTGGGGATGACCCGATGAGTCAAAGGGGCCGCGAAGCCTTGGACCTGCTAATTGAGGCGGTTGCCGTCGAAGAGTTCAAGCAGCCACGCCAAAGCGCTGAGGTGCTAAGGTTTCCGATCGGGCGCCGCTGCTGAGGTAATCTCCACGGCCGCCATGTAGCCTCGCGGGTGAGGCGCTCACGGCAGGGACTCGCCGCCCCGTGAGGGCCGGGAACGAACGCATTGGCAAACGGAAAGCCCACTTGCCAGACCAGCGCCCGGCCGGCGTGGCAAGTAGGCCGGCGGTTCCAAGCGGAGACATTGATGCCGGACTATGTCGTGCTTTGCATCGCATTAAGCTGCTGCGGGATATACGTAACGCCATCCCTAAACACATCGAATGCGGCAGCGACAGCGCGAATCCCAAAGCGATGCTCCCGCCGCACGCGGACAAAGCCGTTTTCGAAGTCCACTATCCCGTCCTTGGCCAGCATGGCCAAGCGCTCAGCCGAATCGCGAAGACGGATCGGATCAGATCCGTGGGCGACACAGATTGCCGGCACGTCAGCCTCGAAATCGCACATTAATCGCTCGATAATTGCGGCTCGCACGCGGTCGTCGTCTGTGAGGCGATGGCCCTTCGATGTAGCCAGTCGGCCAGCTGCGATGTGCTGGATGTAGGAATCCCGTGTAACTTCGTTTTGAACGTATCCCTGGCCGATGCGGCCGATAGCCGACGCGCCGAAACCGATCAGGGTTCTGCAGGTATCGGCCGAGTAGCCCAACGAGTTACGTCGCAGGCGACCTGTTTCCTGTGCCAGCGCGAGCTCGTCGTCCGGCAAGGCGAAATGGTCGAGCCCGATCTGTCGGTAGCCGGCGGCAATCAGCGTCACGGCGACAGCCGCATACTGTTCAGCGCGGGCAGCGCTGTCGGGAAGAAATTCCGCCTCGATGAGGCGCTGATTCTTTACTTGGGATGGGATGTGCGAGTAGCCGAACAAGGCAAGCCGGTCGGGGCGCATGGCGACCGCCGCCCTCACTGTTTCGACGCACGACTCCACCGTTTGACGCGGCAGGCCGTAGATGAGGTCGAAGTTGATGCGGCTTACTCCATGCCGGCGCAGCACTTCCACGGCAGCCGACGTCTGGGCCTCGCTCTGGATTCGGTTGATCGCTTTTTGAACAATGGGATCGAAGCTCTGTACGCCCAGGCTCGCGCGGTTCACGCCGGCCGCTCCCAAGCCTTCCGCCATCTCGGGCGTGAGTGTTCGTGGATCGATCTCGATGGCGACCGTAGCTGTTTTCGAGATGGCGAAGCGGCATCGCAGGAACTCCATCAGAGCGAGGAACTCGGCTGGTCCGATGAGAGACGGCGTTCCGCCGCCGAAATGTATGTCGCTCACGGGCAACGTCTTCGGCACTCGCTCCGAAACCAGACGGATCTCGTCACGCAGCGCCGCCAGATAGTTGAGGATGGGCGCATCACGGCGGGTGATGGTGGTTGGGAAGCCGCAATACCAGCAGGCTGATCGGCAGAACGGAACGTGCAGATAGAGTGACACCGGATCATCAGCCGGCAGGTTCCTGAGCCATTCCTCATAAGCCTCGGCGCCGACCGCCCCAGAGAACTCCGACACAGCCGGATAGATAGTGTACCAAGGCAGCCGGGCCTCTCGAAATTTCGTGGTCTGCAACGGTCACCGTCCCATGCTGATAACATCCAACCTTACCGCTGCGCTCGCCTGCGTCTTTGCGCTATGTCAGTCCGTTCCGCTTTGGGCTCGAAATTTTTTAGCAATGGGCGCCGTTCAGTCTTGGCTGGACAGCGATGGTCTGAGCGCACTCGGTCAGCGACTGACGATGGTGTTCCCGCCGAAACCCTCACGCGCACCGTTTTGTTCGACGTCCCTTCCCTTCATCTGCGCGTGGGAGACTCTTCTGAGCGCAGATGCCGCATCCGATGAGACAATACGGTGTTGGGTCCAGACTTTGCACGCCAGCTAGCGCCGCCCATAATGATCTCTGCCGTCTCGATGAGCTCGTTGTGTGAATTGCTGGCAAGAAGCATTAGCTGTGGCGCGCCGCTTCAGCACGAAAACCTGCTCGACGCGACCGTCAGGTCCGCCGCAATGCCAAGGCTGGCGCCTACCGACTCAGTGGTGCAAGACTGCGGCGCGTGGTTATCGACCATCAGCTCGCCAAAGTGACGGCGTCGTACCGAGCGGTGGCCGCCGCATGATGCCTCAACGGCGGGGCTCACAGCAAACAATGCCGTCGCCATTAAGCCAAACTGTCGCGAAGCGAACAGACGAACCGTAGCCGAAACGTTTGCCGTTCGTGCTTGGGTGGATCCGCAAGGCAAAAAGAACGGAAGCGCGAACCAAGGTCCGCCCGCAAATTTGAGCTTCAGCCGCAGCTGGGTCGTCAGGGTGGCACGTCATTTGCAGTCGCACCCTTTGTGAGGCCCGCCGCGGAGGTGAAAAGGGTAATTGTACAAAAATGTTGTATGATCGTCTGGAGTGATAAATGCTTAATAAATGTGACAGCAAGTCTCAACCACATTCTGAATTCTCCTAAGCATTAGCACGGCAGTTGCAGCAACACTCCTAGAATTAATCTTGATTCGCTATCAATCGTTTGCTTAGCAAAAATCATTTATCGGTCTCGATTCCTTTTACCATTTAGACGGAGATCAACAATGACCATTGGGAGCCTCCTCCTCGGCTCAACTGCGGCACTGATCGCCGCTTCGGACGCTCGCGCCGTGATCATCGTCCCCGAGCCTGATCCCACTGAGTACCTCAAGATCTGCGACGTCTACGGCTCCAGCTACGTCTATATTTCAGGCACCGAGACCTGCCTGCGCATCGGCGGCTATCTTAGCTACTACGTGGGCCTGGGCCATGTCGGATTGTTTTACCACGCAAGAACCTCAGATGTGAGGACTGGTGAGGATCAGGGTACATGGCAAAACAACACGCGCTTCACACTGAAAGCTTGGACCGGCCGGGAGACCGAACTCGGCACGTTGAAGACCTACACCGAAACCCGCGTGAATTTCGGTAACCGCCACACTTCGGTTTCGGACAGTTCTCGGTCCTATGCCTTCAACGGAGACAGCATCTTGACTTTCGCCTGGATTCAGCTTGGTGGCCTCCAAGTTGGTAAGGACTGGTCGGCCTTCGACAAGTTTATTGGCGGCGCGGGTGACGTACTCAACCAGACGCCGGTTCCGTACGGCGCTTTGGATACCAATGTGGTCCAGTACTACTTCGACGCCGCGAACGGCTTTTCCGCCGTGGTTTCGCTCGAAGAAGGCTCAGGCGTGGTGGGCGCAATCGACAACTACGCTCCGCACATAGTCGGCGGCTTGAAATACACGCATGGCTGGGGAGCGATCACCGGCGTTGCTGGTTATGATAGCAACTACGAATCGGTAGCCGCCAAGGTCCGTGTCGACATCAATGTCACCAACGAACTGTTGCTGTTCGGAATGTTCGGCTACGGTTCCAATGGCAAGCTCAACGACGACTCCATGAACGCGATCGACGCTCATGGTCGCGGCTTCTATAAGATTTGGGGCGGGAACTGGGCTTTCTGGGCTGGCGCCGCTTACGAGGTCAACGGGACAACTTCGTTCAACCTTCAGCTCTCGGGTGATCAGCTCAAGAACTATGGTGTCGCTGCGAACGTCGCCTACGCGCTTCTTCCAGATTTCACAGTTACGGCTGAACTCGACTACGACCGCTACGGAGGCTCCGCCGTCGGAAAGGTGAAAGCTTCCGAAGTGAACTGGGCCAATGCCAACAAGAAGAGCAGTGTCGGCGGTATCCTGCGTTTCGAACGCTCATTCTAATGCGATGAAGCGTTGAGCTCCGAGGTCCAGTTGATGCGCGGACATTTCCCCTACATTCCGTTGATTGTGGATCCACGGCTCGGACGGCCGTCGTACGCGGCGACCGTCATGGAGCTCAGGTTTGACGCCGTGCTCCTGAACACGGCGGTCCCGAGGGCGGCCGATCCGGTCGGCATGGCGCGTGCGTTCGGCAAAGCGGTCGATGCCGGTCGTGAAGCTTTCAGCTCGGGAATGCTCGAACCGCGCTACCCACCGACGATCGGCAGGGCCGTCTTCTCATGAAGTCGTGGACGTGCCGGCGGGATTGACCGGCTGGTGCCGCTCGGCGTGAGTCTGGTGCAGCTCCGGATAAAGGATATGGACGAGAAAGGACTGACGGAAATCCGCTGCGCGAACGACGCCTGCGCGGTCCATGGTTGCCAAGTGAGCGTCAACGACTATTGGCGCACGGCAATCGAGGAAGGCTGCGACTCGTCCATCTTGGTCAAAAGGATTTGGCTGCCGCCGATGCTGACGATGAAATACGCCGGATTGAAGCTCGGCCTTTCGATCCACGATCACACCGAACTGCGCCAGTGGCCGAGCCGGAGTATGTGGCGCTCGGCCCAGTCTATCCAACTAGCCTCAAGAAGATGAATGGGCGTCGCAAGGGCTCGAGCGGATCAGCGAGTGGAAGCACCAGGTCGCGCCGATCCCATTGGTCTCCATCGGCGGCCTCAACCTGACCGGCTCGAAGGCGTTTTTCGAGGCTGGCGCGGAAAGCGCAGCCGTGGTCACCGACTTTGCGCTGAACGACGCCCCAGAAGCGCGCACGCGAGAATGGATCGAAAGACAGAGCAATGGCGCTGGGGCGAGAACCGCATCTGCTCGTCGTTGTCGGGTCAGATTCCCGCGGTGGGGCTGGAATTGCCCGCGAGATCGAGACGATCGCTTGCCTTGGCGTGCGCACCTGCCTTGCTGTCAGCGCGCTGACGGTGCAAACCCATGAAGACGCCTTGGAAATCCAAGTTACGCAACCCGGTCTGGTGGCGGATCAGATGCGCGCTACGCTTCAGCCTAACAGAGTGGCCGCCACCAACATCGGCATGCTCGCAACGGCTGAGATCGATCGTCGCTGCGGTTGCCGCTGTGCTGCGCGAATATCCGCGCATACCGACAATCCAGATCCAGTGCTGCTTCCACGTCAGGCCGAGCGCTTCTTGAAGCAAGCGCTATTCCGCATAATAAATTAGCATCTGATGCCGCTTTGCCGTGTCGACACCCAATGTCATTGAACTGGCGCTTCTTGCCGGCTCAGAGCTAGCGGCCAATGAGGTCGGCGCGCTTCAACAAGGACCACAAGCCACGCCGTCTGCTGGACTCCTCCAAATTCGAGACACGGATGGTTCCTATCCAGACAATTGATTTTATCAATCTGCGACAATACCGCATAGCGGCGCCGGCGGAATGATCACCGGTAGCAAGACGAGCTGTTTTCAGTGGCCTGCAGGACGCGCACCGTGACCGAGGTAGAAGCCAGCCCGTCTGCGGCCATGTTCGGATCGGCCGCATCGGTGCGCCGAATGAGATTGCCGGCGGAACGTTCTATTCGTGCAGCCGTGACGGCAGTCATCTCACCGAAGCCATCCTGCCGATGGATGGCCGGCAGTCGGTGCAGCATGGGGTGACACTGTTCACGGAATGAAGCCGCTCGCGCTTCGGACGGTTGAAATGGAGGACATTAGCGTGGAACCGATCAGTCTCGACGAGCTTCTGGCCAGCGTCGGCAAGGAAGTCGGCGTGTCGCCGTGGCGGGTGGTCTCGCAGCGGATGATCGACCAGTTCGCCGAGTCCACCGATGACCACCAGTTCATCCACTGCGATCCGGAGCGCGCCAAGCGCGAGACGCCGTTCGGCGGCACCATCGCACATGGCTTCCTGTCGCTTTCGCTTTTGTCGGCGATGACTTTCGAGACCATGCGGCCGCTCGAAAACTGCAAGATGGGTGTCAACTATGGCTTCGAATCGCTGCGCTTCCTGGCGCCGGTGAAAACCGGATCGCGCATCCGCACCCGTTTCGTACTGGCCGACATCAAGGTCAGGCCGTCGGGCTGGGTGCAGACGGCGCTGAGCGTGACGATTGAGATCGAGGGCTCGAAAAAGCCGGCGCTGACCGCGCGCTGGTTGACGCTGACGATGATCAACGCCAGCCGGAGGCGGCCTGAATTGCTCAACGAGCGCCAGCAGAGACGATCTTCACGTGCCGGGGCGATGTAGGCGACCAGTGCGCACCGATCGGCAACGCGGCGTCGGCTAGAGTGGCAGGAATGCCTAATCGGGGCTCCGTCTCGGAAGGGGCGTCGATGTATCGGAAGCGCTTCGGCTTTCGGCGCTGCATTCCTTCTTCACGAAGGTCCATGGAGAATTCCCGACCACGGGGTCGAAAGATCGGCTTGTGATCGGAGTGGGCAGATCCTCCCCGACTGAATCTGCCAATAGGGTGTTATCGAGTCAACCGGGTCGAACTTGAGGTCGCGGGTGTCGCTGATCGGCTGCTCGTCGAATTCGAGAGCTGCCAGCTAAAGGCAGAACACGGCGATGCCAACAGCTCCGCAGTTGATGTGGACGCCCAGAGCTGGGAGTACAGACCGACGAGTTCCCGGCGGGCGAACTTGCCAGGTAGCGCGCCAGACCAGTCGCGAGAAAGCCTCGATGAGAAGGCCCCCGAGCCGCGCGCGGCATCGACTACAGTGGCGTTTGGCGAGAGGCCTTCGAAGACGAGATCGAGTGTAAGATGGACGAGCTCGACGCGCGTATCGCGCAGTCCCTGCGATCGCGCCTTGTCCGCGGCGCTCGTGCGTGCGAACTGCTGGTAGATCGAGCTGACTAGATGAACCGGGATGGCATTAAAGCGGAACTGGAAGAGACGTCCCTGGCCGAACTAAGCAAGATCAATCCAGCCATCGCTAAAGGTAGGCGAACACGAGACGTTCGGACTCCGTGCCGCTGAAATCCTCAAATTGAATCGGCCGGACCATTGGAGCTATCATCACCCGCTTGGCTTGCAGAGCTACGGAGCGGGTTGATTATCTGAACGTCCTCGAAGTCCTTTTCATTGTCGGTCACTACGACACACTCGTTGGCTTCAGCTATAGCGGCAATGATTGTGTCTAGGGCGCTCCGCGAACGGCCTCTGGCTTTGCCGTTGGCCATCAGCCGCGCCCACACGAGGCCGGCTTTCTCGTCGAACGATAGCACGCGGCCAGCGAACAGCGCTTGCGGGCCTTCGGAGCCCTCGAACCAAGTTTCAAGGCTGCTGCGCTTTTTCCCCTTCGGCTTCTCTAGGATGCCTCGGCGAATTTCGGCGACAGTAAGCGAAGCAATGAAGAGGTCTTCGTCCTTCTGCGCGCCCATCCAGGCCAGCAACGAGCCCGAAGGCTCCGGCTTTATGACGTTGCTGATGATATTGGTATGAAGAAGGTAGCGCGTCACAGGTCGATCTTGCGCCCCTCTTCGCGCGGCCGGCTGAGGTCGAGGTTGGAGCCAACCAGAGGCGAGCGACGCAACGCGGCGAGAATGCTGCCCGCTTTCGGTGGCTCACCCGCCACGGCTTGCTGTATGGTCCGACGAAGCTGTCGGGCATCCGGCCCGCTCTCCGTTAATTTTCGGGCAAGAGTTCGCAGTAGATCGCGGTCTGCGTCGAACGCCTGGATCTCGAACCGCGCGATGCCGCGCTCAGCCAGGCGAGAGCGATAATTCTCGATGGCTCTCTTCTGTGCAGTGTTGCCCATCGCGTGCCTCCGTTCTCTATCCGGATATATAGCCATGGCTTCTTCGGGGCACAAGGTGCCCCGTCATCGGCCAGCACTGGCTCCTGCGCGACGCGCTATTGATAGAATTCCAGCTTGTCGAAGCACTGTGACTTGGCATCATTGTCGCGAAACGGAGTATTTCGCGTCAGGACAGGAACGCGATCATAGCGCGACCGAAACGTGCAACAGCCGGAAAGCTTCGTGCGGTCGCCGGCGCGGCCCGCGAACCGGCTGTGCCTGCGTCGCCGAAGCCCGATCGACGCTTCGTCAATCTGGTCCGGCTGCTGGCGCGACAGGCCGCACGGGATTTCGTTCAAGCCGAAACGGATAGCCAGACGCGAGACCGCGTCCCGGAGTAAGGGGCCGCCTCATGAAGGTCGCGCTTGGCGCTCGCTACTCAACTGACAATCACCGAGACGCCTCGATCGAGGATCAGTTGCGGCTCTGCTGCTTGCGTGCTGAAAAGCAAGGCTGGACAGTCGTCGACAGCAATACCCACGGCGCGATCTGCGGCGCGTCGCTGTTGCGTCCCGGCCTTCAGGAGCTGATCAGCGATCCGATGCAGGGCAATTCCGTGCTCGCAGAGGCGATGGATCGCCTGACCATGACCGCTGCAAACCGGGAGCAGGCCAGGCTGGGCAAACGTTGCAACAGATCCTTCAAGGAAATTCATAGACTCTTAGCAACTCCGGCTCGCTGTGAATGGTAGGCTTATTGCAACGTCTGAGGTCAGTGGTTCCAAACCCTGGCCCGGCTTGTCTTCGACTGGCCGAACTGCTTGCAATTTCGGCTAAAGGCAAGAAGAGCGCCCATTTGTTTGTTCGACATAGATATCGACGGTCGTCACGGCCACCGAGATTTGTCCGGTCGTTGGACAACCTTCGAAATCTGCAACTTCTGTGGAGAACGCGAAATGAGAAATTCGGTAGGACTTGGTCCTGAGCCATGATGACACTGGTTAGTCGCCTACGCATGGCAGCGCATCCTGACCGCCTTCGAATCCTGGGCCTTTGTGCGCATGCGGACCTAACTGTCTGCGAGCTAGCGGAGATTCTGAGCGTGTGTCGAGAGCGGGTTGCGCGACACGTCCGGCTGCTCGCCAGAGCCGACTTTCTTTGCTGCAACGAACAGCCTCCGTGGCGCTCGTACCATCTCAACGCAGGATCCAACGACGGCGGGCTGGTTCAATTATTGGTCGATCTCCTGCCCCACCGCGACGGCTATCATAAACAGGACCTGCAGCGGCTCGAAGCGGTACGAGACACCCGGCCGAAAGGGACCGCGTGCTTGATCGTGAAATAGGTCAATCCAATTGGAGCGCGAAGCTACCATGGACAACTCCGCAGACGGCGCAATCGCAAAGCCCGACACCCACGGGCGGTCTTCCTTGGCAGCGGTTGATTGCCGCGTTCACGAGCTGCTTCTGAGACAGGAGCGGCAGGAGCGGACGACCCTCAAGCTCATCGCCTCGGAGAACTTTGCGTCCTCGGCCGTGCTGGAAGCGAACGGCTCGATTTTCACGAACAAGTACGCCGAGGGGTACCCCGGTGCGCGCTACTACGCTGGAAACGAGATCGTTGATGAGCTTGAGAATCTGGCCATTGAGCGCCTGAAAACACTATTTGGCAGCGAGCATGCCAACGTCCAGCCTTATTCCGGCTCGCCGGCCAACCAGGCTGTCTATCGTGCGCTTTTGAGTCCCGGTGACAAAGTCATGGGCTTGCCCCTTCCGGAAGGGGGCCATCTGACTCATGGTTGGGCCATCAACTTTTCCGGAACTGACTATCAACGCGTGCCCTATGGACTAGATGAAAAGACACAGCAGATTGACTATGACCGCTTGCGCGAGATAGCCAAGCGGGAACGGCCGCGGCTCATTTGGGTCGGCGGAACCGCTTACCCGCGTGTCTTTGACTACGCGGCAATGGCAGAAATTGCCATGGAAGCGAACTCCTATCTCGTAGCCGACATTGCGCACATCAGCGGCCTGATTGCCGCGGGAGCGCACCCGAATCCCGTGGGCCATTGCGACGTGGTCAGCAGCACGTCCCACAAGTCGATCCGCGGTCCCCGCGGCGGCTTCATTTTGTCAAGGAACGAAGATCGCTATCAGGCCCTGTATCATACAAAGAGCAAATACAATCTCGCCAGACGAATAGACCGGGCGGTCTTCCCTCACCTGCAAGGCGGACCTCACATGAATGCCATCGCTGCGCTAGCGGTTGCCTTGCACGAAGCCGCGAACCCGTCCTTCCGAAGCTACGGCCAACAGACGGTCAAGAATGCCAAGGCTCTGGCACATGCACTGCTTGAGCGAGGTTATGACCTGGTGACCGGGGGGACGGACAATCACATGCTGATCCTTGATCTTCGCGATCGGCCACTATCGGGCAAGGCCTATGCCGAGCGACTAGCAAAGGCAGGAATGATCACAAACTTTAATATGGTGCCTGGCGACCCGCGGCATCCGGCGGTCACAAGCGGAATTCGCCTGGGGGCGCCAGCAGTGACGTCAATGGGCATGCGCGATGTGGAAATGGTGCAAATTGCTGGCTTCATTGACTCCGTCCTCCAGCGGCCAGACGACGAAGATCTCCATGCCTGCGTGCGAAGAGACGTTGCCGACTTGTGCGCTGCGTTCGAGGTCCCGGGCATCTGCGACAAGTAAGGTCGGCCAAGCAAAATGCCCATACCACATCCAACACCCGAAGCGAGGTATTCATGGCTAGGCAGTTCGTGTTCTCTTCCGAATCGGTTGGCGCGGGGCACCCGGATAAGTTGGCCGACAACATCTCGGATGCCATCCTCGATGCCATCCTCCGCACAGATCCCAAGGCGCGCGTCGCCTGTGAAGCGTTGGTAAAATCAGGGATAGTCGTTCTGGCTGGCGAGATTACCAGCGATGCGCAGGTGGATTATAGCCAAGTCGCGCGCGATACGATTCTCGACATTGGGTACGACGACGAGGCCGTCGGCTTTGACGGCCGGCGTTGCTCCGTCGTTCATGCCCTCACCGAGCAGTCGCCCGACATCAGCCAAGGCGTTGACGAGGGAAGAGGGCAAGACCTCCAGCAGGGAGCGGGAGATCAGGGCCTCATGTTCGGCTACGCATGCCGCGAAACCGATACACTGATGCCTTTGCCGATCCAGCTCGCTCATCGCTTGACGAAACGGCAGGCGTATGTCCGGAAGGCACAACAGCTTAGCTGGTTGCGTCCTGACATGAAATCCCAAGTCTCAGTGCGGTATGAGGGGTTGCGCCCGGTCGCGCTGGATACCATCGTCGTGTCGACACAACATGACGAGCAGGTCTCGCAAGAGACTGTCCGCGAGGGCGTCATTGAGGAAATCATAAAGCCTGTCCTGCCGACCCACCTGGAGACGGAAGGCATCAGAATTCTGGTCAACCCGACGGGGCGGTTCGTAGTCGGCGGGCCGCGCGGCGACTGCGGTCTCACTGGACGCAAGATCATCGTCGATTCCTATGGCGGGATGGGTCGTCATGGCGGCGGCGCCTTCTCGGGCAAGGACCCGTCCAAGGTTGACCGCTCGGCTGCCTATGCGGCCCGCTATGTCGCAAAGAACATCGTCGCCAGCGGACTTGCGGACGTGTGCGAGGTGCAGCTTGCTTACGCAATCGGCGTGGCTAGTCCGGTTTCCGTCATGGTCAACACGTTCGGGACAGCCAGGGTCGAGGAAAGCAGGATCGAGCGCCTCATTCTTGAGTTGTTCGATCTCAGACCGAAAGGCATTATCAAGATGCTTGATCTCTTACGCCCTATATACCGCAATACAGCGACCTATGGCCATTTCGGCCGTGAAGAGCCTGATTTCACCTGGGAGAAGACAGACAGGGCGGACGAATTGCGTCGCGAGGCAGGACTAGCCGCCCCGTGAAGCCGCCGGCGAGCGAATTGGCAAGCGGAAAGCCCAAGCGGAGACATTGATGCCGGATTATGACGTGCTTTGCATCGGCAATGCCATTGTCGACATCATCGCCCAGTGCGACGACGCTTTTCTGGTGACCAACGGCATCATCAAGGGTGCCATGAACCTCATCGATACCAAGCGCGCCGAGCTGCTCTACAGCCACATGGGGCCGGCGATCGAGGCCTCCGGTGGCAGCGCCGGCAACACGGCGGCCGGCGTCGCCAGCTTCGGCGGCCGCGCCGCCTTCTTCGGCAAGGTGTCCAACGATGCGCTGGGCGAAATCTATGCGCACGACATCCATGCGCAGGGCGTTGCCTTCGACACCAGGCCGCTCGAGGGCGAGCCGCCGACGGCGCGCTCGATGATCTTCGTCACCCCGGACGGCGAGCGCTCGATGAACACCTATCTCGGCGCCTGCGTCGAGCTTGGGCCGGAGGATGTCGAGGCCGACAAGGCGTCTGGCGCCAAGGTCACCTATTTCGAGGGCTATCTGTGGGACCCGCCGCGCGCCAAGGAGGCGATCCGGCAGACGGCGAAGCTCGCGCACGAGGCCGGGCGCGAAGTCTCGATGACACTGTCGGATTCGTTTTGCGTTGACCGCTACCGCGACGAGTTCCTCGATCTGATGCGCTCGGGCACGGTCGACATCGTCTTTGCCAACAGCGACGAGATCAAGTCGCTCTACCAGACCTCGTCCTTCGACGAAGCGGTGGCGCAGATCCGCAAGGACTGCAAGATCGCCGCCGTCACACGCTCGGAAAAAGGCTCGGTTATCGTGCGCGGCGACGAGACCGTGGTCATCCATGCGACCGCCATCAAGGAGCTGGTCGACACGACGGGCGCTGGCGATCTCTACGCCGCCGGTTTCCTGCATGGCTACACGCAGGGCCGCGACCTCAAGACCTGCGGCGACCTTGGCTCGCTGGCGGCCGGCCTGGTGATCCAGCAGATCGGCCCAAGGCCAAGGCAGAATTTGCGCCGCGAGGCGGAACGGGCTGGGTTGCTGTAGATGCGCGGGCAACTAACCAGCCGCCCTACTGACGCGATCATCGCAGTGGCGGAACTGTGTCAAAGCTCGCTGATAGCGACAGCCATTCGCTTCGGAGAACTGACCGATTCTGCTGCCGTGAAGCTCGCTGGAAGAGCGGTGCAAGGCGGGCTTGCCTTGACGGCATTCACCGTCATCGAGATCGCCACCGGCATTTTCCAGAAGCTCAGCTTGGGGAAGGCCAGTAAGGTTCCTGAGGTAACGGAGAACTCGCGGCGTCCGTCGGAGCACTTGACTTGCGATCACGTCCCACGATGCCGAATGCGGGCAGACTGGTTCGCCATTGGTATGGGACCAGCGGAATTGGCAGCAGGGCTTCATCTTCGTCAATCTCGACGAGGCGCCGGATGTGGAGCCCGGCATTCGCGGATGTCAGGAAGTGCTCGCCTGGCTGGTATTCACATCGCGGTCTGGCTTCCACGATTTTGGGATCGTCGAGGGCAACGAGGAAGGGATTCAAAAACGGGCCCTGACGGGCGGAAAGGGACTATCCCGCCCTCTCCGATCTCCGTGTCAAAACTCTTCGGCAGACGCAGGATCGCATCACGGGGCCCGGCAGCCTTGGCGGCAGCGACATAGTTTCAGTTCATTTCAACAGGTGCTGGCATCTACTGGGTGTATCTCTTATCCGAACAATCCAACAATTACCGCAAGCACGGTCCGCTCGATCGGGTCGCCAGCTATTTTCGCGATAAGCCGGTTCTTGAGGGCGCCGAAGCCGAAACGCGACAATCGGTCGCCATTTGCTCTGACGCTCGTCAGATTCTCGTCAGCAGGGGGTGTGCCAATCTGGGAATGCCAGTTGCTCCATCATGGGGAATATTCAACGGAGGCATGAAATGGACGCATTGAACAACGCCAACTCGCCGCGCCGGAACCTCACATGGCAAACTGGGGCTGTTCACGAACTAATCGCTTTTGAACAACCCCTGAGAGACTTGCCACAGGAGCGAGAACAACAAGCCGAAGTTGGCCCGTCCCGTCCTGTTGTCTCAGCCGCAGACCAGCGCTTCAACACGGCGGCCCAGCAGCCACATAGGAGTCTTATCGCAATTTCCAACCGCGGTGCGACTGTCAATTCTGATCAGCCCAAGACAGGCGGGCTTTCGGCGGCCCTGGAGTGCGTCGTGGAGCGTACCGGCGCGGTCTGGGTAGGTTTTTCCGAGCATCTTGGCGACGGGGATAAGCAACAGGTGCCCCTCGTGCAGCGTGGCAAAGGTCAAATCGGGTGGCTCGATGGGCCGGCAGCGGACTATTCTCGGTACTATCAAGGTTTTGCAAATTCAATATTGTGGCCGGCGCTCCACTCGCTGCCGGACCGGATCTCAGGCTCGGAAGAGGATTATAAAAGTTATCGCGACGTCAATGCCTTCATGGCGCGCGCGGTGTCCGAATTGGGAGATAACGCAGTCTACTGGGTTCATGACTACCATTTCCTGCCGCTCGGCGCTGATTTGCACAGACTCGGCATTGACCGGCCGATCGGCCATTTCCTGCATACGCCATGGCCCGAGTCTGACATGATGGAGCGCGTGCCCAATTCTGGCGAGCTAATGAAATGTATGCTCGAGTATGATCTGCTCGGTTTCCAGACCGACCGTGATGTGAGCAATTTCCTCGCCTGTGTCCAATCTCATTTGGGGCTGGAGAGCAAGAACGGGGTCGTTTTCTCGGACCATGGCCAGACGCAATGCCAAAATTTTCCTATAGGTATCGATCCGAAGCAATTCGAACAGTGTGCCGCAGATTCGCTTGAGGCGCAGAAAGCCTACATTTCGCAGTTGAAACTTGGTGGAGCAAAGCTAGTTATCGGCGTCGATCGGCTCGACTACACCAAGGGCATCGACAATCGGATTAAAGCTTTCGATCTGCTGGCAGTCGAGCCGCAACGTGTCTCGCTCTTGCAAATCGCAACTCCCTCACGTGGCGACATCCAAGCGTACAGCGAATATCGGCGCGACGTCGAAAGACTCGTCAATCAAGTCAACAACCGGCATGGCACGGACGAGTGGATGCCGATTATCTATGAGAACAGGTCGTTCACCCAAGCTGAGATCGCGGGTCTTTACAGAGCCGCGCGTGTTTGCGTTGTGACGCCGTTGCGCGATGGCATGAATCTTGTGGCGAAAGAATACATTGCTGCACAAGATCCGAGCGACCCTGGCGTTCTGGTGTTATCGAAGTTTGCCGGCGCGGCCGAAGACTTCGGCGAGGACGCCCTGCTGGTAAATCCGAGGCTCTCCGACGAGATAGCTACCGCGATCTCAAGAGCGGCCAGCATGCCGCGCGAAGAACGCATCCAACGCTGGCGGAGGATGATGGACAAACTTGAAGCGTATACGATCCACCATTGGTCAGCGGACTTCGTTCGGCAACTGGACAGCAGCCGGGTTACGGTCCCTGCGGATCACTTCCACTATGTTGGCTTGGGCTGGATCAGCGAGGCCCAAATGCCTTCGTATCGGACCGAGCCAGAATTGCACACCGCGCTGACGCGTGCACTGGATAAAAACTGGGTCCTGCCGATCGTATGATGCAGAATATGAAGCACGCGAGCTTTGCCTGCATTTGCGCATCCCTCAATGCCGAGCGCTTGGAGAGAGAGATACTTATCCTGACCGCCTGAATGCGGCTTAAGCGGCTTATCGGGACCACAGTCGGGCTTTGCATCAGACCCTTGAGCCAGGCTCCGTCAGTGTGGTCTCTTGCCGCCGAGCGGAGTCATCACGATTGCCTAGTCACCCGTGATGACGACTGGCGTGCCAATTCCCCTCGGACCACGGTTTGGCGCTCACTCCGAGAAAACCGCTTCTACCACGCACGCACGGCTTGCGGCCGCATCGTTAAACATCGCCACCAATGCGATCTTCTGCATTCTAATGACGTTGTCACGCGCTTGAAGTCTTGTCCGAAATCCTTCATCGGCGACCTGCGAGGGATGTCGCAGCCCGACAGGGATCCATTAGTTGGACAATGGTGGCAGCGGAGCAGCGCCGCCAATGGGCGACTGAATATTTCACAATGTTAGACAAGCGTAAAAGCGAAATCACATAACGACATAAACATTTCGTTATGCGTCATTGACAAAAGAGCGGACTGCTGTGATTGTCTGCGTGTCGTGGTTCTCGCGTGCGGCGCTGCCGCAGCGGAGCTAAGAGGGAAGCCGGTGCAATGCCGGCGCTGCCCCCGCAACTGTTAGCGGCGAGCCAATCCCACTCATGTCACTGAGGCGAATACCCTCAGGAAGACGGGTAGAGGCTATGACCCCGCGAGCCAGGAGACCTGCCACGGCGAATTACGTCCACGGGCGGGGTGTCTCGGTGGCCGCTGCAAGCCGGCGTTCGTGCCGGCCTGCTAGCGCCTTCCTTGTCATCGACGCCCCAACCATCGGGGTATGACATGACTGACTCTCAGGAAATTCCTGTAGCAACGCTCGGCGTGCCGCGCTTCGGTCGTCGGCGAGAACTGAAATTCGCGCTTGAAAGCTACTGGTCCGGAACATCGTCCGCTGGCGACCTTCTCACGACGTCGAAGGCGCTCCGTGCCGCTAGCTGGGAAGAGCAGCGCCATCGCGGCGTGTCGAAAATCCCGTCGAACGACTTCTCGCTTTACGACCATGTGCTCGACACCGCAGCCATGGTCGGGGCCGTTCCATCCCGTTACGGCTGGAATAGCGGCGAGGTCCCACTTGACATCTACTTCGCAATGGCGCGCGGCAACCAGGGTCAGACGGAGGATTGTGGACACGCTGGTCACCAGGAGGAGGCTCATGGACCTGGTGTAACCGCGATGGAAATGACCAAGTGGTTTGACACCAACTACCACTACATTGTGCCGGAACTCGATGATGATCAGACGTTCGCCCTCTCGTCATCGAAGCCGGTCGATTACTTCCTCGAGGCTAAAGCTCTCGGCATCCACACACGCCCAGTCATCCTTGGACCCATCACCTTCCTCAAGCTGGCGAAATCGCCTGCCGAGGGGTTCGGTCCCATCGCGCTCCTACCGCGGCTGCTGCCCGTTTACGAGCAAGTCCTGCAGAGGCTGAAGCTGTCGGGAGCCGACTGGGTGCAGATCGATGAGCCAGCGCTTGTCCTCGATCTGAACCCGAACGAACGAGCTGCGTTCCAATTCGCCTATGGCCAGCTGTCGAAAGCCGCGCCCGAGCTGAAGATCATGCTGGCTACGTATTTCGGGTCGCTGGGAGACAATCTCGAAACCGCGGTTTCTCTACCCTTGGCCGGGCTGCATATTGATCTCGTGCGCGCTCCCGAGCAGCTGGAAACGGTGGGTCGGCTCGCTCCGAAGGATCTGGTGCTCTCGCTTGGCTTGATCGATGGCCGCAACGTCTGGCGTGCGAACCTGCCCGCCATTCTCGACCGCATCAAACCGATCGTCGCCGGCTGGCCCTTGGACCGCGTCGAGATCGCGCCTTCTTGCTCGATGCTGCATGTGCCGATCGATCTGCGCATGGAGACGGAACTCGACGCCGACATCAGGTCGTGGCTCGCCTTCGCGGCCCAGAAGACCGACGAGCTGGTCTTGCTGGCCCGGGCCCTGTCCCAAGGCAGGGATGCGGTGGCAGGCGCGTTGAAAGCGTCTGCCGAGGCTGCCGCCACGCGCGTGACATCCACGAGGATCCATGACCCGCTTGTTCAGGGGCGGATCGCTAGCATTGAGGACAGCGCGAAGCGACGAGAGAGCGCATTTGGCGAGCGCTCCAGAGTCCAAGCCGGCTCACTCGGGCTGCCGCCGTTCCCGACGACGACCATCGGGTCCTTCCCGCAGACGCCGCAGGTACGCAAGGCGCGGGCCGCTCATGCGAAGGGCCAGCTGAGCTATGTCGACTATGAGACGTTCCTGAAGAAGGAGATCGAGGCTGCAATTCGCTGGCAGGAAGAGATCGGGCTGGACGTGCTGGTGCACGGTGAGTTCGAGCGAAACGACATGGTACAGCATTTCGGCGAGCAGTTGTCCGGCTTCGCGCTCACCCAGCATGCCTGGGTACAAAGCTATGGGTCGCGCTACGTGCGTCCCCCCATCATTTTCGGCGACGTATCGAGGCGCAATCCGATGACAGTGCGCTGGTGGCAATTCGCCCAGTCGCTTACGGAAAAGCCCGTGAAGGGAATGCTCACAGGCCCAGTCACCATTCTCAACTGGTCTTTTGTTCGCGACGACGTACCCCGCTCCGAAGCCTGCCGCCAGATCGCGCTCGCCATCCGCGACGAAGTGACGGATCTCGAAAGGTCCGGCGCAAGGATGGTCCAGATCGATGAGGCCGCCTTTCGCGAAGGATTGCCACTGCGCCAATCTGATTGGAAAGTCTATCTCGACTGGGCTGTCGAATGTTTCCGGATCGCTTCAACGGGTGTAAAGGACGCGACTCAAATTCATACCCACATGTGCTATTCGGAGTTCAACGAGATCATTCAGGCGATCGCTGGAATGGATGCGGATGTCATTTCGATTGAGACGTCGCGCTCGAAGATGGAACTGTTGGACGCCTTCACGAGCTCCAAATATCCGAACGAAATCGGTCCCGGCGTCTATGATATTCACTCACCACGCGTCCCGGAAGTCGGCGAGATTTCGGACTTAGTCATGCTTGCCCGCGAGCGACTGTCCGACGGCCAACTGTGGATAAACCCGGACTGTGGCCTCAAAACACGCAAATGGGAGGAGGTCCGCCCTGCCCTCATTAACATGGTCGCTGCAGCACGCGCGCTCCGGCAGAAAGTGCAGGCGTGAGGCTTCTCTTGCTCACCGTGTGGGGAGTTGCCGACTGGCGGATGTCGGCCGGGAATATGCCAAACCGATCACACTCTTGGAAATAAGCCACTCGGCGAAAATGTGCGATTTTTCTTCGGCACGTGTCCTCATCCCGCAGAAATAATGAATGTGACACTACGCTATAGTATTGGTCCTTGGGAACATACAGGCCCCGCGCCTCGAACAAATCGTACACACGTCGTTTCTCAAAGTAGACTGCTTGGCAAGTTCGCTCAGGCGGCGACAATATATGGTGCTGCGCGTCTGTCCGCTTCCCCAGTTGATTCGCGCAGACTACGGGCGAAGTGGCAGTTTTCGGGTATTGCTAGCCTCCCGCCAATTCGGAGATGAACGTGGCAATTCGTGTGGCCCAAGTAAAAGCCGCAATCATTTTCGATTGCGACGTCCGCAGCCAGTTGGCCCTTATTTTCCTGTGATCTGCGTTACAGGCCGGGGCGTTGTCGCCGTTTCGGAGGGTAGGATGGGATAAGCGACCTCGGGTGCCTCTCCGGTCAGCGAGTTGAGGAAGGCAACAAGCAGGTCAACTTCTTCGTCCGCCAGTACTACGCCAAGCTGGGTGGTCCCCATGATGGCGACGGCCTGTTTCAGATCCCAAACCTTGCCCGAATGAAAGTATGGCGCGGTGAGTGCAACGTTGCGCAGCGGCGCCACGCGGAAAACATAGTAGTCATCGGCTGCATTGGTGACCGCAAATCGGCCCTTGTCTTTGTCCGGCAGGACCTCGGCGCTGGGCTGTTCCACGAGGCCGAATGGGAAATAGGCTTGCCCACCAACGTTGATGCCGGCATGGCAGGACGAGCAGCCTTTGTCCATGAAAAGCGCCAGGCCCTGTTTCTGTTCGGAAGTCATGGCAAGCTCATCACCATTCAGGAAGCTGTCGAACGGGGCCGGTGTGACCAGTGTCGCCTCGAAGGCTTCGATCGCCTTGGCGAAGTTGTCGAAGGTGACCCGATCGGCTTCAGCCGGAAAAGCTGCATCGAACCACTCGACATATTGCGGCATGGACTTGAGCGTGGCGATGACTTGGTCCGGTGTATTGGCCATTTCGATGCCGGCTTGGACCGGTCCCTTCGCCTGAGCCTTCAGGTCTGCGGCACGACCATCCCAGAACTGAGCGATGTTGAAGACAGCGTTCAGTACAGTCGGCGCGTTGCGCTGTCCCTTCTGCCAACCATGGCCGATCGAGGTTTCGTGATTGTCGTCGCCGCCGGTGGCCAGGTTGTGGCACGAGTTGCACGACAAGACGCCTGACGCCGAGACGCGTGGATCGAAGAACAGTGCCTTGCCGAGAGCGATCTTTTCCGGGGTGATCGGGTTGTTGGCGACTGTCGGCGTGGTGGATGGCAAAGCCCTGAAGGTGGCCAATGCCGTATCTCTGAGGTCGGTGGGGATCGAATCCGCAGCAAAGGCGGTGGGTGCCAGCAAGGTGACAGCCATCGTTCTGAATAGGATTTTCATAAATGGTCTTCCTGCGTCGTGCACGCAGCCACTATGCGATCTGCGGCTCATGAACGCCCTGAGCTAGATCAGTTGAGGGAGAGGATCGGGGTCTGGCACCTGTTTTCGCGGCTGAGCTGGGACCCTCTTGGAAGTGTTCGCTCTTCTCGATTGGACTTCAGGGAGGAGGAGTATCCCTGCTCGGCAACCGTTTGTATGCATCAAAGCACGCCCTGAGGGCGGCTTCGTAGATTCGGTCACTGCGATCTTCCCGCCATCGTTGAGAAAGTCGATAGCATCCGCAAGAATGGCAATCTCTTGCACGATGTGCGCTGCACGCCTTGCGAAAAGTGACCTTCTGAAACCTCAGGGTTCATTCGTTCCTCCTGACCGGCTGATTGCGTGAATCGACGTTGTCGACACCCGCCGGCTGCACATTGTGATGTCACCAGCGATGGCGGTTTCAATACCTAAGCAGCGACGGTCTATGCGACAGTATGGACGTCCTATCGGAATAGCCGGTCCGCCTTGTCGATCGTCACACCGGCATATAGCTCCGCTTCTACGAACATCCCATCACGCGAGGAAAGACATGGCCAATACGCGCAGTATCGCCAATCTAGCCCTTGTGCCGGCGCGGCGCTTGAGCAGGTCCACCGGCTGTAACTGCCTCACACCTCGATCCACAGATCCTAGGCGATGACCACCTTGTCGTCATCATTTGACGGACGCGGGGCATTGGCCCATAAGCGAGCCACCGCAAACTGTGCGGTTGCCAATGCGTAATGATGTGAATTGGAATGATCTTCGGTTTGCGAAACACGCACGTCCGACGCAGCTTGCGTTGACAGAGGCGGTTTTACGCGCAATAGCACTTCCGTCGGCCTATTTTTGTGGAGTTCAATTGTGGTTCGGCCAAGGGAGCTGGGCACCGGACCGGCCCCGTGTAAACCTCATCAAAGAGAGAGAGACCCTGCATGGAAGAATTCTTACCGCGCATCGCCACTGGTGCCGGCATCGGCCCGGCTCTCGCAGAGAAGGGCGTTGGGTTAATGCTGGGTTTCCTGCAAAGCCACGCGGCCGACGGTCCCGTTGCGCGCATGATCGAGGCCATTCCGGGAGCTTCGGAATTAGTAGCGAAGTATCATGGCGACGACCCAGAGGGTGGCGGCCTTATGGGGCTTGGCCAGCAATTGATGAGTGAGGGTCTCAGCATGGCAAAGATCGCCGGCCTCGCCAACGAGACGATCGCCTGCGCCAAGGAACATGCCGGCGACGAACTCGTGGACGAGGTCCTCAATTCCGTTCCTGGCCTTCCCCAGTTCGTCTGATCAGCGGCAGCCGGGGGCGCATGACCTCGTGCGCCCGTGCCGGCCCGTCTGCGCAGCAGGCATTCTCCGCCGAGCGTTCCGTACCGATCTCGCCAGACCACCGACCGCCGGGCACGCGAAGCGAGCGTTGAAGTACTTCATTCGTCTATTCCAAAATCCACCTCAGGCGAATCGATGTGTATAATTTCCGGCGGTAAGGGTTTATCCTGAACGCTTTCGATGAAGCTCGCGAGATAAGCAAACGTATTGTATTTCTCGAGGACCAACCGCTTCGCCTCTCTTATTGCGCCGCGACGTTCCTTCCAGAGGTCCGAGTTGATGATTTCTTGAATTTTTGGGATTACGTTCTTGTCCTCTGGGTCAATCAGAACCATAGAGTCCGAAGGGAAGAACCTCGTGATTGCAGGGCTGCCGTAATAGATCGGCATTGTTTCAGCAACGAAGCAGTCCATAAGCTTCTCTGTAAAATAGTAATCAGCACGAGTATTCTCGAACGCTATACTGTAACGGTAAGGTGCGAGTGCGTTCCATTTATCTCCAATCAGCCGAAAACCTCGGCCGAACAGGTCAAAATCGAGCTCCTTTCTCAGCCGTTCCAGAAACGCCAGCCGATATCGATGTCCTTTAAGCAGGGCGATGTCACTGGTAATCCATGAGAGCCGAAGCGGCTTATCCACGACTTCGCTGACCAGAAGTTGGTCATATGTCTTGTTTACAGACCAAGACCGAGTGATAGGTGGAGACAAAACGAATCGGCGCGCTGCATTCTGCCGAGCAGCCAGCTCTGCGTCACACGTCAGGACGATAGTATTTTTCCCCTGCCCTTCATGAAACGCGCGATGAGCTTTCGTCGGCGGTTCGCCGATTGCAAAAATTGTCCTGTTTGGGCTCGCCTCGATATCAACAGGGAGCCCGAAAAGAGAAGCAGAGTTAAAGACGATATGCCAATCGGGCACGAAGGATGTCGTGCGAACAAAAGCGACATTGTTCCAGATTCCACTGCCCTTTGGAGTGAGATGGTGGATTGCATCATCCAAAACGCCCCAAGAATCTAGACATGTAGCAACAATGGGCGCCGGGCGTTCCGTCAACAATTTGGCCGACAAAGAAGTTTCACTCCCTTCACTCGTGAAGGTACTCAATCGCCATTCCGGATTGCGGCAACATTGGGCAGCATAAACCTTCCGGGACCCGCTGTCGAGGCAATTGTCGCTTTGCACTTGACCAGGTTCTTCCTCGCTTTGTGTGGTGAACAGGCCGGCTGAGTGGCAGCATGCGTGCCCTAATGAGTTCGCAGCCCGCTCTGCCCAATGGTACGTTTAATCGTCTTGAGGCGGTTGATCAGCCCTTCCGCCTGGCCGTTGCTCCACGGTAGTTCAATGGCATCGCGAACGGCGTCAGCGTCACGGCGTAGGACCCGACCGAAACGCGTGATGGCGACGGACCCGGAGTTGACGCCACGTCGATCGAAGTGTCGAGCTCGCCCAATTCACAGGCCCCGCAAAATGCCGCGGAAGCGCATGGCAAGCCTGCGCATAGTGGCAAACTCATGTGATCCCTGCTTAGGACGTCGACCTTTGTGGCCTGGTTGATCATCAGCACATCCCGAGGCTTCGTGCAGAGGGCCGGGGCGACTACCGGCGAGATCACACGGCCGGTCGCGGGATTCGTATGGGACAGCGTCGCTGGCTGGTTGACGCGTATGATTGAAGCAGGCGACGCACTGTCCTTGCCCGGCCTCTCGGCGCGGCGCCAACTTGCGAGAAGCCGCTCCAGATTCGAGAAGCTGCCTGTGTCGCCGCGCTGTTCGATATCGTGGAACAGGTGTCATCCGCAGCGAGGACCGGCTAAGAAACGCCTCGAAATACATTGATGTCCTTGGTTACCAGCGGCGGTTCCCAGCCCCTTGGAAGAGCGGCTCACCGGGCGATGAACTTACATTTGGCCATTGCCAATGAACGTCCATCGTCCCTGACGCCCACCAGCAAGCGATCACGATCCCTCGATTCACAGTCCAAAGAAGTAATACCGAGACAAAAATACCGCGCTTAGGCCCGAGACTACTAGCAAATTCGACGCAAAGTTACAGCCGGGACGCGTCACGCACCTCGGCAGCGTCGCCAACAACGAGTGGCTCAGCGTCACGACGGGAAATATGGCGCATCGATGTCGCTTCTGGACGAGCATTGGCAATAACGCTGTCGAGACATTGTTGCTTTCAGCGGCAACCGGCCCTATGAAGCGACGCTTCGCTGACTATGTTTCACCGCCTGGAGAGTTTCATGACAGAAGAAGCCGGAAAAAACGTCGACACCCTCATTGAGCTTGCCGCCGATGTCGTGTCGGCCTATGTCTCCAACAATCCGATCCCGGTGGGGGATCTCCCTGCCCTCATCGGCCAAGTGCATGCGGCTCTGAGAGCGACGGCCGGAGGTGTCTCTGCGCAAGAGCCGGTTGCCCTTACGCCTGCAGTCCCGATCAGGAAATCGGTGACACCGGACTACATCATCTCCCTTGAGGACGGGAAGAAATTCAAATCGCTAAAGCGCCATCTGTCGACCCACTATGGGCTGACGCCGGATGGATATCGGGCCAAATGGGGCCTGCCGGCGGATTATCCCATGGTCGCGCCGAACTACGCCGCGGCGCGCTCGACATTGGCCAAGACGATGGGGCTCGGCCGCAAACCGAAGGCGCCGGAAGCGCCGGAGCCTGCGCCGACGAAGCGAACCCGCAAGAAGGTCGCGGCTTGATTTCGGCAATCGAGATTCGTTCTGGAGCGTTGCAGCCATCGGCTTAATCTGCGCGTCATATAAAAAGGCGGGGCCAACCCCGCCTTCCTTTCAAACAACCTTGTTTCATGAGGAATTCGCGACGCCTGCAGCAATCTGCTGCCCTCAGTTTTTGCTCGGTCCCATCGAGCGGCCGTGAGGACTTATGTGCTTACTCTTGCCAGGACGCAGGAGAAAATTTCAACCAGCTTTGCTGAGGCTGCCAGCGGAGGACTTGCCCGTGCGGCGATCCTGCTCGATCTCATAGTTGATCTTCTGGCCGTCAGCGAGGGTCGAGAGGCCCGCGCGTTCGACAGCGGAAATGTGGACGAAAACATCCGGACCGCCATTGTCGGGCTGGATAAATCCAAACCCCTTGGTGCTGTTGAACCACTTTACCGTTCCAGTCGGCATATACTTGTTCCTTCTTTTACAATGCAACGTGGGCAGGCCATTAGGCCTGTCCGAGTCATAGCCGAGAGTTGGGCGCAGCAAAAAGCGAAAAATTGTTAAGCCCCGATCAGCTGGCGCACTCCATTGTGGGCGTAGCCGCCAGCAAGCACTGTCCTACACTACCGCTCGAGCGTGGCCGGAAGCGCCCAATTTCTTCCAACGCTCCTCAGCGCCACGTCGATGGCTCGTGTTTGGAGGCACGGGACGTAAGGCCGACCGCTGCTCGTGCCGCAGGTCAAAGGCCGGGTAGTTCACGGAACTGCCTTCGAGCATAACGGCTTGGCAAGCGCATGAAGGAGTTTCGATTTGGATTGTTTCAAGAGGGTCAAGGGGTTGATCGATGCGACCAGCGTGGAAGCGATCGATAGCGCGCGCGTTTTGCTGGACCAGTTCAAGGGCAAGTCAGAAACAATCGCCCAAGCGATTGACGACTTCCTGCTTGATTTCATGACCTTGCTGTTTGTGGTAGAAGCCACCCGCGAGCAGTTCCACAATCCGGCGAGGCGGTTAGCGCGCATCAGATTGAGCAAGGTCAGGCTGTTACTCACGCGATGCTCTTGACCTAAGCGACCACTCCGCCAGGCATGCATTTGCAGCCGAGCGCACCAGGCGGTATTTTACGCACATGAAATCAATCGCGACTGCTAATTCTCCTGTTTGGTGCCCAGGGACAACGGCAAGCGCGCACAGCTTCGGTGCTGCTGTCCTGCAGCGACAAATGTTGCCTGCATGCCCCCACGGCGAGCGCTGGAGCGACAACATCTCAATTCTGTCCGTCAGTGCAGCGGCCTTCGAAGCGCATCGTGTACCCCTCCCCGCCAGCGCGCCTCATCGTCTTCCGAAGGAAGACGATACTCTCAGCCATGCTCGCGTCGCCTTCAGCCCTGTTCGATGGCCCATAATGTCGGATGCGCAACATGTCAGACCCGACTTGTCTTCATGCCTCGAATGGTTTTCTGATCTGGCACGGTGCATGCCTGGTCGTCCGCAGACGTCGCGGACCAAGGAAAATCCGTCCAATGACCACCTCGCCAAGAACACCGCCGCAGGTCTCCTGGGTCCATCCGAAGATGAGGCTCGAGTGAGGCCTGGCCGCATGTTGGTCTGGCTCGGCGCTGCCCGCCGATCCTCCCCACGGGGAGGCGAAGACGCAACGCGTTCATCAAAATGAGGAACAAATCACTTTGCCTCGAACCTTGCCTTTCCAACCGGAGCCATCGATCGCTCCCCCTGGCTGCGCACGGCGTTCACTGCAACCGCCCTGGCCCTGGTGACGACCGCTCCGGCTCTGGCCGCCACCGACGGCGGCAAGATCGCGGATTTCCTGCTCGACTATGGCATGGAAGGATCGACATCCGCGATCACCGCGCGCCAGTCGTCACTCACATGGTACAAGGTCAGCAGCGCCGACGAGCCACCCGGCAAATCCGGACTTGCCCATTTCCTTGAGCGTCTGATCTTCAAGGCGACCACCAACCGCGCCGGAAGCGAGTTCGACCGAGCCGTCTCAGTCAGCGGCGGCTACAATAACGCCCCCAACGCTATGACTAGCTTTGGGCGACATGATTGGCTTCGAGGCCGATCGCATGTTCAACCTCATCCTCAACGACGATATCAAGACCGAGCGAAACGTGATTCTGGAGGAGCGCCGTTGGCGCAGAGAGACGAACCCGCAGGTCTGCTGGACGAGGAGGTCAACGCGACGTTGCGGCCGATCAACCCTACCGCATTCCGGTCAACGGCTGGATGCAGGAGATGGACAAGCTGAACGGCACCGACGCATTCACGATCTACAACAAATGCTGCCGACCCGAACAACGCCGTGCTGGTGGTGCGACGCAGAGCCTGAGACGGTGAAGGCGCTGGCCGCGAAGACCTATGGCAAGGTTGCGCGCGGGCCGGTCCTGCCCCCGCGCACCTGACCGGCCGAGCCCGACTAGTAGAACCGCGAGGCATCTTCTAGCGATTTCAGGGTATTCTCCTTTCCACTTGGGTACCGTGGTCTGCTAGCTGTCTGGCCGAGGCCCTATAAGGAACTTGGCATCCGGAATAGACACCGCACTTGCCATATACCCCTGCTGCGTTTGAGGAGGAATCCGGTATTGCCCCTGTGCCTGCCGATGACCCGTCACCTGAGATCCCCTGACCTGTTTCGATCCATTGATCGCCTGCCGACACTTGGCACGCGGATTAGCGAGCGGACATTCGAGGTTCTCAACCCGTCGACCGGCGAAGTGCTGGCAGAACTACCCGACATGGGTGTCGAAGAGACATGCGCTGCGATCGACAAGGCCTATGTCGCGCAGCCTGGATGGGCAGGGTTTACCGCCCGTGAGCGCAGCGACGTTCTATGGCGATGGTATCAGTTGATCATCGACCACGCCGACGATCTCGCTGCAATTCTCACCGCGGAGATGGGCAAGCCGCTTGCAGAGGCCAAATCGGAGCTATCGCATGCTGCGGCGTATCTGCAATGGTACGCCGAGGAGGCAAATCGCGTCTATGGCGAGACGATCTCCGCACCATCGATGGACCGCCGAATGTTGGTGATCAAGCAGCCCATCGGGGTCGTCGGCACGATAACGCCATGGAATTTCCCAGCCTCGATGGTGGCGCGCAAAATCTCGCCAGCCTTGGCAGCGGGCTGCACGATCGTCCTCAAGCCCGCTGAACAGACGCCGCTCGTGGCTGGAGCAATGTTCGCCCTCGCCCATCAGGCAGGCTTCCCCGAAGGCGTCGTCAACCTGATCTATGCGTCCGAAGGTGACGCGGTCGGCCGCGAACTTTGCACAAATCCCAAGGTCCGCAAGATCAGCTTCACCGGGTCTACGGAGATCGGGCGCCTACTCATGCGCCAGTGCTCGGACCAGATCAAAAAAGTCAGCCTAGAGCTCGGCGGCAATGCACCTTTCATCGTGTTCGATGATGCGGATGTCGATGCCGCAGTTGACGGTGCGATCCAGGCGAAGTACCGCAATGCCGGCCAGACCTGCGTTTCAGCGAACCGCCTTTACGTCCAGTCGGGCGTTCACGACGAGTTCGTCGAGAAATTCGTGGAACGGGCTCGCCAACTTCAAGTTGGTGACGGTTTCGCGCCCGGAGTGGACATCGGACCCCTCATCGACAAGCAGGCTTTGGCCAAGATTGAATCCCATATTGCCGATGCCGTAACTAAAGGCGGCGCAATTCGATGCGGGGGCAAACGCCTCGGCACGAATGGCACGTTTTTCCAACCAACGGTCCTGACCGGTGTCACCAGCGAGATGACCGTCGCGCGAGAAGAGACATTCGGGCCGCTCGCACCGATTATTCGCTTCAAAGATGCGGGTCAGGTCGTGCGTGATGCCAATGAAACGATCTATGGCCTCGCAGCGTATTTTTATGCCTCTAACCTGAAGCGTGTCTGGCGTGTCGCCGAGGCCTTGGAATATGGAATGGTCGGGGTAAATACCGGCCGGATGTCTTCGGAAGCGGCGCCGTTCGGTGGGATAAAACAGTCCGGCATCGGGCGGGAGGGATCCCGCCATGGCCTCGAGGACTACCTCGAAATGAAATACCTCTGCATGGGCGGCATCTGAAGCATCGGCTTGCAGGGTTCACAGACGGGTTACCTAGCGAGCGATCTCCAAACTTGTGAATTGTAGAATCGCTCCTCGATTGGGAACTGAGGGGCGGTCCGCACCCGAGCAAACACGCAACCCTGATGAGCCCCCTAAAATAGCTGGATGTATCTCTCGACGAGACAAGCGTCTGCATTTTCGGCGAAGACGGCGCGCATGCGACAGAGGATACGCTTGCGATTTGGCGGCCCTCGCCGACTATCCTCAGGCGACGGGCTGTCGTTGCGCGGTCTGGTTGGAAGCTTGTGCACCCAAGCCATCGTCAACGCTGATTGAGCAATATCCGGCTTCAGGGGCAGAATTTGGACTTGCTACATTCCGATATCAGTAGCTCAGCTGTTCTTCGGCTGACTGCCGCGCCGGTACACGCTCGGACAGAATCGAAGGAACCATCACATTCGCATCCACATTGGTGATCGGCGCACGGTCCACGGCGCGCCAGGTTGACCAAGCGGGTCGAACCGAATGACAGCCTTGACCGGCTGGAGGACGGAAATCCCGATGCCGAAGAGGTTGGTTCGGCACGAACAGCAAGGGCTGGGAAGCGATCGGCCGAGCGGTCCTTGAAGGGGCGGGCCAGGGTTGTTTGACGACGCGTTGGTTCAGGTCAGCTAATCTAGTCTCTGCCATTCAGAGCGGCTTCCCTCGCCAGTGACAGCGAGTCAAGATATTTGGCATCGTCGGCTTTGATTGCCGCGCAGATCTGGTCGAGATGGGGACAGCTCACTGGTGCACCTTTGGGCTCATAGTGTTTCCTCGTCATCGAGATGAGGATTGCCGGATTTGGCGTAGAACACCAACACGGGTCCGAGATCAAAGCGCGTCCCGGGCGCAAGGCGCTGGACGGACCGGGGCCATGTTTCGGTTGAGGCGCCATCGATGCCTCGCGCCAGCGTTCTGGCGAAGCGGGGCATCAGCGGAGCGAGTGTCGGTGCCAGGATCGCAGCGGCCGTCGTCTGAAGGGCTAGCGAAGTTCGATTGCGGGCGGGATAGAAACGTCGCGCCGCCGCAAAGTCTCGCGCCCCGCGGTAGATCACGCAATCGCGCACGAATTCGCAGACCTGAGTGGCCGCGCGCCGAACCGAGAAGCCTTCGTCCGAATAGGCGCGCTCCATCGCAGCGCGATAGATCTCTATGCGAGCAAAGAAGGCGCGGTCGACCGGGCTCCAGTCGCCTGCATCGGGTACACGGCCGGCAAAATCCTGCTTGATTTCCTGGTTCAATGCCTCAAGCCAGTTCAGCCAGATGCTTTGGAACACCTCGTTCTCGGTGCGGCGCAGCGCGTCCAGCGTGAAATCCGTCCGCTCACCTTCCGGGCGTGTCAGGCCCAAATGAAGGCGCACGACGTCGACTGTCTTTTGGCTCAGAACCTCCTTGCCCCAGACCGCATGGCGGCAGCTGGTTGAGAACTTCTTGCCGTCGAGCAGGTAGAACTCGTTGACGTGATAGCGGATGCGTGGCTTCCAGTGGGAGAAGACCTCGGCGTAAAGAGCGGGGTATAGTAGCGCGTGGTAGAACGAATTGTCGAAGCCGAAGAAATGGACAATCTGCCAGTCGTTGCCGGGCATCTCCGCCTTCCAGTTGCGACCCATCGAGCGGCCGAGCGCCTGGATGTTGTAAAGAAAACCGAAGGCCATCTCCGGCCAGACCCAGATCACTTGCCCCGGGAACCCTTCCGCCGGCAGGCCCCAGTCCGAGGGGTGGGTAATGGGCACTGAAAATTTCCCGCGTCGGCGTACGCGTGCGAAGAGATCCAAGATCCGTAGCGGGACGCCCGACGCCCTTAGATGCCGGTCGATATTGTCGTAGCATTGGTCCATGGCAAGTTCTGGACGGCGGAGGGAGCCGACCACCGGCGCCTCGGCAGACTGCCGTGACCGCGCTGCACCTAAGTCGTGGCAAAGGTTTGGGGCACCGCATTCCTCGCAGATGTTGCCACCCGCGGAGCCGCCGCAATCGGGGCAGAGGCCGCTAACATCCGATTCGTAAAGATAACGGCCTGTCACGGCATCGAAAAGCGCAGGGCTCTGGCGTAGATCTATCGCCGTGCTGCTCAGAAGACTGCGGAAACAGGCGGTTTGAAACTCGCCATAACCGTCATCGCCCATCGTGGCTTGGAAGCTGTGGACCTCACAATCGAGAAGTGCAAGCGTGGCGCGAATCTCGTCGGCATAATAGCGCGCCACGTTTGCCGGCGTCGATTGATCGGCATCAGCGCGCGCGGCGACGTAGCTTTGGAAATCATCGCTTCCGGTCAGGTGATAGGCCTCGACTCCTTTCATGCGCAGGAAACGAGTATAGACATCAGCGCCGAAATAGGGGCCGGAAAGATGCCCCAGATGCAGATCGCCATTTGGCGTCGGCGGCGTGGAGAAGACGAAAGTCGGCGCGCGGGGAGCGGTGAGCTTTGCAGCGACATGATGAGC
This sequence comes from Mesorhizobium sp. M0047, assembly GCF_040323315.1. Lineage (NCBI taxonomy): Bacteria > Pseudomonadati > Pseudomonadota > Alphaproteobacteria > Hyphomicrobiales > Phyllobacteriaceae > Mesorhizobium > Mesorhizobium sp. M0047. The sequence continues at coordinate 9,145 of NZ_JAMYUW010000042.1, read as the reverse complement.
GGCGTCGTCGTCTCGCCAGTAGACATCGACGAAATTTAGGTCTTCGTCCCCATCGTTGCGCAGCACATGCGCTTCAAAAGGGTGAAACAGAACGACATCGCCCGCCTCGACCGAGATTTCCCCCCGGTCGGTGGTGACCTTGCCCGCACCAGACAGGACCACGAAGGCCTCGATTTCGTCGTGCCGATGGGGCTCGGATGTGACGCCGGGTCCAACCTTTCCGAATGAAAACCCCGTGCGAGCGCTGCCCGTTCCAAGCGTGGCCGTGTCGATACCGAACGCCCGCGACAGCTCCGTTCGAGAAAACGTGTACTTGCGCATGACAGCCAACCTAACCTGTTGAAGCAGTGGGATTTCGGCTGCCAACGCAACAGCCTCCCGTGCAATTCGTGGAGAGAAACGGCAGCCCGACCCGTTGGCGGCGCGACCAGGATAGTGCAGCTCTGGACCGGCAAGCGGGCAACCAAGGGGGGCACTAGTCGGGCTGTAGGCGCACAGAAGACCGCCTGCGACCACCTCCGCAATCCACGTGCCAATGCGTCGTAACAGGCTGCGGTCGATGCTCCGCGAGCCCGCAAATCAGACGTCCATACCGTCCGCGCATTTTGAGCGGTCGATCAGTTTCGTGTGCATGCCTCCGCCTGGCTGCGTGAGCTCAATCGCGATAGAAGATGCCATTTGGGGGCTTGAGATTGTCGAGATCGGCCACTTTGCCCTCGGGCGGATTAAGGGCGCGCTTAAGCACGTTATATTCAGCGCGGGTTGGCCCGCCGGTTGAAGCACGCTGGAACACCAAGTAGAGTGTCCGCCGAGAACGATTGCTTTTGTTCGGTCGTGAGTAGTGCGGTGCGTAATCGTCGAAGATGAAGATGTCGCCAGACTTCCATACTACGGGTTCCCAGGAGAACTTTTCGGCAACTTGAGGGTCGATCACCCCACCGGCATCCATGGGAAACACCCCCTTCTTGTGGTTGCCGGGGCTGAAGAAAAGCCCGCCGTTTTTCTCGTCGGAGTCGTCGATGCCTATGGCAACCACCGCATGGACCATCCGATCCGGGAGTTTGTGTGGAATGTGATAGATATCCTGATGCGGGAGATAGCCGCCGCTGTCGGGGTAGTGGAAAATCAGCAACTCCTTGAGCCTGCGCGAATCTTCGCCAAGCAACTCCTCGACCGCTGACTTTATGCGCTGATCTTCTAAGAGCAAACGACGCAATGGACCATGGAAGTCGAGAAAATTCTCCATCTTGGAGGTGATCTTTCGATTGTCCGTCGTCTTCTCGAACCACATGAGCCATTTATCATCGCTGACGGCCCAGCGTGACATATCTTCGACAAAGGTAGAGATATCTTCCTGAGCCGCTGGATCGAAGAACCTTTCGAGCCTGACGTATCCGTCCTTCTGCCACTTTTCTCTTTGTGCATCAGTCAACATGCGAAAAGCCTCCTGTTGGAAACACTGGTTTGGTTGGACATGCCAATTAGGGCGGTCGGGCGCTGATCAAGTTGCGGGTCCACAGAGACGGACTCACGTGATGAGGGAGGCGATGCTAAGTGCGTTCCGCTCCGGCGGATATTGTCCGCAGAAGCTCGGCGCGAGACTGCCTATGTCAGGCTCAGCCGGGTCTAGGCGTTCCGCAAACTGGGCCGGATCAATCGCTTCACCCGGTTCAACCACGACACGCATCGCCAAAGGCCGGCACCATCCGCTACCTGCCGGCCCAGCCATGGCCGCCAAGACCACGGCGGTCTTTCGAGTGAGCGACTTGGTACGGCCTTGGCAACCGTAGGGGAAATGCACGCCCCCAGAGTGATGCGATGCGCCGCTTGGTCGAAGGGCTTGGTCGGTCACGATCATATCGGAGAAGCCTCCGGGGTTCGCCGCAACGCAGGCGGGCATCATTCCTAGGATGCCACCGCCGATGATCAAAAGCATACGAGTCATATTCCACTGCCCATTTCTTCGGCTGCGTGGTCGGGCCAGCTCTCGATCGAGGTATGAGTGATGAAGCCAGGATGCTCGGGGTTCGCGCATGGCGCGCGCCCAAGTAGGCTATCGAGGATGCGACGCGCGCGCCAGGCCAGCAAGCTTAGGTTCGGATCGGCCAGGCCGCGCTGCCCGAGGCTCGCATTTTGTACGAAGATGCGTCTGTCACACGGTCCGTCCCAGCTCACCGAAAAATCCTCGCGAATAGCTAATTCATTGTCGATCTGCTCCAAGCGGCCCATGATCGGTTCCAACAAGCTTGGGACCGCGTTCTCGTAACCGGTGGCCAGGATGACGATGTCAGCCGTGACTTCTTCGACCTCGTCCATGCCATGCTGCAGGGTCAGCCTGTGACCCGGTCCGGCGTTGATGCAGTGCGAGACGGTGCAGCCCGGCCGCAGTGTGATGTCGCATCGGTATGGCTCGAAAAATGCGTGGCGGTACAGCGCCTGATAGATCGCGCGCAACGTGCTTTCCGAAATGCCGTCCGAAGCAAGCACGAAACGCCGCAGGAGCAGCTTACGCTGCGACTCGCTCATCGCCGCGAAGCGATCCGAAAAGCAGGGCATGAACAACTCGTTTGTGAACGGGCTGTTGTCCAGAGGCAGATAGTTTTCGCGCTGCGAGACCCAAGTGATCGAGGCAGGCCGCCGTTCGTTCGGCAGGCCGACAAGGTGCAACATCACCTCGGCTCCCGACTGGCCTCCGCCGACAACGCAGACATGCTTTCTCCGCACCTCAGGGTGGATGTGCAGTAAAACCGATGAGTGGAACAGGTTGCGTCCAATCCAGCCCTGAAATTGAGGCGGAATTTGCGCCTGCTTGCCAATGCCGACCACAACGTTTCTGGCGCCGAGAACCGCCTTATCCGTCCGCACCCGAAACTCGCCGTCAAAGCGGATTTCGCGCACTGTCTCGCCGCCACGCACAAGTGGGTTCCTGTGGAAGACCCAGTTCAGGTATTGTTCGAACTCCACTCTGAGCACGGCTTCGAACTGTGCGTTCAGGAAGTGATACAGACGCCCGTTCTCGTGCAGGAAGTTTACGAAAGTGTAGGCTGATCGCGGATTCACCAGAGTGACCAGGTCCTTGAAGTGGCTGACCTGGAGCTCCGAGGAATCGAATGCGATGCCTGGATGCCAGCGGAAGTCGACCTGCCGATCCAGGAACACTGCCCCTTTCCCAACTTGCTCGTGTATCTGACACGCAAGGCTCAAATTGGACGGGCCAGCACCGATCCCAACGCAAGATGACTCCACCTGCTTCCTCCTATAGCGTCTTCCCACTAGGCGGCTTGTTCGCGGCGAATATCGGCCATAGCCATTAGCCTCCGCTCACGGACTTCGAGCCCCAGTCCCGACCGGGCTTGCGAGAATTTGTCCTGCGCGTTCGGGTCTTCGCATGTGGACCCGCGCATTCCAGCGCGGTGACAATCGACGGGTCATGCCGGCGACGTGGGGCAACGACGTTTGTCCTTTCCGCCCGTCTGGATGCCCCCTTGCCGTCACGCGAGGAGCTTTCCAGGCCCACTAAGGTGTTTGAAGCCGGCGCAATCGCCTGCCTCGACCATGACGCGCCGGCCTTTCGGCGGTTTGATGGCAGGCGAGAGCGCGGTTTTCACTGCGGCGACGGCATTTTCGGTGCGCATGATCATGGACGACGTCTCGCTGATGCGTTCGCAGAGTCCCATGCATGGGCCGTGCCAAAGAAGGAAATTTTATTAAACAATGGGTTGGCGGATTTACGATCCTGTCGGAAGTCCGACATTGGGGGGGGGCGCCTCACTGCGGCGCCCGATTTGCACGTCGATGTCCCCTTTTTTCCGATAGCTAATCGGGCACCTTCTGCACCAGAATACTCCTCTTGTGGAGACCAGCACGAAGTCTTCATGAACGGACAGTGCAGAACCTTGCGTCTCTGCCGGACAGAGTACCCGCACGATCGGCAACTGTTCCCCGCCGACCAGCCGACCGCGTGGCAAAGATTGAGAGCGGCGAAGCTTGCGCTAACGGCCACATTTCTCCGGTATTTCAGCGATGCATTCCTCAAGACGCTTCAGGCGGCACTTCGCATTGCGAAGTTCATGTCCGGCTTCGAAACGCCGATGGCGCCCCTGAGGTGTAATCGCCACGTGATCGCGCTCCAGTTCGGCAATGCGCGCACGCAACCTGCCGATCCTCTTCCTGACGCAATGCATTATCCATCCACGCCCGCGAATCGGTCTTCCTGGCAACACCCTAAAAGCTATGCGGGTTATGCCACCGAGACGTAATTTCCGGCAAGCCCACGCTCTAAACATCCGCTAATGCAATCTAGAGAAAGCGTTCTTCGGGAAGAAGGCTGACGCTGCTTGGGGGAAAGCACTAGGAACCCTCGGATCTGACGCGTCGCGTCGGCCGATTGCGGCAGCTCCAAAGCGCAGGGACAGGCCGTCAAGCGCCGGGCAGCGTGCCCTTCATCGACATTGCGAAGACATCGAGCAGGATGGCCAGCCCGACGCCGCACGCGGTCAGGATAAGGCCGGCCATGAAGATGCGGTTGGCGCGTTCGTAGATGGGTCGGCGCAACGAACTCATGTCGAGTAGCAGGGACAGCGCCCGCAACTGCAACGTGATGCCGACCAGGATCGGCACAACGGCGAACAGGTCGTAGAGCCGCCATGGCATGGGGTTCGCCGCCCAATGCGTGACAAAGCCGAGCGAAAAGGCAAGCAGAATGCCGACGACGGTGATTGTGCCGTTGCGAAAAATCGTCTCGATCAGCTCTTCCTTCGGATCGTGTTCGTCCAAGCGTCCCTCCTCTCACTTAGCAGTTGCAGGCCTTTGCACGGTCGACGTAGGCTCTCGGGAAATCCCTGTACATCGCCGCCAACTAGTCAAGGGCCGAGGAACCGAAGCCGCGAGGCAAACATTTTTGGTTGCGCTGCCCTCATCACTTCCTGGGGCGCCATTGGCCTTTGCCGCGAACTGAAGGATGGAAGCGCCGCCTGCCACGGGTGCTGCGCTCAGAGCGGCAGGGTCAAGAGCGTCATTTCAGCTGGAGTGTCTACAATGAAATAAAAACGCTGAATGGCACCCTAGGTGTTTGGTCCCGAGCTTTGATGGTGCATTATTTTCTTCCGAATGGAAGGAGGCACTATGGGCCAGGTTCTACACGGCAGCGCCACGACGACAGAGGCAGTCCGTCGAGCAATACAAAATAGTCATGTCTGGACGGCGCCCGCTGATCAAGGTGACGGCGTGCCATTTCATCAGTCTTGGCGAGGGCCAGAATAGCCTGATCGCTCTGCCTGATCTCGGCATCAAGTCCGCTCAGTGGCGCACCAACGGCAACAGTGCCGAACGCACGGTCGCCGGGAGCATGTCGTTGCCCTCAATGACGAGGGTTAAGGCATACCCCAGACCCGTCCCACAAAATGATCTTTACCCTGTCAGCTCTTTTGGCGCGGTAGACGTAAAGCGCGCCGTTGAACGGGTCCGAGCTGGCATCGCGCACCAGTGCCAGAAGGCCGTCGGGACCTTTTCTAAAATCGACCGGATGGCTGGCGACCAACACCTTCACGCCGGCCGGGGTCATGCCTGGCGGACCGCGCGAATAATCCTGGCCAAATGATCCTGGCCGACATCGGCGCCAGCCCGAATGACCACACCGCCCAAACAGATCTCCACCGTTGAAGACGCCGCTTGGGTGACCTCGACAAAGCCAATTCGATCCGCATCCCGCTGCGGCGTCACCGCACCGCTCTTGATCGCCTTGCGCCGCCAGCCGAACAGCTGCGAGGTCGCCACTCCAGCCTCTCGCGCGATCGCCGACACATTCGCGCCCGGCTTCAGCGTCGCCTCGATCAGAGCCGTGCCTTCGCTTGCGCCGACCAGCGCCGCAGACGCTGCGGGCTTGCCTCCGGTTCGGAACCGCCTCAAGAACATGGAAACTTCTTCATCAGACATAGGCGCAGACATAGAAATTGACACCGCAAGCTCCTCGCTCCTTCAGTGTCATCATCTCTCACCCATCATCTGATGCCGCGCCAGATGGGATTGGCTCCGCGCTTACACTAGATCGATCAGGCGCCTACCGTCGCAGTCATTGTCGGAACTACGACGATGTCGGACATAAGACACAGCGTTATCAAGTGATCGTATTGTTCTGAAAAGATTTTCCTGGTTGGCACGACACATGCAAGTCCTATGCGCAACGCACTGCCGCGCCGCACCAACTGAGAAGACCTCATCCCATGATCACGCTCGCCGAGCATGCGGTCGCCGCCGCAAACACTGAGCTGTCCCGAGCGGAAGGCAGTCTTTGCGCTGTCATTCTTCATGTTGTACGGACATGACCGCGTTCGATTTCCGTCCAACTCTGAATGCTCCCGACGATGATCCCTATCTTTGGCTTGAAGATATAGAAGGCGAACGGGCACTTGACTGGACCGCCAGCCAGTCGGCCAGGACACTGGGGCTCTTCGGTGGAACGCAATTCCAGCGCGACCGCGCGGCCCTCACAGCGATTTTCGACCGTCCGGACAAAACTCCCCAGATCAAGCGCCACGGTCATTACCTCTACAATTTCTGGCAAGATGCCCGCAACCGGCGCGGACTGTGGCGCCGGAGCACCCTTGCCTCCTACATGAAGGCGGAGCCCCAATGGGAGGCACTGCTCGATCTGGACGCCGTCGCCGTTAGCGACGGAGAGGACTGGATCTGGGCCGGCACGTCGATCGAGCCGGAGAGACGGGAAAGAGCCGTTCTGCGCCTGTCGCGCGGCGGAAGCGATGCGGTCGTGCATCGCGAATTCGATCTGAAGTCTCTTAGCTTCGTCGCCGACGGTTTCAACCTCGCGGATGCCAAGGGCGGGGTTAATTGGCTCGACCCTGACACGCTCCTGCTTTCTAGTGCGTTTGGTGATGGCATGGCCACCCGCTCCGGCTACGCGCGCACCGTGCGGCTGTGGAAGCGTGGCGCGAATCCGCTCACCGCGCCGGTGATCTTCGAGACCGGTTCCGAATCCCTCGGCGTATCTGGTCATTTGGACCGCACTGCCGGGAGCGAGCGCCTCTGGCTCATCGAGCAGTCGACCTTCCTTGAGAAGATGGTCCAGATCGGCGACAGGAGCGGGCCGAAGATCGAGATCGACCTTCCTCGGGACGCCTGGTGGAATAGCTTCGGCGACTGGCTGGCGGTAAAGCCGCGCAAGCCATGGACAGTGGGAGGGATGACCCATGCCGCGGACGCGCTGATCGGCATCTCACTTTCCTCCTTCATCGCCGGCGAGCCCAGTCTTGCCGCCCTCTTTGAATCAGGCGACAGGCGCTCCTTGCAGTCATTCTTCTGGAATGACGGGAAGCTCATTATCTCCTACCTCGTCAAACTCGATCCGCGTTTGGAGATGTTCACTCCCGACCGCCAGGAATGGACGCGCCGAGCCCTGGACACCGTGCCCGCCGGCGCACTGTTTAGCACAATCCCACTTACCGACATGCATCGCTACACCAAGCTTTTGGCGGGTGCGAGCCGGAAATATGGCGATCCTGACAAGCCGGACGATTGGACTTTCCTGAAAGAAATCTCCGCCTATCACGCCGCGGCGCCGGGACAGCCCTATCCGCCTATCCTGCTCGCCACCACGAAGCGGGACGACCGCGTCCATCCGGGCCACGCGCGTAAGATGGCCGCGAAGCTCTCGGCTATCCGGCCGTGCGGGCGGGCACGGCTACGGCAAGGACAACCGGGAGCGGATCGCGTTCATTGCCCTGGGTACAATTCCTTCGCAGTTCGATCGGCTGGCAAACCGATAACGGTCGATAGATGACCGGTGCCAACACGAGCAACATTTCAACAGTGAGTACAGATTGCGGATCACGAGCACGGTGCAAATATGTGTGCACAGTCACGCAGATGCTCCGTTAATCTCTCAAGCAATTCCAACAGGGTTATTCATAGTGCAATCGATCATTTCTGAAGAGCAAGGAGAGATATCATGGCTAGAAAACAAACGGGCGTGAAGCGGGGAGCAACAGCGGCCGTCGTCCTCATGGTGGTGGGACAGCAAGCCGTTGCGGCCGACCTTGTGCAAGCCCCGAACGTCCCGCAGGCAGGAGCCTCGGTCCCGGAACGGCCAAGCCCTTGGCAGATCCGCCTGCGTGCGTTGGGGGTCGTCACTGAGGATTCGGGCTACGTCAATGCAGTGCCCGGCTCCGGTCTCTCCTATTCGGACACTGTGACGCCGGAACTCGATATCTCCTATTTCTTCACGGGCAACATCGCCGCCGAGCTTATCCTCGGCACCACCTACGCCAACATCGAGGGCCAAGGAGCGATCGGCGCGCTGGGCAATATTGGCAAGGTTTGGCTGCTGCCGCCCACGCTCACATTGCAGTATCATTTTACCGATTTCGGCGCGTTCAAGCCCTATGTAGGCGCCGGCGTGAACTACACGATCTTCTATAACCAGGGTGCCGGCAGCGCCGATGCTCTCAAGGTTAAGAATACGTTCGGCACGACGCTGCAGGTCGGATTCGACTACATGGTGGATCAGCACTGGGGTGTTAACTTCGACGTGAAGAAGCTGTTCCTCAAGCCAGACTTCGACGTAACAGTCGACGGCGCGAAGCTGACTGGAAAGGCGGAGCTCGATCCCTGGTTGATAGGCGCAGGTGTCACCTACCGCTTCTGATGCGCAACGCGAAGGCGGGCTGCTGACAGCCTATCTAAAATGAAGGGCGCCTCGGGCGCCCTTTTCCACGCCGGCGCTGCACGGGCCAGTCGACCGGATCATTAGGGGGTGGGCCTTGTAACTTGGGGGACGTGTCCGAATCGGAGGAACGTTCTGATGAACTTTATGCAATGGCCATCCCGGATAGCAGCCGATTGTCGGGTTACTTGAAGAAGCCGTTGTTGAGTGGGCGTTCCGGCTGCACCCGACAGGTACTTGCCAGTAGCAGCCGACAGGCTGCCCCGCGCCAGCGGCGCGATGCCGAACGGGGTGAGATCACTTAAGCCTCTCGAAGAAGGCGGGACGCGGTTGACGAACGTCCCCGCGCCCCGGCAGGCGCCCGGGGGCGCAGCAAATTAATTGAAAGAGGGTGCGGACTGCAAGTTTTTGGGGCCAAACCACAACCGGTAAGTAATAAAAAAAAACCAGCCCACCAAACGAAAGGGG
>NZ_JAMYUW010000041.1:0-63507 GCF_040323315.1 Mesorhizobium sp. M0047 | reverse complement strand
GAGACATGCATTCGGTTTACCTATCGCGGGTTGTTGTGTTGGGCTAGCCTGCCAGGGTGGCCGCCGATTTATCGTTCGGTCTTTTAACCACTATTTGGCGGGTGGGGGGCGGGGGTAAACCGGGGCGCCCTTCGTGTATCGGAACGCGATTGTTCGGGGCGGTGACTGCGCGAGGGTTGCCACCCGGAGCGCGCCACACGCAAATGACGAGGACCAGATGACGGTGAAGCCCCTCTACCGACGTGTCTTGCTGAAAGCGTCGGGCGAAGCATTGATGGGCGAACAGCATTTCGGCCTCGACGTTTCGGTCGTCGACCGCATCGCCGGCGACATCGCCGAGGCGCGTGCACTGGGCATCGAGGTCGGCGTCGTCATCGGCGGCGGCAATATCTTTCGTGGCGTGGCCGTTGCCTCCAAAGGTGGCGACCGTGTCACCGGCGACCACATGGGCATGCTTGCCACGGTCATCAATTCGCTGGCGCTGCGCACGTCATTGAACAAGATCGGTGTCGACGCCGTGGTGCTTTCGGCTATCGCCATGCCTGAGCTTTGCGAGAGTTTTTCGCAGCGCCAGGCGACCAGCTACATGAATCAGGGCAAGGTGGTGATCTTTGCCGGCGGCACCGGCAATCCGTTCTTTACCACTGATTCGGCCGCCGCACTTCGCGCGGCTGAAATCGGCGCCGACGCGCTGTTCAAGGGCACCCAGGTCGACGGGGTCTACTCGGCGGACCCGAAGAAGGACCCAAATGCGACACGTTTCGAGCGCATCAGCCATGGCGAAGTCATAAATCGCGGCCTTTCCATCATGGATACGGCAGCGATTGCACTTGCGCGCGAAAACAACATTCCGATAATCGTCTATTCGATCCACGAAAAAGGTGGTTTCGGCGATATCCTGAGGGGCGGCGGCCGCTGCACGGTCGTCACGGATGATTGACCCGGGCCTGATCCCGAAGAAAGGGGAGCAGGCTCGAACACGGCCCCAAAGCAGTGAACCCGCGTCAGACGGGTCGAGGAGATTAAGATGAGTGGTGAGTACGACGATCTCAAGCGGCGCATGGATGGAGCAATCGCAGCGTTCAAGCATGATCTGGCTTCGCTGCGGACCGGTCGCGCCTCCAGCAATCTGCTCGATGCGGTCCAGGTGCAGGCCTATGGCACCACGATGCCGATCAACCAGGTCGCCAACGTCTCGGTGCCGGAGCCTCGTATGATCTCGGTATCGGTTTGGGACAAGTCGATGGTCGGCGCGGTCGACCGCGCCATCCGCGAATCCAATCTGGGTTTCAACCCGATCGTCGACGGCACCAATCTCAGAATTCCACTGCCCGAACTCAACGAACAGCGCCGCAAGGAACTGGTCAAGATCTCGCACACCTATGCCGAGAATGCCCGGGTCGCCGCGCGCCATGTGCGCCGCGACGGCATGGATTTCCTGAAGAAAGCGGAGAAGGACGGCGAGATCAGCGAAGACGATCAGCGCAAGCGCTCGGACCAGGTCCAGAAACTTACCGACGAGACGATCAGCACCATTGACCACCTGCTTTCCGATAAGGAAGCTGAAATCATGCAGGTTTAGGGTCGTGGCCATAGGCTGACCCGAAAGCGAGAACATGGCAACGCCCGCGCATGTCGCGATCATCATGGACGGAAACGGACGCTGGGCCAAGGCGCGCGGCATGCCTCGTCTTGCGGGCCATCGTGCCGGCGTCGAGGCGCTGCGCAAGACGGTTCGCGCCGCACCCGGGCTCGGCATCTCCTACCTGACCGTCTATGCGTTCTCGTCGGAGAACTGGTCGCGTCCGAAGTCCGAGGTCAGCGACCTGATGGGCCTCTTGAAAATGTTCATCCGCCGGGACCTGGCCGAACTGCACCAAAGTGGCGTGCGGATCAGAATCATCGGCGACAGGGCAGGGCTGCAGCCCGACATCAGGGGGCTGCTCGACGAGGCCGAATCGCTGACATCAGCCAATGAATCGCTGACGCTGGTGATCGCCTTCAACTATGGCGGACGCGACGAGATCGTGCGCACGGCGCGCAAGCTTGCTTCGGCGGTGGCGCGTGGCGAACTCGAGAGCGACGCGATATCAGCCGAAAGCTTTGCCGGCGCCCTCGACACGCATGGCATTCCCGACCCCGAGCTGGTCATCCGCACCAGCGGCGAGCTCCGGCTGTCGAACTTCCTTTTGTGGCAGGCCGCCTATAGCGAGCTCGTCTTCCTGCCTTGTTATTGGCCCGACTTCAGCCGCGAGCATCTTGCCGAAGCTTTGCGTGAATTTGCCGGCCGCGAACGCCGATTCGGCGGACTTGGAGCCCAGGACGTCGCTTCGCGACCGGCCGCGGGATGAGCAATCTCCGGCTGCGCGTCATTTCGGCGATCGTGCTTGCCATCATCACCCTTGGCTTGACCTGGCTCGGCGGTATGCCGTTCCGCTTGCTGTGCGCCGTGATCGCTGCGGTCATTTTCTATGAATGGACCCGCATGTCGCGCCGGGCCGGGGCAACGGGTCTGGGTTTCCTGCCGGAAGCGCTGCTGGTTGTCTTCATTGGCGCCTTGATTGGCGGCCTTGGCGCGTCCTGGCTGTTGCCATATGTCGTGGTCATGGTTGCCACAACGGCGATTGCCGCGTCGGTTCGCAAGGCCGGGCAATGGGACGCGAGCGGTCTTGCCTATGCTGCCGTTTCAGGCCTGTCGCTGGCCTTGCTGCGCGACGGTGACCGTTCGGGCCTTGTCGCCATCCTGTTCCTGTTCGCGGTCGTCTGGGCCACCGATATTTTTGCGTATTTCGTTGGCCGTGCGGTTGGAGGCCCGAAGCTGGCGCCGGCGATCTCACCTGGCAAGACACGCAGCGGCGCGCTCGGCGGCGCTGTTGGAGGCGTCGTCGCGGGGCTGATCCTCGGCGCCATTGCCGGTGTCGGCAACCTGGCGTTGCTCAGCCTGGTGGCGCTCGTGCTGTCAATTGTCTCGCAGGCCGGGGACCTGTTTGAATCCTGGGTCAAACGCCGCCACGGCCGCAAGGATTCGGGTACGCTGATCCCGGGCCATGGTGGCGTGATGGATCGCGTCGATGGGCTTGTCGCGGCGGCTTTCGCCCTATACGTCATTGGCTGGATTTCGGCGACCGCCGATCATCCGGCGCAGGGTCTGTTCCCCGTTTGAGTGGTGTCATTTCAGGTCCGATGCGCGATGCGCCTTGGATTCGCCCGGATTGGTGTCACAGTCACGGCGCAATCCGCGCTGTGGAAGAATTTGAGGGTTTGTCTTGAACGAGATTCTTCACGCGCTTTTCAGCACAGAAGGCTTTGTCCTCGGCACGCTGGTGCCGTTCCTCTTTGTGCTGACCGTGGTCGTATTCGTCCATGAGATGGGCCATTACCTTGTCGGGCGCTGGTGCGGCATCGGCGTCAAGGCCTTCTCGATCGGCTTCGGTCCCGAACTCTTCGGCTTCAACGACAGCCACGGCACGCGCTGGAAACTCAGCGCGATACCGCTTGGCGGCTATGTCAAATTCGTCGGCGACATGAGCGCCACCTCGAGCCAGCCCTCGACGGAAGAACTCAAGACGCTGACGGAGGAAGAGCGCAAGGTCGCCTTTCACACGCAGCCGATCTGGAAGCGCGCGGCAACAGTGGTGGCCGGGCCAGTGTTCAATTTCCTGCTGACGATCGTCGTCTTTGCCGTGCTGTTCACTGCCTATGGCCGTTATGTCGCGGAGCCGATGGTGGCCGAGGTGACGGCCGACAGCCCGGCGGCGAAGGCCGGCATCGTGCCCGGCGATCGATTCGTCAGCGTCGACGGCAACAAGGTCGAAACCTTTGGCGACGTCCAGCGCCTGGTCTCGGGCCGCGCCGACGACATCATTACCTTCGTCATGCTGCGCGGCGGCAAGGAGGTCACGGTGACCGCGGCGCCGCGGCTAATGGAACAGGAAGACGCGCTCGGCAACAAGGTCAAGGTCGCCGTGATCGGCGTCGTCAACAACAAGGAACTCGGCCAGCCGCGGCTCGTCACCTACACACCCGTCGGGGCAGTTGCAGCGGCCGTCCAGGAAACCGGGCATGTCATCCAGCGTACCGGCCAGTTCCTGCAGCGCTTTGTCGTTGGGCGCGAGGACAAATGTCAGCTGGGCGGCCCGGTGAAGATCGCGGACATGGCCGGCAAGGCGGCGAAACTGGGATTTGAATGGCTCGTGCAGTTGGTTGCAATGCTGTCGGTTGGCATCGGGTTTCTCAACCTTTTGCCGATTCCCCCCCTCGACGGCGGCCATCTCCTGTTCTACGGGGTGGAGGCCGTCATTCGCCGTCCGGTGTCGGAACGGATGATGGAAATGGCCTATCGGGCCGGGTTGCTTCTGGTGCTGTGCTTCATGGGGTTCGTTTTCTGGAACGATCTGTTTGGATGCTGAAATCATGAAGAAATTCGGCCTCTGCATGGCCGGTGTTGAGACGCCGTTTACCATGCACGGGGATATGAGTGACGCGAAAGCCACGCCGCAAGGCTAAGTAAATACAAATTAACCAGAAGCCTTGCGTGTAGGGAAAATCCGGTTAATACGGTAGGGGAAATTACCGCACGTCCGGTTTTCTCGCCGTGGGGACTACGAGAAAAGGTTATTAAGCCCGATGAAGGCAGCATCCAAGTTTCTGAGCGCCGCTTCCGCGGTGACCCTGTCCGCGGCTCTTGTCGTGCCAGGCGCTCTCGCAGTGCAGTTCGTTGCCACATCGGCGGCCGAAGCCGCTGTCGTCAGCAGAGTCGAAGTGAGCGGCAACCAGCGTATCGACGCTGAGACAATCCGCAATTACATCACCATCAAGCCGGGCAAGGCGTTCTCCAGTTCCGATATCGATAGCGCCATCAAGGCGCTGTTCGGCACCGGCCTGTTCTCGGATGTGCAGATCAACCAGGTCGGATCGACCCTGGTGGTCAAGGTTGCCGAGTACCAGGTCGTCAACCAGGTGCTGTTCCAGAACAACAAGAAGCTCAAGGACAATGCGCTTGCGGCGGCGGTGCAGCTGAAGCCGCGCGGGACGTTCTCGCAGGCAACGCTCGATGCCGACGTCGAATCGATCAAGGCTGCCTACAAACGTATCGGCCGGGACGATGTGACGGTGACCACCCAGGTCATGCAGCTCGGCGACAACCGCGTGAACGTGGTCTTCAACATCACCGAAGGCGAACGTACGCAGATCGCGGCGATCAATTTCGTCGGCAACAGCGCCTATTCGAGCCGCCGCCTGTCGGATGTGATCAATACCAAGCGTTCGTCGTGGGTTTCGTTCATCCTGCGCGACGACGTCTATGACGAGGACAAGCTGCGCGCCGACCAGGAGCTGCTGCGCCGCTTCTACTACAATCACGGCTATGCCGACTTCCAGGTTGTGTCTGCAGTCGGCGAGCTCGACAGCGCGACGAACAAGTACACTGTCACCATTACCGTCCAGGAAGGCGACCGCTACACATTCGGTGACGTCAGCGTCGAAAGCACGATCCCGGAAGTAGACGGCAAGGCACTGGAATCGGTGATCGAGACCCGCAAGGGCGACGTCTACAACGCCAAGGACGTCGAGGATTCCATCATTGCCCTGACCGAGAAGGTGGCCGGTTCCGGCTATGCCTTCGCGCAGGTGACGCCACGCGGCGACCGCAATTTCGAAAACCACACCATTTCGGTGGTCTACACGATCGACCAAGGCACCAAAGCCTATATCGAGCGCATCGAGATCCGTGGCAACGACCGCACGCGTGACTATGTCATCCGTCGCGAGTTTGACGTCAGCGAGGGCGACGCCTTCAACCAGGTGCTCATCCAGCGCGCGAAGAAGCGTCTGGAAAACCTTAATTACTTTGATAAAGTCGATATCTCGACCGTTCCGGGCTCGCAGCCTGACCAGGTTGTTCTGGTGGTCGACGTGGTCGAGAAGTCGACCGGTGAATTCTCGGTTGGTGCTGGCTATTCGACCGGTGGCGATACGGCTGGCCCATCCGTCGAAGGGTCGATCACCGAGCGCAACTTCCTTGGTCGTGGCCAGTTCATCAAGGTGTCGGCAGGCGGCGGCAAGAATTCGCGCGACTACAGCCTGTCCTTCACCGAGCCCTATTTCCTCGGACGGCGTATCGCCGCCGGCTTCGACATCTTTAAGCAGACCCGGAACTACGATCACTACGACAGCGACACCACGGGGGCGACCGTTCGCTTCGGCCTGCCGATCACAGACAGCATCTCGACGCAGCTCGCGTACAACATCTCGCAAGAGAAATACAAGCTGGATGATGGTTGCGTGACCGATGGCGTTTATGACCCCCTTAAGTGCAAGGTTTCAGACGCTATCCTGGATGGCATAGAGCAAAGTCCATGGATCAAGTCTTCGGTCAGCCTGGGGCTGGTCTACAACACTATCGACGACATGAAGAACCCGCATGAGGGTATCTACGCCAACACGACTGTGGAGGTTGCAGGTCTCGGTGGCGATGCAAAGTTCGTCAAGATCACCGGACGGGGCAGCATCTACCAGACGTTGTCTGAGCAATATGATCTGGTCGGGCTTATTTCGGGCGGCGCCGGTCATGTCGAAGGCTACGGCGGCGATGGCGATCTGCGCGTGTTCGATCACTTCCAGAGCAGCGACCGAATGATCCGCGGCTTCGCTTACGGTGGCATTGGTCCCGTCGACAGTGATGGTGCGGGCGACCACCTGGGCGGCACCACCTATTTCAATGCTTCGGCGGAAGCCCAGTTCCCGCTGCCGGTAGTTCCGGAGAGTTTCGGCCTGCGCGGCGCGGTGTTTGCGGACGCGGCAACGCTCTACGGCAGCAAGGTCGCCCACGATTTGGTCGACCAGTCGTCGGTCGACATGAAGCTGCGCGCCTCGGTCGGTGTCGGCCTTATGTGGGCGTCGCCGTTCGGTCCGATCCGTATCGACTATGCGATCCCGGTCAAGAAGGAAGCGTCCGACGATGTGCAGGAATTCAACTTCGGCATATCGACCCGCTTCTGATCGGTGGCCAACGATGCTCCCGGGTCTTTAAGGTCTGGGAGAAAATGTTCCGATCTAGCTGGATATAGCTTCTGGAATGACCGATCCGGTGTTCTTCGCGCCATCACGCCGGTATACGGCGGGCGAAGTCGCGAATCTGACCGGCTCGGTGCTTGTCGATTCCGGCCAATCCGATATTTTCATCGATGCGCTCGCGCCGGCCAGCGAAGGCGGCGAGAATGCGCTCGTATTTGTCGACGGCAGGCGTAATTCCGCGCTGATGCCGTCGCTGCGGGCGGCCGCGGTGCTGTGTCCGGCGGAATTTGCCGGCAAGGCGCCGGCCGGCATGGCCGTTCTGGTTCATGCCCGTCCGCAGCAGGCCTTCGCGCTGGTCGGACGGCTGCTGTTTCCGAGGGCGGCGACGCCGGGACCGATGACCAGTGAAACCGGTGTCTCGCCGCATGCTCATATCGATGTGACCGCGCATGTCGAAGCAGGTGCCGTCGTCGAGGCCGGGGCGGTAATCGGGCCGGGAGCGTCGATCGGCAGCGGTACCGTCATCGCGCCCAATGCGGTCATAGGACAATCCTGCCAGATCGGCCGCGACGGTTATGTCGGTCCGGGCGCCAGCATCCAGTATGCCTTGATCGGCAACCGCGTCATCATCCATGGCGGTGCCAGGATCGGCCAGGATGGTTTTGGCTTCGTCGGTGGCGCCAAGGGCCCGGAACGCGTGCCGCAGATCGGCCGTGTCGTCATTCAGGACGACGTCGAGATCGGCTCCAACACCACCGTCGATCGCGGCGCCATGTCCGATACGATCATCGGCCAGGGTACCAAAATCGACAATCTCGTGCAGATTGCCCATAACGTTCGCATCGGCCGCAATTGCATAATCGCCGGGCTTTCGGGTATTTCTGGGTCCGTGGTCGTGGGTGACAATGTCACAATGGGCGGTGGCGTCGGGCTTGCGGATCACCTGACCATCGGGACAGGGGCCAAGCTTGCCGCCAGAAGTGGATTTATGAGCAATGTCCCTGCAGGCGAGATCTGGGGCGGTTATCCGGCACAGCCGATGGCGGAAGCCATGCGGGAGATAGCCATGCTGCGCAAGCTCGCCAGGAGCCGCAAAAAGGGCGAGGGAGGCAATGGCTGACATGATCGCGTCGACGACGCTGGAAGCGGTCGACATTATGGGGCTGATAAAGCTCTTGCCGCACCGCTATCCGTTCCTGATGATCGATCGCATCGTCGACATCGATGGCGACGAGTCCGCCGTCGGCATCAAGAACGTGACCATAAACGAGCCACATTTTCAGGGGCATTTTCCAGAGCAGCCTGTGATGCCAGGTGTGCTTATCGTCGAAGCGATGGCGCAGACGGCTGGTGCCATCTGCATCCGTAGCCTGGGAACTGAAAAGCCGTCGCTGGTCTATTTCCTGACCATCGACAACGCCAAATTCCGCAAACCGGTCGTCCCCGGCGACCAGTTGAAGATCTATGTGAAGAAAATCAAGAAACGCGGCAATCTGCTCAAATTCGCTTGTGAAGCCATGGTCGACGGCGCCAAGGCGGCCGAGGCCGAGATTTCAGCCATGATGGTCACCAGCGACTGACGATCGAATGCTTATGAAAATCAAGACATTCATCCATGCTTCTTCCGTAGTGGAGGAAGGCGCCCAAATCGGTGAAGGTGCGCGCATCGGACCGTTCTGCCACGTCGGCGCCGACGTCGTGATCGGCGACGGCGTCGAACTGGTCAGTCATGTCTCGGTAATGGGCGTGACCTCAATCGGTGCCTCGACCAAGGTCTACCCAATGGCGACATTGGGCGCCCCACCACAGAACACCAAGCACAAGGGCGGCCGCACCACTCTGGTCATCGGCAGGAACTGTACGATCCGCGAAGGCGTGACCATGCATCTCGGCACCGATTCCAGCCGCGGCGAGACGACGGTCGGCGACAATGGCAATTTCCTTGCCTACGCCCACATCGCCCATGATTGCGTGGTCGGCAACAACGCGACGTTCGCCAATGGCGCGACGCTGGGCGGCCACTGCGAGGTCGGCAACAACGTCTATATCGGTGGGCTGACCGCCGTGCATCAGTTTGTCCGCATCGGCGACAACGCCTTTCTGGGCGGTTGCTCGGCGGTCGTCGGCGACGTCATTCCCTACGCCATCGCGGTCGGCAACCGCGCCAGCCTGCGCGGTCTCAACATCATCGGCCTGAAGCGCTCCGGCCTGCCGAGGTCAGAGATCCATGTGCTGCGCAAGGCCTACAGGATGATCTTCGATCGTTCCCGCACCGTTGGCGAGAACATCGAATTCGCCAAGGCTGAGTTCGCGTCTTCGCCGACCGCCATGAAAATCATCGATTTCATCACCAGTCGCGGCAAGCGGCACTACGCTGTGCCGTCGCTCAAGGGCGGCGATGGCGACGATGTCGATGACGAAGACTGAGACAGCGGCAGCGCGTCTTGATCTCCCGCCAGGCGCCAGGGTCGGCATTATCGCCGGCGGTGGCAGTCTGCCCGTCGAGGTCGCGGCCGGTTCGGCTGAACAAGGCTATCCGCCCTTCGTCATCCTGATGGACGGCGAGGTCGACCGCATGGCGGAGCTCTCCCGGTATGAGCATGAAAGCCTCGCTCTGGAAGGCATCGGCTCGCTGATATCGTTGCTGCGGCGGCACCGGATCACCCATCTGGTGCTTGCAGGCGAGATCAAGCGCCGGCCAAGACTGACACAACTGCGTCCAAGTCTCGGTCTGCTCGCAGTGATACCGGTCGTTGTCGCGGCGCTGGCGCGTGGCGATGATGGCCTGCTGAAGGTCTTGGCGCGAGGCCTCGAAGCGCGGGGAATAAAGGTCGTCGGCGCTCACGAAATTGTGCCGAACCTTGTCGCTGCCGAAGGCGTGCTGACGAAAACCTCGCCAAGAAAAACCGACTGGCGCGACATCGAGGCCGGCCTTGCGGCGGCTAAGGCCATAGGGGCGCTCGATATTGGCCAGGCGGCGATCGCCGTCGGCGGCCGGACCATCGCGTTGGAAGGTATCGAGGGAACAGCAGGACTGCTCGACCGTGCGAAGCTGCTGCGTGGCCACGGCCGTATTGCCGGCAAGACCCGCGGTGTCCTGGTCAAGTGCGCCAAGCCTGGTCAGGAACTGCGCGCGGATCTTCCCTCAATCGGCCCGCAGACGGTCGAAGCGGTGCATGCGGCCGGGCTTGCCGGCATTGCGGTGGAAGCGGGTCGTTCGCTGGTTCTCGAAGGCCCGGAAACCATCGCGCGCGCCAACGCGCTTGGGCTGTTCGTCATTGGCCTGCCTGCCGCGACGGAGCCAAACAATGGTTGACAGGGCATTGAAGATCGCGATCGTGGCCGGCGAGGAGTCCGGCGATCTGCTCGGCGCCGACATCGTGCGTTCGCTCAAGCAGGCTACCGGGCGCGACGTGCGACTCGTCGGCCTCGGCGGTCGCCATTTGCAGGCACAGGGACTGATCGCGCCATTCGATGCCGGTGAGATCGCCCTCATGGGCTTCAGCGCCATCCTGCGCGACCTGCCGCGCCTGATGCGGCGGATCAATGAGTTGGCCAGGACAGTTGCGGACGAGAAGCCGGATTGCCTCATCACCATCGACAGCCCCGACTTTTCGTTGCGCGTCGCCAAAAAGGTCCGTGCTGCCAACCCGTCGATCCCGATCATCCACTATGTCTGCCCGAGCGTCTGGGCGTGGCGGCCGGGCAGGGCGGCGGCGATGAAGCCCTATGTCGACCATATCCTCTGCATCCTGCCGTTCGAGGTGAAGGAGCTCGAGCGGCTGGGCGGCCCACTGGGCACCTATGTCGGGCATCGCCTCATGCATGATGCGGGCGTGCTCAGCGCGGCCAAGGCACAGGACCTGCCGCGCGACCTTGCCGCGGACCGCGTCAAGACGCTGCTCGTTCTGCCCGGTTCGCGGCGCGGCGAGGTGCGTCGGCTGCTCGACCCGTTTGGCGAAACCGTGTCGATGCTGCGCGCGCGCGGGCACCGCCTGCGGCTGTTGCTGCCGACGGTTCCGCATGTCGCCGACCTGGTCAAATCCTCGGTAAACCGTTGGGATGAAAAGCCTGAGATCATCATCGATCCGCAGCGCAAATGGCAAGCGTTCGGCAAAGCCGATGCCGCACTCATCGCGTCCGGGACGGTATCCCTGGAACTGGCGCTGGCCGGCGTGCCGATGGTCTCCTGCTATCGGCTCGATCCTGTCGCGCGCGTCGTCGCGCCGTATATGGTTTCGGTCTGGTCGGCTCTGCTGCCCAATCTGATCTCGGATCGAGCCTTGATCCCTGAATTCTACAATGAGTACGTCAAGCCGAACAATTTGGCTCGGCAATTGGAGGCGCTGTTCGCCGACAGCGGCATGCGGGCCTGGCAGAAGCAAGGCTTCGCCGAGATCACGCGGCGCATGGCGACCGAGAAGCCATCCGGAGAGATCGCTGCGCAGGTCGTGATGCGGTACATTAAGAGAGCGAATAGTGAATAGGAAGAAGGCGGTTCTCACCGCCTCGGTCTATATGAGGGCATAGCTTTGGTTTCCCGCTAAACAACGCCAAGGGAGATCAAATCGCGAATACGAACCGGATGGTGTGCTGAACTTCTTTGTGGGTGCAACGTTGCCCTTCGTCTCGTCGATGGGAACGAGCAAGCAGCGCCACTTCGGGACCTTTGCCAGCGATGCCGCGAAGGCGTCTCGAGCCCAAAACGGTCATTTTCGGCCGGCGATTGAAAGTTACTCTCCTCGCCTGGATCGTACCCATCGAATGGGAGGCGCTGAACGGTTCGTTGTGCTAATCTCGACAGTCGGCGAGGGCACCATGGGCGAGAATCGCAAGCTAGCCGCAATCCTAGTCGCAGACGTGGTCGGATATAGTCGGCTCGCCAGCGAAGACGAAGATCGCACCTTGGCGAGGTTGCGGGCTCTGCGCAGCGACCTGATCGATCCGACCATTGCCGTGTACAACGGGCGCGTGATCAAGCGCACGGGGGACGGGGCGCTGGTCGAGTTCCGAAGCGTGGTGGATGCCGTGCGCTGCGCGATTGAGGTACAAAACGGAATGGTGGAGCGCAACGCCGGAGTACCGCAGGACCGTCGCATCGAGTTCCGGATCGGCATCCATCTGGGAGACGTTGTCGAGGAAAGCGACGGCGACCTGATGGGCGATGGTGTCAACATCGCTTCGCGTCTGGAGGGCGTTGCGGCGCCCGGGGCCATCTGCCTGTCCGAAGATGCTTATCGCCAGGTCAAAGCGAGGCTCGACCTCTCGGTCACCGATCTCGGCAGCACGCAGCTCAAGAACATAGCCGAGCCGATCCGAGTTTACTCGCTGGCGGTCGGTGCCGCCGGCGCGAAGGCGATCGCGATGTCGGAACCCTCGACGAGCCGGCCGGCAGGATCAACGCCGGTAAAGCACTCGATCGCCGTGCTGCCGTTCGCCAATATGAGCGGCGACACCGATCAGGACTACTTCGCCGACGGCATGAGCGAAGACATCATAACCGACCTGTCGAAGGTCGCCGGCCTCTCGGTCATCGCCCGCAACTCCAGCTTCACCTACAAAGGCAAGAACATCGATGTCCGGACGGTCGGGCGCGAACTCGGCGTGACTGCGGTGCTCGAGGGCTCGATCCGCCGCGCCGGCAACCGAGTCAGGATCAATGCCCAGCTGATCGATGCACGGACCGGGACGCATGTCTGGGCGGACCGCTACGACCGCGACATGACCGATATCTTTGCGCTGCAGGACGAGGTGACGCACCGCATCGTCGAAGCCCTCAGGATTGCGCTGACCCCGGCCGAGTCGGCGCGCATCGCCCATATGCCAACGAGAAACATCCAGGCGCATGATCTTTTCCTGCGCGGGCGCGAGGTCTTGCTCGGTCCTGAAAAGACAAAGGAGACGTTCGAGCGCGCGGTCGCCCTGTTCACCCAGGCAATTGAGCTCGACCCCGACTATGCCGAACCGTATGCTGGCCTGGCTCACGCTTACAACCACGACTTCCAGAACCACTGGAGCGGGCGCACCGACAGCAAGGAACTCTCTGCCCATTACAGTCGGCTGGCGCTCGAGAAGGACCCCAACCTGCCCTATGCGCATTACATGGCCGCGCTGGTGAAGTTTTGGGAGAAGGATCCGGCCGGACATCGCGAAGAGGTGGAGAAGGCGCTTGCTCTCAACCCCAACTTCGCACTGGCCTTCGGCATGCGCGGGGTGGGCAACATCTACAATGGCGAGCCGCTGGAGGCGATTCCGGATCTTGAGCACGCGCTGCGCCTCGATCCGCTGCAGGGGCATTTGACCTGGCACTTCATCGGCTCGGCTTACCTCCTGGCCGGGCAGTACCAAAAAGCGGTCGAGGCATTTCGCGAGCGTATCCGCCTGTCGCCCAAGACCGACCTGTCCCGGGGACTTCTGATTGCCGCGCTTGGCCACCTCGGCGAAGTCGATGAAGCACGGCGCGTGAGCGCCGAGCTAAAAGAGATAAACCCGAGCTATCGCTTTTCAGAGCACGTGGGGCGGCTGCCCTTCAGCAATCCGGCCGATGCCGAACGCATCCGGCAGGGCTACGCCAAGGCGGCGCTACCCGAATAGGCGAACGAAAGCCCTGTGCCTGTCGCACGAGAGGTTTCGAGGGGCCGCTAGGTCGGCGGTGAAGGCCGGCACCATTATTAAATGGGTTTCCCCCGCAAACATATCTGACGGCGCCGCCTAGTCAGGAGCATGCACTTTTTGGAGTCGCGAGCTGCTATTGGTCCGAGACGGGTCCTGGATGTGAATTCGCCCGTCGGGTGGGAGCATATTGCCTTCTCCGGCGACTTCCTTTGGGATCGAGCAGCCAAGGCAGCCGGCCGGAAAGCTCTCAATCTGTCCGCGAAACAGCGGGCAGCATGACGATGTTCAAGCTTCGCTCCCCCTTAGCGTTGTTTAGCGGGAAACCAACGCTATGCCCTCTATATAAAAGTCCCTATTCGCTACTGGCTATTCGCTATTCGCTATTCGCTCTCATCACCGCTTGGCGATCGGCACGTAGTCGCGCTCCGGCGCGCCGGTGTAGAGCTGGCGCGGGCGGCCGATCTTCTGGCGCGGATCCTCGATCATCTCTTTCCACTGCGCGATCCAGCCGACGGTGCGGGCGACCGCGAACAGCACGGTGAACATCGTGGTGGGGAAGCCCAGCGCCTTCAGAGTGATGCCGGAATAGAAGTCGACGTTCGGGTAGAGCTTCTTCTCGATGAAATAGGGATCGGTCAGCGCGATCTTCTCCAGTTCCATAGCGATGTCGAGCAGCGGATCGTCCTTGATGCCGAGTTCGCCCAGAACCTCGTGCGCCGTCTTCTGCATGATCTTGGCGCGCGGATCGTAGTTCTTGTAGACGCGGTGGCCGAAGCCCATCAGCCGGAACGGGTCGTTCTTGTCCTTGGCGCGGGCGATGAACTCCGGGATATTATCGACATGGCCGATCTCGCCAAGCATGTTGAGCGCCGCTTCATTGGCGCCGCCATGGGCCGGCCCCCACAGGCAAGCAATGCCGGCGGCGATGCACGCGAACGGGTTGGCGCCAGAAGAGCCGGCGAGACGAACGGTCGAGGTCGAGGCATTCTGCTCGTGATCGGCATGCAGGATGAAGATGCGCTCCATGGCGCGCGCCAGCACCGGGTTGATCTTGTATTCCTCGCATGGCACGGCAAAGCACATATGCAGGAAATTGGCGGCGAAATTCAGCTCGTTCTTCGGGTAAATGAAGGGCTGGCCGATGTGGTATTTGTAGGCCATCGCCGCGATCGTCGGCATCTTGGCGATTAGCCGCATCGACGCCACCATGCGCTGGTACGGATCGGAGATGTCGGTGGAATCGTGATAGAAGGCCGACAGCGCGCCGACCACGCCGCACATCACGGCCATCGGGTGCGCGTCGCGGCGGAAGCCGGTGAAGAAGCGCGACATCTGTTCGTGCACCATGGTGTGGCGCGTCACGCGGTAGTCGAAATCGTCCTTCTGCGCCTTGGTCGGCAATTCACCGTAGAGCAGGAGATAGCAGACCTCGAGGAAGTCGCCGTGTTCGGCCAACTGGTCGATCGGGTAGCCGCGATGAAGCAGGATGCCGGCGTCGCCGTCGATGAAGGTGATTTCGGATTCGCAGCTTGCGGTCGAGGTGAAGCCGGGATCGTAGGTGAAGGCCCCGGTGGTGGTGTAGAGCGAAGCGATGTCGATGACGTCAGGCCCGACAGAACCGCTTCGCACCTTGAATTCGTGGGTCTTGCCGGCGAATGCAAGCGTTGCCGTGGTCTCCTGGCCCTTGCCGCCCAAGTCCAGTTTTTTAGCAGCGTCGGTCATTGCAAACTCCTTCTTGTTTCCTCATGCCGGCAAAGGCAAAATTCTGCAGAGCGACACGTTGAGATCACCGCAATGCGCGTATTCGCCACCGCATTTCAGGAGGTGCGTGCCAGATTGGGCCAAGGCCTAATGTTGCACTGCGAAACCCGCCTTTCAATGCCAATCTTCTTGGGCCAGTTTGCTCCTAATCGATTTGGTCTTCTATGCGCGCCAGGCTTTCCTCGCGGCCGAGCACGGCAAGCACATCGAACACGCCCGGCGAGGTGCTTTTGCCGGTCAAAGCGGCGCGCAGAGGCTGGGCCACGGCGCCAAGCTTGTGGCCACCAGCCATGGCAACCTCGCGGATCGCGGCCTCTGCCGAGGCGGCCGTCCAATCGCTTGTAAGCCCATTCAAAGCTTCGTGAGCGCCGCGTAGGATCTTGCGGGCATCGTCATTGAGCAGAAGGGCCGCCTTGTCGTCGATCGGTAGTGGCCGCGTGGCAAACAGGAAGGCGGCACCATCGACGAGTTCGACCAGCGTCTTGGCGCGCTCCTTCAGCCCCGGCAACGCGGCCAGCAGCTGCGCCTTGTTGCTGTCGTTCAGACGCGCGGCCATCGCCGGGCCGGCTTCGAGATAGGGCAGGGTGGCGATGAAGATATCGAACAGCTCGGCGTCGCTCATGCGGCGCATATGCGCGCCGTTGATCGCCTCCAGCTTGGCGAAGTCGAATCGGGCCGCACTTTTGTTGACATCACCGATGTCGAACCAGGAGATCATGTCGTCGATCGACATGATCTCGTCGTCGCCGTGGCTCCAGCCCAAGCGCGCCAGGTAGTTCAGCAATGCCTCCGGCAGATAACCCATGGCACGATAGGCTTCGACGCCGAGCGCGCCATGCCGCTTCGACAGCTTGGCGCCATCGGCACCGTGGATCAACGGGATGTGCGACATCGAGGGCACGGCCCAGCCCATGGCGTTGTAGATCACGGTCTGGCGCGCGGCGTTGGTCAGATGATCGTCGCCGCGGATGATATGGGTGACGCCCATGTCATGATCATCGACGACGACGGCATGCATGTAGGTCGGATTGCCGTCCGAACGCAGGATGATGAAATCGTCGAGGTCCTTGTTGGGGAAGCGTACCTCGCCCTGGACACGGTCATGGACAATCGTCTCGCCCTCGGTCGGCGCCTTGATGCGGATGGCACCCTTGGCGCCTGCAGGCGCCTCTGAGGGGGCACGGTCGCGCCAGCGGCCATCATAGCGGGGCGGCAGGCCTTTGGCTCTGGCGGCCTCGCGCATCGCCTCCAGTTCGGCCGGCGTGGCATAGCAATAATAAGCCTTGCCCAGGCGCACGAGTTCCTCGGCCACCTCCCGGTGGCGCGGCGCGCGCTCGAACTGCGACACCGGCTCGCCGTCCCAGGTTAGGCCGAGCCAGGAAAGCCCGTCAAGAATGGCAGCTGTCGCCGCGTCGTTGGAGCGTTCGCGATCGGTATCTTCGATGCGCAGCAGCATCGTGCCGCCGGTGTGCCTTGCATACAGCCAATTGAACAGCGCCGTGCGCGCGCCGCCTATATGCAGGTAGCCGGTAGGCGAGGGAGCAAAACGGGTGACGACCTTGTCGGACATGTAACTCTCGGAAACCATCTGAAGCGGGTGCGGTGCGCGGACTTTCGCGCGCCCGGCGTTCATGTAGCATAGGGTGTCGAGGGCGCAAGGGGCAGACCCGATGGCTGGACGAGGCTGGGGCTCGGATCAGGACGAGGACGCTGTCATTGGCGTCAGCGAGCGGTCCCTGTTTGCAGCGCCACTGCCAGCTTCATTGCCGCCGCCATCGCCCCTTGTGCCGGCACCCGACAAGGCGCCTTTGCAAGCCGGTGTCTCCGCCCCTGTTCCAACTGCCGAAGCCAGCAGGATCGTGCGCTTGCGCCGGCAGATTGGCCTGATATCACCGCCGCGCCTGCGCAATAGCCTGGCCATGGCGGCAGGCCTGGAACTCGACCGAGGCGTGGCCTTCCTGCTGGTGCCGGTCTGCCTGGCAAGCGGGGCGATCGGCTATTTTTCGCTTGTGGCGGAGCCGGACTTCGCAAAGCCTGTCGCAGTTGTCATCTTGGCGGGGCTCTGTGCGCTGGTCTCGCGTTCCTGGCCGAAAACCCATCTGTCCTTCATGGCGGCGCTTTTGTGTACACTCGGCCTGCTCGCCGCGAAGGTCGAGACATGGCGAGCCGGAACGCAGATGCTGGGCTCGGAAATCTCGACGCAAGTGACCGGCCGGGTCGTCTCGCTCGAACGGATGGAGAGCGGTCGCATCCGGCTGACAATCGACGTGGCATCGACTGCAAGGCCGAAACTGCGCTATGCGCCGGAGCGGGTGCGGCTTTCGGCACGCAATATCCCGGCGGACATGACCGCCGGTTCCCTGATCACTGGGTATGCCAAGCTGTTGCCACCGACCGGGCCGGTGCGGCCGGACAGCTACGACTTCTCCTTCGACAGCTATTTCGCCGGCATCGGCGGCAGCGGTTTCTTTCTCGGCAATCCAAAACTTGTCGTCACCGATGACGATAACATGCCGTTGGCGGCCCGGCTTTCCTCGGGGATCGAAAAAGCCCGTGAGGCCATTGCCGATCACATCAGGGGCAGCGTCGGTGGCGCCGAAGGCGAGATCGCCGCGGCGCTGATCGTCGGCGTTCGCGCCGGCATTCCCGATGACGTGAACGAGGCGATGCGGCGTACCGGCATCTATCACATCATCTCCATTTCCGGACTGCACATGGCGCTGGTCGCTGGCACCATCATGGGTTTGCTGCGTGGCGCCTTCGCCCTGTTTCCGGATTTTTCCGCGCGTCGCCCGGTCAAGAAGTATGCTGCGGCTGCCGCACTGTTCTCGATCGCCGCCTATCTTATCATCTCAGGCGTCGTCGTTGCCGCCGAGCGCAGTTTCATCATGCTGGCGGTGATGCTGATTGCCGTTCTTTTTGATCGGACAGCACTGACGATGCGCAATCTGGCGATCTCGGCGATCGCGGTCATCATGGTGTCGCCGCATGAAGTGGTCGGCCCGAGTTTTCAAATGTCGTTTGCCGCGACGGCCGCGCTGGTCGGTGCCTATGCCGGCTGGGCGGATCATCGTGCGGGGAAGGCGAGGCCACCGCCGCCAAAGCGATCCTTGCCCGGCTTCCTGACGCGAAAACTCCTGCTGGCGGCAGCCGGCCTTGCCATGACCTCCATCATCGCCGGCAGCGCCACGGCGCTGTTTGCCATCTGGCATTTTCAGCGTGTGTCGCCGCTCAGCCTGTTCGCCAACCTGGCCATCATGCCTATCGTAACAGTCGTAATGTTCCTGGCTGTCGCCAGCGCGCTGCTGATGCCATTCGGCTTGGACTGGCCGGCCCTCTTTCTGATGGGCAAAGGCCTGACGGTGATGATCGCGATGTCCGGATGGATTTCCGAGCGTTCGCCAGTCGACGCAATCGGTTTGATTTCGCAGCAATCCGTCGTGCTGGTGACGATTGCCTTGGTCATCGCGACGATGGCGACCACATGGTTGCGGCTCGCAGCGCTTCCCTTCGCGCTTGCCGGCCTGTTGACCGTCTCGGATACGCGCGTACCTGACGTGCTGGTCTCGGAGGATGCGAGGCTGGTGGCGCTGCCGATTGGCGGCGGCGAACTCGCGGTCAGCCGGGCCAGGCCGAACGAATTCACCGTCGACAACTGGAAGCGTGCGCTGACGTCCGAAAGCATTATCGCGCCGGAGGTGTTCGACGAAGGCGACGGGCAATTCGACGTCGAGGATGCGGCTGAAATGCCGCCGGGAGCGCCATTCTATTGCACATCAGGCGTTTGTCTCGCCAGGCATCCGTCCGGTGCTATCATTGCCTATGTCGAGGACCGAAAGGACACCTGGAAAGCCTGCGGCTTCGCCGACCTGATCGTCATCAACGACGCGACGGCCTATGACGCTTGTCACAACCCGCTGGTTCTCGTCATCACCAAGCGGCAACTGGCTCGCAATGGCAGTGCTGCCGTCTTCTTCGATCGCCAGTCGGCGACTGCGCCGGCAACGGTCAGCTTTGCGGTGGGTAAGCCCTACCGGCCTTGGCACGTGCAACGCAAGTTTTCGCGCGAGGCGAGGGGCCTGCCGCCCTTCAAGAGACCGGACAAGCCCGTCGTTAAACCGCAGCTGCCTCAGTAACGGCGGATCAGGCCGACAAGCTTGCCTTGCACCTTGACCCGGTCTGGACCGAAAATCCGTGTCTCATAGGCCGGATTGGCGGCTTCGAGAGCAATCGAGGCACCCTTGCGGCGAAACCGCTTCAGCGTCGCTTCCTCTTCATCCACCAGCGCCACGATGATTTCGCCAGGGCTCGCCGTATCGGCGTTGCGGATGATGACGGTGTCGCCGTCGAAGATGCCGGCCTCGATCATCGAGTCGCCCTTGACCTCCAGCGCATAGTGCTCGCCTCCCATGATCATGTCCGGCGGCACCGAGATCGAATGGGTCTG
The DNA here is from genome assembly GCF_040323315.1 of Mesorhizobium sp. M0047. Classification (NCBI taxonomy): domain Bacteria; kingdom Pseudomonadati; phylum Pseudomonadota; class Alphaproteobacteria; order Hyphomicrobiales; family Phyllobacteriaceae; genus Mesorhizobium; species Mesorhizobium sp. M0047. The sequence goes on along the minus strand of NZ_JAMYUW010000041.1, from coordinate 43,670 downwards.
GTGCTGGATGGCATCGATCGGCACACCGGCGGCGATGCGCCCCATCACAGGGATCGACACGGCGGAGACCACGTCGTCGTCATTGCCGGCTGAAGGCATCCGCGAAGACGCCGGCTTGATCTGCCGGCCAAGGCCGCCCTGGCCGACGCTGGCCTGACCAAGACTGCCTTGGATGACGCTTGGCGAGAATTTTTTTGCGGCGTTGAGGCCGGGCGCGATCGAATCCGGCAGCCGCAGCACTTCCAACGCGCGTGCCCGGTTGGGCAGCCGGCGAATGAAGCCGCGCTCTTCCAGTGCCGTGATCAAACGATGAATCCCGGATTTGGAGGCAAGGTCGAGCGCCTCCTTCATCTCGTCGAAGGATGGCGGAATGCCGCTTTCCTTCAGGCGTTCATGAATGAACATCAGCAGTTCGTGTTGCTTGCGTGTCAGCATGGCGGCCCCCAGGGTACCTAAAACCAGAATCAGAAAACAAACCCAGAACAAACACTATATGTTCCAGTTGTGTTCTGCAACCGTTTAAAGTTTAATGAATCTGTTAAGGCCGCTGAAATTATTTGGCGCGCGCCAGCGCGCTTGGGTGATCACGGCATGCCGTCACAAGGCGCTTTCCGGCATTGAAATTGTTATGGTTAATGGGCTGCCGCCCATCGTTGGCCCAAGCTTTGGCATGAGCTGCCCATGGATCCGCGACGGGGCATTTCCAGCCTTCCATGCGTTCGTCTGCCGTGAACGAAACGAAGCCAAAATGCCAACCTTGGTTAATTTGTTGATGCCAGTGTTGGCCAGCAGCGGCAACCGGATTTGTGCACTGGAAATTCGTCCCTCCATCATCCGACCAAGAGGCAACGATGCGACAACAGTTGGGACGACTGCGTCAGGTCACGGCCTCCTTGACGGCGAAACGCTGGTCCTTCCATGCATCCGTTCGCAGAATGTCTTCCAGCACCTCGACCGCCAGCCACACGTCCTTGTAGCCGACATAGAGCGGCGTAAATCCGAAACGGATGGTTGACGGCGCGCGGAAGTCACCGATCACTCCGCGCTCGATCAGCGCCCGCATGATTTGATAGCCATGATCGTGAACGAACGACACCTGGCTGCCGCGCCTGGTCGCGTCGCGGGTGCTCTCCAGCGTGAGGCCATAGGCGCCGCACTTCGCTTCGACGAGCTGGATGAACAGTTCGGTCAGCGCGACGCTTTTCTTTCGCAATGCCGCCACGTCGACGTCGTTCCAGATTGCGAGCGCACCTTTGAGCGCCCGCATCGACAGGACCGGCTGCGTGCCGCACAGAAAGCGGCGGATACCGGTGCCGGCAACATAGCCTCGTTCGAAGGCAAAGGGCCGTGCATGCCCCCACCAGCCGCTGAGCGGCTGGCTGATCGCGCCGTGGTGGCGTTGCGCGGCATAGATGAAGGCTGGCGCACCTGGACCGCCGTTGAGGTACTTGTAGGTGCAGCCGACAGCGAAATCGGCTTTTGCATGATCGAGCTCGACTGGCAGAGCGCCAGCGGTGTGGCATAGATCCCAGACGATCAGCACTCCGGCCGCATGAGCTATGCGCGTCAGCGCCGCCATGTCGCGCAGTTCACCCGATTTGTAATTGACGTGGTTGACCAGCACCACCGCGACGCTTTCGTCGATCAGCTCTTCGATGGTTGGCGCGTCGACGCCCGCGAGGCGCAGAAGGACCCCATCGCGGGTCGAGGCAACGCCTTCGGCGATGTAGAGGTCGGTGGGAAAACTGTCAGCCTCGGCGACGATGGCCGATCGGCCGGGCCGCATCTCCATCGCGGCATGTAGCACCTTGTAGATGTTGATCGACGTCGTGTCGCAGACAACAGTCTGTCCGGCTGCGGCCCCGATCAAGCGTCCGAGCTGGTCGCCAAGTTCGATCGGCATCTCGAACCATCCGGCTGTATTCCAGGCCCGAATGAGATCCTTGGCCCATTCCTCGGTGGCCGCCTGCTGCAGCTCGCCGAAAACGGCATGCGACGCTGCCCCAAGCGAATTGCCGTCGAGATAGATCACCCCCTCCGGCAGAATGAAACGATCGCGCATGGCGCGGAGCGGATCCGTGGCATCCATCGCTTCGATTGCAGCGAGATCAGGAATTCCACTCATGGTCAGTCAGTCCTCGGTTGTTCGCGAAGGTTTTCCGCTGCAAGCGCGCCCTCGATGTGCCTGTTCTCATTTCGATTGTGTCAAAGCCGGGTACGGACTGCCCACAGCTCCGGAAACAGCACGACCTCGAGCATCTTCTTGAGATACGAAGCACCCGACGTGCCGCCGGTGCCGCGTTTCAGGCCGATGATGCGCTCGACCGTGGTGACGTGGTTGAAGCGCCAGCGGCGGAAATAGTCCTCGAAGTCGACCAGCTTCTCGGCCAGTTCGTAGAACATCCAGTAGCGCTGCGGGTCGCGGTAGATGGTCTGCCAGGCGACCAGAACCTCTTCATTCTCGGTTCGCGTCTCACGCCAATCCGTGCGCCTGGCATCGGTGCCGATGTCGAATCCGTTGCGCGCCAGAAGCAGCAGCGCTTCGTCGTAGAGCGACGGCTCCGCCAGGATCGCCTCCAGCTTGCCGCTGAGGTCCGGCCGGTGCTTGTGAGGGCCCAGCATGGCGAGGTTGCGGTTGCCGGCCATGAACTCTATGGCGCGATACTGCCAGGACTGGAAACCCGAGGACTGGCCGAGTGCATCGCGGAACTCGGTATATTCGCTGGGCGTCATCGTGCGCAGCACATCCCAGGCGTTGTTGAGCTGTTCGAAAATGCGGGCGACGCGCGACAGCATCTTGAAGCTTGGCTCGAGGCGATCGGCGCGGATCGAGCGGATCGCAGCGCCAATCTCGTGCAGGGCGAGCTTCATCCACAGTTCGGAGGTCTGGTGCTGGATGATGAACAGCATCTCGTCATGCGCCGAAGACAGCGGCGTCTGGGCCTCCAGCACTTTCTCCAGGTGCAGATAGTCGCTGTAGGACATGCTCTCCTTGAACGACATCTGTGCGCCTTCGGACGCCGGATCGTAGGGTTCGCTCAATTGATCTTCTCCGTGCGCAGCCGAAAACGCTGGATCTTGCCGGTCTGGGTCTTGGGCAGCGCGGCGATAAATTTCACCGATCGCGGATATTTATAGGGCGCGATCGTTGCCTTGACGTGGTCCTGCAGGCGCTTGGTCGTCAATGCGTCCGGCGCTACGCCCTGCACCAGCACGACGTGCGCTTCGACGATCTGGCCGCGTTCGGCATCTTCCGTGCCGATCACCGCGCATTCGGCAACATCCGGGTGCGACAGGAGTGCCGCCTCGACCTCGGGTCCGGCAATGTTGTAGCCGGCGCTGACGATCATGTCGTCGGAGCGCGCGGCGAAATGGAAGAAGCCGTCTTCGTCCTGCGTGAAGGTGTCGCCGGTGAGGTTCCAGCCGTCGCGGACGTAGTCCTTCTGCCTGTTATCGGCCATGTAGCGGCAGCCGGTCGGTCCGCGCACCGCCAGCCTGCCGGTCGCGCCGCGCGGCAGCTCGCGCATCTCCTCGTCGACGATGCGCGCCTCGTAGCCGCCCACCGGCTTGCCGGTCGACGCCGGCTTCATGTCGTCAAAGCGGTTGGAGATGAAGATGTGCAGCATCTCGGTGGCGCCGATGCCGTCGAGGATAGGCTTGCCGGTCTTTTGCGTCCACTCTTCGAAAACCGGAGCGGGCAAGGTTTCGCCAGCCGAAACGGCGACACGCAGCGATGACAGATCGGCCCCTTCATCCATGGCCTTCAGCATGGCGCGGTAGGCGGTCGGCGCGGTGAAGGAGACGGTCGCCTTATAGGTCTCGATGATGTGTATCATGTTGGGCGGCGTCGCCTGTTCCAACAGTGTCGCTGCCGCACCGAAGCGGAGCGGGAAGATGGCGAGCCCGCCAAGGCCGAAGGTGAAGGCCAGCGGCGGCGAGCCGACAAAGATATCGTCCGGTGTCACCCGAAGGATTTCGCGTGCGTACGCATCGGCGATGATCAGGAGGTCGCGGTGGAAATGCATCGTCGCCTTCGGCACGCCAGTCGTGCCCGAGGTGAAGCCGAGCAGCGCGACATCGTCGCGGCCGGTGTCGACGGCGGTGAACGTCACCGGCTTATCGAGAGCGGCACGGTCGAGTTCAGCATCATGGTTGGCGGTGCCGTCGAAGCCGATGACCTGTTTGAGGAACGCGCTGTCCTTGGCGCAGGCTGTCATCTCGTCCATCAGCCTGGTGTCACACAACGCGATGGTGATTTCCGCCTTGTCGACGATCTTGGCAAGCTCACCGGCGCGCAGCATCGCCATGGTGTTGACGACCACGGCGCCGACCTTGGTGGCGGCCAGCCAGCAGGCGACCATGGCGGGGTTGTTGGCGGAGCGGACCAGCACCCGGTTGCCCGGCTTGACGCCGTAGTTCTCGACCAGCGCGTGGGCTAGCCTGTTCGTCCAGTCGGACAGTTCCTTGTAGGTGCGGCGGCGGCCATTGCCGATCAGCGCGGTGTGGTCACCGAGGCCCCTCTCGACCAGCCTGTCCGTCAGTTCGACGCCGGCATTGAGACGTTCGGGATAATCAAAGCCGTCGAGCAGGAAATCCGGCCACTGCTCCGGAGGCGGCAGGTGATCGCGCGTGAACGTGTCGATATGCGCTGAAGGCCCAAGCATGTCGCCGCTATCCCGTCTGCTGCCTGGCCAGTGCGCGATGTGCCTGACCTGTGTGGTGGATTTGAAGTTCCTGTCTTTCGCGGGAGGTTTTCGTACCGCCAATCGTGCCAGCTCGACTATGCCACCGGGAAAGCACGAGCATCTACGGGGTCAGGGCAGCACAGCAGACCTCCCATTTCGTCGGCTGATCGTCTTGTCAGGATCGCACCAGTCGAAATTTGTTTCAAGCCTAAAATGTTTTGGCCTTGAAGCATTGACGCATGGCGTGACGGTGGCCATTGCTAGCTCATAAGCGATGACGTTTTGGGGGAGGCGCAGATGTTCGAACGTCACATTGTCGATTGGGATGATGCCTATGCCAACGGCGCGAACATCGCCGGCAGTGACCGCTGGCCGGCTGCGTGGGCGGAGCCGGCGCAAGCATTTCGTGATGCGCTCTCAATGGAGGGCCGGGCACGGCTCGACATCGCCTATGGTGGCGGACCGCGCAATCGGCTCGATCTTTTCCTTCCCAATGCCGCGCCCAAGGGGTTGGTGGTGATCCTCCACGGCGGTTACTGGCTGGAGACCGACAAGAGCATGTGGTCGCACCTCGCCAATGGCGCGGTCAGCAGCGGCTTTGCCGTGGCGATGCCGTCCTACACGCTGTGCCCGGACATACGCATTGCCGGTATAGTCGGGGAAATCGGCGCGGCTATCGGCAAGGCAGCGGCAATGATCGACGGGCCGCTGATGCTGACGGGACATTCGGCCGGCGGCCATCTCGCCACCCGGATGGTGTCGACGACCGCGCCCCTGGCGACCGATGTGGCGCGGCGCATACGCCACGTCATTTCGATTTCCGGCCTCCACGACCTGCGCCCGCTTATGCGCACCGGGATGAACAAGGCACTGGCAATCGACGAAGAAGAGGCGCTGGCTGAAAGCCCGGCGCTGCTGCGACCCATGGATGGCGCCCGCATCACCTGTTGGGCCGGTGGCGGCGAGCGCGCCGAATTCCTGCGCCAGAATGCGCTGCTCGCCAATATCTGGACCGGCCTCGGCGCCACCACCAGCACCGTGGTCGAGCCCGACCGTCATCATTACAACATTGTCGACGGCCTCGCAGATCCGGCGCATCCGCTGACACAGGCCTTAATCTCGGAATAACCGAGCACAATTTTCTCAACTTTATTAAAGGCTTGCCAGAGCTTCTTCAGCGCAACATCAGCACGCTGCAAGCCTCGCCTGCGGCCGCAGCGGGGGCAAACGGCGCCCGCACGATCAACCCGTTGGCGTCGGCCAGCATTCTCAGCATCGAGGAATCCTGGATGCCGAACGGCGTCGCCACCAGCGCGCCATTGTCTTCCCTGACCACCGCCCGCACATAGTCCTGGCGCAGATCATTGGCCGGCATTGCTGCACCCAATCGCGCCGGACGAATGTCCTGGCGATAGTCGCGGCCACCGAGCCGCGCCAGCAGCGGTTTCAGGAACAGCTGCGAGCAGACCAGGCTTGCCACCGGGTTGCCAGGTAGGCCGATGCACCTGATGTCGCCGAGGCGGCCGAACATCAGCGGCTTGCCGGGGCGCATGGCGATCTTCCAGAAGCCGAGTGTCATGCCTTCGCCGGTCAGCACGTCATGGATCAGGTCGTGATCGCCGACCGAGGCGCCTCCAAGCGTGACGATGACATCTGCGCCGGCACTGACCGCCTTTTTCACCAAGGCTGCAATCGCGTCCTTGCGGTCGGCGGCAATGCCGAGATCGAGCGCGTGGGCGCCGACGGATTGCGCTGTCGCGGCAACGCCATAGGCATTGGATGAGATGATCTGGTCCGGCCCAAGTTCGCTGCCGGGCGGCAACAATTCGTCGCCGGTGGCGATGATGGCGACCAGCGGCCGTTTTACCACGCTGACCCGGGAATGGTTTGCCGAAGCCGCCAGCGACAGCGCCGCCGGATCCAGCACGCGGCCTTTTTCCAGCAGCACGTCGCCTTTTGAAAAGTCGAGGCCGATGCGGCGGATGTTTCGCCCTTGGGCGGTTGGTTCGATCACTTCGACGTCGCTGCCGCCGAGATCCCTGATATTTTCCTGGATGACAATGGTGTCGGCGCCTTCGGGCAGCGGCGCACCCGTGAAGATGCGCACGGCCTGAGCGTGGCTGACGGTGCCGTCAAAGCCGCGTCCGGCCGGCGCCATGCCGATCACCGAAAGTCGCGACGGCACCGACGCCACATCGATAGCGCGGACTGCATAGCCATCCATGGCGGAAGCGTTGAAGGGCGGCTGGGTACGCAGGGCAACAAGCGGTTCCGCCATCACGCGATCCGCCGCCTCGAACAGGGGAACGTTTTCGCCGGCCAAAGGTGCTGCACCCTCGAGCAGGCGCTCGAGCGCTTCGGCGATTGGAACCAGCGCCATCAGGCGCCTGCCTTGTACGCGCCCGACTTGCCGCCGGTCTTTTCGACCAGCCGAACGCCAGAGATGACCATGGCGCGGTCCACCGCCTTGGCCATGTCATATATGGTCAGACAAGCCACCGAAGCGGCGGTCAGCGCTTCCATCTCGACGCCCGTCTTGCCAGTGACGCGCGCCAGTGCCGTGACCTTCAGGCCGGGCAGGGCATGGTCCGGCTCGATGTCGACGGAAACCTTGGTCAGAAGCAGCGGATGGCAGAGAGGGATCAGTTCATGTGTCTTCTTCGCCGCCATGATGCCGGCGATACGCGCGGTGCCGAGCACGTCGCCCTTCTTGGCGTTGCCGGCGAGAATCGTCTTCAGGGTCTCGGGCTGCATCGCGACAAAGCCCTCGGCGATCGCCGTACGTGTCGTCTCCACCTTGTCGCCGACATCGACCATGTTGGCCTCGCCCTGCGCGCCGAGATGGGTGAGGCCTGATGTCATCGTCAGATCGCCATAGAGCGACGTGCGTCCGTTCGGACGCACAAAGTACGCTCTATCATTTTGAATCTATGCATCGTGCTCTCCGAAAATCGATTCCGATTTTCGGGCCGATGCATCTGGCGCCTTGCCCGTCAGAAGCAGGCGTGTCGCCGTGACGACGTCCTGTTGCCGCATCAGGCTCTCGCCGACCAGAAAGGTGCCGATGTCGCTCTTTCGAAGCCTGAGGCAATCGTCATGCGAGAAAATTCCGCTCTCGCTGACCAGCAAGCGGTCCGCCGGCACCATCGTCGCCAGCCGCACTGAGGTCTCGAGGCTAGTCTCGAACGTGCGCAGATTGCGGTTGTTGATGCCGATCAGCCGCGACGACAGCTTTAGCGCGCGCTGCGTCTCGGCCTCGTCATGCACTTCGACCAGTGCATCCATGCCAAGTTCGAACGCCGTGGATTCGAGGTCGCTGGCCAGGGTGTCGTCGACGCTGGCCATGATGATGAGGATGGCGTCCGCACCCCAGGCGCGGGCTTCGTAGACCTGATACGGGTCGAATAGGAAATCCTTGCGCAGCGCGGGCAGGGCGACGGCGGCTCGCGCCCTGGTGAGAAATTCAGGCGCACCCTGGAACGACGGCGCATCGGTCAGCACCGAAAGACAGGCAGCGCCGCCTTTCGCATAGGCCTGTGCCAGCGCTGGCGGGTCGAAATCGGCGCGGATCAGGCCCTTGGATGGGCTCGCTTTCTTGATCTCGGCGATCAGCGCAAAAGCGCCGGATTTGCGCTTCGCTTCGAGCGCGGCAAGAAAGCCGCGCGGTGCATCGGCATCCTTCGCGCGCGCCTTGATTTCGGCGAGCGGCACATGTGCCTTTGCCGCTGCGATCTCGTCGCGCTTGTAGGCCTCGATCTTGCGAAGAATGTCAGACACGTTCTATCCGTTCGAAATCTCGACCAGCCTGTCGAGCACTTGCAGCGCCCGGCCGCTGTCGATGGCTTGCGCCGCCGTCGCGATGCCGTCGCCAAGCGTCGTCACTTTGCCTGCCACGACCAGTCCGGCGCCGGCATTGATCAGCACGGTGTCGCGATAAGCGCCGGCAGCGCCACCCAGCATATCGCGCAATGCCTTGGCGTTGTAGTCCGCGTCGCCACCGCGCAACTCATCCTTGGTATGGCGCGCCAGCCCAACCGCTTCAGGGGTCAAGGTGAAGCTGCGGATCTCGCCGCCGATCAGTTCGGCGACCTGCGTCTCGCCGGTGGTGGTGATCTCGTCATAGCCGTCGCCATGGGCAACCCAGGCATGCTCGGCGCCCAGCGCCTTCAGCGTCTCGGCTACCGGCAGGATCCATTCCGGCAGGAACACGCCGACCATCTGCCGCTTGACGCCGGCCGGATTAGAGAGGGGCCCCAGCAGGTTGAAGATGGTGCGGGTGCCGAGCTCGACGCGGGTCGGGCCGACATGCTTCATCGCCGGATGGTGCGCGGGCGCGAACATGAAGCCGACGCCCGCCTCGTGGATGCAACGGCCGATAAACTCGGGCGGTATGTCGATCTTGACGCCGAGTGCAACCAGCACGTCGGCGGCTCCTGTCAGCGACGACAGGCCGCGATTGCCATGCTTGGCAACCGGCACACCGCTTCCGGCAATGACAAAGGCCGATGCCGTCGAAATGTTGACGCTGTGGGAATTGTCGCCACCCGTGCCGACGATATCGATGGCGCCGTCAGGCGCTTCGACGCGCAACATTTTGGCCCGCATGGTGGCGACGGCGCCGGAAATCTCGCTCACCGTTTCGCCGCGCACGCGCAGCGCCATCAGGAAGCCGCCTATCTGGCCGGGCGTGGCGTCACCCGACATGATGATGTCGAAGGCCTCGCGCGCCTCCTCGAAGGAAAGCGCGCTTCCGGTCGCGACCTTGGCGATATAAGTTTTCAGCGCGCTCATCTTGTCGAGGCTTGGGCGACTGCGGCCTGGTCGACGCGAACGTCGTACTGCGTCTGCAACTGCGCCACCAACTGGTCGAGCAGGTCATCAGACATGCCGGAAGTGAAGGACTTCTGCGCATCGTCTGGCACCGAGCTGGCATCGGCCCCTGCAGGCTCGAACACTTCGGCGACCTTGTACAGGATCTGCCCGTCTCCGGTAGGCGAGGGGATCAGGCCGGTGCCGCCTTCGCCGACTCCGAACATCGCCGCGGCGCCCTCCTTGCCGAAATCGACATCGTCGGCCTCACGTTTGACGCCGCGCTTGGTCTGCTTTTCCAACTTCAGTTCGCCCGCGATGACGTCGAGCGTGGTGCCAGCCTTGAGCCGCTTTTCAAGCTCATCTGCCTTGGCGGCCAACCGCTTGGTTGTCTCCGCCGCCGTCCAGTCGGCGACGACTTTCTGACGAACTTCGTCCAGCGTGCGGTCCCGAGCCGGCGTGACCGAAGCCAGTTCATAAAAGACAAAGCCGTTGTCGGCGGTTGTCAAAGCGTCATTCTCCGTACCGGGCTCGGCATCGAAGACGGCCTTGATCAGCTCTGGCGATTGCGGCAGGTCCTTGACGATGCTTCCGTCGGGCCGCAGCCCGCTGCGGTCGATGGCGTCGATGGTGACGACCTTCAGCTTCAGCTTGGCGGCGGCATCGGCAAGCGAACCGCCGGCGGCGCGGGTGTCTTCGTAATTGTCACGCACGTCGAGGAGGATGCGGCTTGCCTCGCCCAGCGCCAGGTCCTTGCGGATATGGTCGGACACTTCTGCCAGCGGCTTCACCACCTCGGGCTTGATCTCGGTGACGCGCAGCAACACCGGACCAAAGGCGCCTTGCACGACTTGGCTGACTTCATTGGTATTGAGCGCGAAGGCCGCATCGGCGACGGCCTTGTCGGCGATCTTGTCCTTGGCCAACGTGCCGAGCAGTGTGTCGGCCGGGGTTTTGCCTTCCGCCGTGACGAGCTTGTCGAACGTCACACCGGTCTTAAGCGAATCGAGCGCGGCCTTGGCCGCATCAGGCGTCTTGAACACAAGCTGCTCGATGGTGCGCATTTCCGGCGTGGTGTAGCGCGCCTTGTTCTTGTTGTAATCGTCTCTGACCTGTTGGTCGGTGACGGCGGTTGTATCCATGATGTCGACCGGTTCAAGCCTGACATAGGAGAATTTGCGGTATTCGGGCGCCGCGTATTTCTTCTTGTTCGCCTCGAAATAGGCGGAAAGCATGCTATCGGACGGCACCTCGATCGGCTCGACCAGTGCTTTGGGCAGCGTCAGATAGTCGATGGTGCGGTCTTCGCCGCGATACAGCGCGACGGCCTTGAAGAAGGTGTCCGGGGCTTTCAGACCATCCGAGACCGCTTCGACGATCTGCTGGCGCACCGCCACCTGGGCACGGTTCTTCAGATAGTCCTCCGGCCGCATGCCAATCTGCCGCAGCATATATTCGAAGGTTCTGCGGTCGAACTGGCCGCCCGGGCCCTTGAAGGCCGGATCTTCGCGCGTCAGTTCGGCCAGCCGGTCCTTGGAGAGGCCGAGGCCAAGCTTGCGGGCCTGTTCGTCGAGAACGGCGCCCGAGACGAGCTGGGCAAGAACCTGGTTATCGACGCCGAGCGCCTTTGCCTGTTCGTGGCTGAGACGCTGGCCAAACTGTTGCGACATGACCGCAAGCTGGCGATCATAAGCGAGCCGGTATTCCTTGATCGACACCTTGGTGCCGCCAGCGGTTATGACCGAATCATGGCCGGCGAAACCGCCCATCAGCCGTCCGGAAATGCCCCAGGCGGCGAAACTGACCACCAACAGCGAAAGCAGCGTCTTCGCGACCCAGGTACCTGCCGCGCTTCTCAATACACCAAGCATCGTTACTTCCGATTTATGCGCAATTTCGCATGCGCCGAGTCTGAACCAAGCGCAATAGCGCCCTTCCGGTCCACTGTCGATTGCTTTGTGGGCTGATTTTGGTAGTGAGGGCCAGAGCCCGATATCGCCCGGAGAAGCAAACCATGACGCCAGGAATTCGCCCGCTTGTTGCCGGCAACTGGAAAATGAACGGCACCAGTGCCTCGCTCAACGAACTCAGGATGATCGGCAACGGTTTCCTGAGTGGGCTCGATGCGGAGACCGAAGCGCTGGTCTGCGTTCCCGCGACATTGCTAGCCCATGCCGCGGAGATCTTGTCGCGCACGCCGGTGCATGCCGGCGGTGAAGATTGCCACAGCAGGGAGAGCGGCGCCTACACCGGCTGCATTTCGGCGGAAATGCTCAAGGATGCGGGCGCCAGCCATGTCATCGTCGGCCATTCCGAGTGCCGTGAGCAGCGCGGCGAGGATGACGCGACGGTACAAGCCAAGGCCTCCGCCGCCTGGCGTGCCGGGCTCGTGGCCATCATCTGCATTGGCGAGACCCAGCAGCAGCGTGAAGCGGGCGCGACTCTCGACGTGCTGTCGCGTCAGGTCGACGGATCGGTGCCGCCAAGCGCCACCCCGTCCAACACCATCATTGCTTATGAGCCCGTATGGGCGATCGGTACCGGCCTGACGCCGACCGCGGCCGATGTGGCCGAAGCACACGCACATATCCGCGAAAAGCTGGCGGAAAAACTCGGCGGCGTTGCGGCAAAGGTGCGCATCCTCTATGGCGGCTCGGTCAAGCCCTCAAATGCAGTCGAACTGCTCGGCGTCAGGAATGTCGACGGCGCGCTGGTCGGTGGCGCCAGCCTGAAGGCAGCGGATTTTCTTGCCATCGCCGAGGCTTATCGCAACATCGCTTGAACTTGTTCGCCACGCCGGATGGGGCTCCCGGCGCTGGAAATCGTTGCAAAGAAGGCGTTGCTTCCCATATTCCGGCCACGGGCTTGGAAATGCCATCAAAGCATTGTATTGAGCCGCCTCCAATTCACCGGTCGTGTCCGCGGCCGGGCAAGGCTTTGCCAGGATAAACTATGGAAACCGTACTGATCGTCATCCATCTCATGGTCGTGCTCGCCCTCGTCGGGGTGGTGCTGCTGCAGCGTTCCGAAGGCGGCGGCCTTGGCATCGGTGGCGGATCCGGCTTCATGACCGCGCGCGGTGCCGCCAATGCGCTGACGCGTGCGACGGCGATCCTGGCGGCGGCCTTCTTTGCCACGTCGCTGACACTGTCGATCGTCGCCCGCTATGGCGAGAAGCCGATCGACATCCTCGACCGCGTGCCCGCGACATCGGATGGTGCCGGCAAGGGTGTGCTCAACCAACTGCCAGGCACGACCACACCGGCGCCCGCCGGCAACGCCACGCCGACGCCGCCGTCCGGCAACGACGCCGCAGCTCCGGCGGGCACGGCGCCTGCCGCCGGCTCGAAACCGTCGACCAATGGCACCGCTCCGGCGGCCCCGCAGGTTCCGAACCAGTAATCTCCAGGCTCTGCAGCCGCGGCCTGTTGTCGTTTGAACACAGTCGCGGCAAATGCAGCACAATCACGAAGATTCGACGTGGTGAGGCGCGGCCTCGCGCTTGAGGCGTTCGCGCTTATTCGACTATAGATTGCGCGCGGCATTTCCGGCGCCTTGGGGGCGCTGGGCGACGCCGTGGGCAACAAGCATAGAACGATCGGATCTTCGCCATGCAGCTTCGCAGCTTCATTTTCCTGGGACTTTGCGCCGCACTCGGCATGAGTTCCCCAGCCTTCGCCGGCGCGCCGGCAAATATGGCCGCACCTTCCGTTGAGAAAACCGGCGCCATCAATGTCGCCGTCAAGAGTGACGCGTCGCAGTTGAAGCTTCTCAAGAAGAAGAAAAATCCGACGCCGGACGATCTCGCCCAGATCAAGAAGATCGAGGCCAAGATCGTTGCCGACAAGGAAGCCGCCAAAGCCAAGGCTCTCGAAGCCAGGAAGCTGGCGATGCGCGAGGCGGCCAAGGCCAGGGCCGACGCTGAACGGCAGGCGTTCCTGGCCAAGAAGGGCAAGAGCGCGCCCGCTACCGAAGTGGCCGACGCCAAGCCGGCCAAGACGCAGGCTGTAAAGATCATTGAGCCAATCGCGCCGATCCAGTCGGCCGAGTCGCTTCCGGCAGAGGCGATGAATGTCGCCTTGACCGGCAACAATGGCGAGCTGCGCAGCGAGGTCGTCGGCCAGAAGCGGCCAAGCGGCGGTGGTCTGTTCGCTGGTCTTTTCGGCGGTACCTCATCCGGCTCGTCGATGAGCTATCTTCCAGAGACGCGGGCTCTCGATCAGGCCCTCGCCAAGAAGGAAGCCAAGAAGCAGTTCAAGGTGAAGCCGGAATTCGTGCCGCAGGACGTGGAATTCACCGGCTATGACGCCGGCACCATCGTCATCGACACCAGCGCCCGGCGCCTCTATCTCGTCGAATCATCTTCGACCGCTCGCCGCTACGCCATTGCGGTCGGCCGCGAAGGCCTGCAGTACAAAGGCACGGTGGCGGTCGGCGACAAGCAGGAATGGCCGCGCTGGATCCCGACGCTGGACATGCAGAAGCGCGAGCCGAAGCACTACGGCCAGTACAAGGACGGAATGCCGGGCGGTGGCCAAAACCCGCTCGGTGCCCGCGCCATCTATCTCTATGACGGCAAGAAGGACACGCATCTGCGCATCCACGGCACCATCGCGCCGCAGTCGATCGGAACCAGCGCCTCGAATGGCTGCTTCCGCATGATCAACGAGCACGTCATGGACCTCTACAGCCGCGTCAGGGTAGGCACCAAGGTCGTCATCATCTGACGTTTTCGTCATCCTGCCAAAGGGCCGGCTCAGCCGGCCCTTTTCTTTTGCCTTGCCTATCGTCCAAGCGCCTTCTTGGGAAAAAACCTTCGCGGTGGTTTTTTCTCTGGCGGAATCAATCCGGCCGCGTTAAGCGATGACTCCCATGGCGCGATATGTATTCATCACAGGCGGCGTGGTTTCCTCACTTGGAAAAGGCATAGCCGCAGCGGCCCTTGGGGCTCTCTTGCAGGCGCGAGGCTATCGCGCACGCATCAAAAAACTCGATCCCTACCTCAATGTCGATCCGGGCACGATGTCGCCGTACCAGCATGGCGAGGTTTTCGTTACCGATGATGGCGCCGAGACCGATCTCGATCTCGGCCATTACGAGCGCTTCACGGGGCGTTCAGCCAATCAGCAGGACAACATCACCACCGGCCGCATCTACAAGAACATCATCGAGCGCGAGCGGCGCGGCGATTATCTCGGCGCCACCGTGCAGGTCATCCCGCACGTTACCGACGAGATCAAGAATTTCGTCCTCAACGGCAATGATGACTATGATTTCGTGTTGTGCGAGATCGGCGGCACAGTCGGCGACATCGAGGCGATGCCATTTCTGGAAGCTATACGCCAGCTCGGCAACGACCTGCCGCGCAACAATGCCGTCTACGTTCATCTGACGCTGATGCCCTACATCCCCACGGCCGGTGAGCTGAAGACCAAGCCGACCCAGCATTCGGTCAAGGAACTGCGCGGCATCGGCATCGCGCCCGACATCCTGCTGGTCCGCGCCGACCGCGCTGTTCCCAAGGAAGAGCGCAGAAAACTGTCGCTGTTCTGTAATGTGCGCGAGAGTGCGGTGATCCAGGCGCTCGACGTGCCACATATCTACGACGTGCCGATGGCCTACCACAAGGAAGGGCTCGATTCGGAAGTGCTGGCCGCCTTCGGCATCGATCCGGCGCCGAAGCCGCGCATGGAGCCCTGGCAAGCGGTGTCCAACCGCATCCACAATCCGGAAGGCGAAGTCACCATTGCCGTGGTCGGCAAATATACCGGCCTCAAGGATGCCTACAAATCTCTGATCGAGGCGCTGTCGCATGGCGGCCTGGCCAACCACGTCAAGGTCAAGCTCGACTGGATCGAATCGGAGATCTTCGAAAAGGAGGATCCGACGCCCTGGCTGGAAAAGGTGCATGGCATCCTGGTTCCCGGTGGCTTTGGCGAGCGTGGCGCGGAAGGGAAGATCCTGGCGGCGAAGTTCGCGCGTGAGCGAAAAGTGCCGTATTTCGGCATCTGCTTCGGCATGCAGATGGCCTGCATCGAGGCAGCGCGGTCGCTGGCCGGCGTCGAGCATGCGTCATCGACCGAGTTTGGCCCGACCAAGGAGCCGGTCGTCGGCCTGATGACCGAATGGCTGAAAGGCAACATGCTGGAGAAGCGCCGCGAGACCGGCGACCTCGGCGGCACGATGCGGCTCGGAGCCTACCAGGCCGAACTCGCCAAGGGCTCGAAGATCGCCGAGATCTATGGCGATACGCAGATTTCCGAGCGCCACCGCCACCGCTACGAGGTCAATGTCGACTACAAGGAGCGGCTCGAGGATTGCGGCCTGGTCTTCGCCGGTATGTCGCCCGACGGCGTGCTGCCGGAAACGGTCGAGTACCCCGATCATCCCTGGTTCATCGGCGTGCAGTATCACCCGGAACTGAAAAGCCGGCCGCTCGACCCGCATCCACTGTTCGCCAGTTTCATCGAGGCGGCGGTGGAGCAGAGCCGGCTGGTGTAGTTTCACAGGCCGGCAGATGATGCGGACTTATGTCGCGCTGCTCTACAGCATCATTCTGGGTGAGGGGCGACGGGTCGTCATGGCCGACCTCAAGGCGATGGCCGAAGAACTCGGGCTGAAGAACCCGCGCACGCTGGTAGCGACCGGCAACCTGGTCTTCGAGGCGCCGGCAACGAACGTCGCCGATCTGGAACAACGGCTGGAAGCTGCCTTCGAAAAAACCTTCGGCCGCCATGTCGACATCATCGTGCGTTGTGCCGAGGACTGGCTGAAGCTTGCCGCCGGCAATCCGTTTCCGGACGAATCGAATGCGACTGCGGATCAGGTGACGGTGCGCGTGATGCGCCAACCGGTGCCAGACGAAGCCGTCACGGCGCTCGGCTCTTATGTCGGCAAGGACGAAAAGATGCACGCCGTCGGTGGCGATATCTGGATTGTCTTCTCGCGCGCCAGTTCACGGCTTCTGACGGCAACCAGCCACAAGCGCCTGGGCGTCGGTACATCCCGCAACTGGAACACGGTGCGCAAACTGGCCGAGATGGTGGACAGTAGACAGTAGACAGTAGGCAGTAGGCAGTAGGGAAGCGGTTCTCTACTCCCTAGCACCTACTGCCTACTGCCTCAGTTTCAAGCCTTTGCCGTCTTGGCGCCTGCGCCCAAAGCGGCGGTGCGCAGCACGTAGTAGATGATGCCCGCGATCGCCACGCCGAAGAACCAGCCATAGACGCCCCACCACGACGGCAGCCAGTTGGTGAAGTTCGGCAGGATCGACGAGAAGATGGCACCGATACCGGCGGCGATGAAGGCATTGACATGCCAGCCGCTCTGGAACCGGAACTCGCCGTCCTCGCGATAGAGCGCCTCGACGTCGACCTCACCCTTCCGGATCAGATAGTAGTCGACCATCATCACGCCGAAGATCGGCCCCATCGTCGCGCCGATGACGTTGACAAAGGAAGCGGCACTGCCTTCCCATGGCGCGAAGGGATAGAGCACGAGCGCGATGACGGCCGCGATATAGCCGCCCTTTTTGAAGTCGATCTGCCTGGGAAAGACGTTGGAGAAGTCGAAGGCCGGCGAGACGAAGTTTGCCACCACGTTGATGCCGAGGGTTGCCACGGCAAACGTCAAGGCCGCGAGCGCTGCCAGGAACCAGCTATCGAACTTCGCCGAGATCTGGTCGGGATGCAGCAGCACTTCGCCATAGACGTCAAAGGCGGCGATGGTGGTGACACCGGCGACCAGGGAAAACAGGATCAGGTTGATCGGCAGGCCCCAGATGTTGCCCTTGCGCAGCGATGCCTTGTCCGGCGCGTAACGGGCGAAATCGCAGAAATTGAGATAAAGCGCGGAAAAGTAGGTGACCCAGATCGCCGCCACCGCAAACAGCGACGTCCATGATCCCGGCGTGCCCGGTACGCCCGCATCCTTGGTCTTGTCCAGCAGCACGTCCATAGGGATATCGCTGGTGAAGGCAAATCTCCCGGATTTGACACAAAGGTAGATCGCCAGGATCAGCATCATCACCCAGACTGCCGGTCCTGCCCAATCCTGGAAGCGGCGCACCGTTTCCATGCCGTTCTGGATGATCAGCAATTGCAGCGCCCAGATGACCACGAAGCAGATCACCTCCAGGCCGGTATGGCCGAGGAAATGCGTGTTGGCGTTGAAATCGGCAAACCATTGCGCGCGGATCAATAGCGCTACGATCGCGCCGGAGGCGGCGGCGGTCTGTGCGCCGTACCAGAAGCAGGCAACGACGGCGCGCACCAGCGCCGGTATGTTGGCGCCCCAGATGCCGAAAGTGGCACGCGCAAGCACGGGGTAGGGCACGCCTGTCTTCACGCCGGCGTAGCCGACCATGTTCATCAGCGCGTAGATGATCAGTGAACCGATGCCGATGGCGATGAGGAAATTGACGAACCCGCCACAGAATAGAAAAAGGCTGGCGGCGAGATAGTAGCCCCAGAGGCTGTGAACGTCCGATGTCCAGACGTTGAAGATCGAGAATGGTCCCCAGTTTCGAGTTTTGGCAGGCGCCAGGTCGTCGTTGTACAGATCAGGTGAAGCACCCTGTATTGTCATTGCAATGGTCCCCTTTTGCAGCACGCGCCCTCACGCGTTGGCGGTGCAGGGTAAGCCTGACGCAGGGGAACCGACAAGCAATCTATTTGTCGGCTTTGGCCTTAAAGATATTCAATGAGAACTGCGATTATCGACGGCACTCCATGGTGGGCCGCCTCTGCATCTGCCAGGTCGATGATTCGAAATTCCGATCTCCTAGAAAGAAATCTCGGATTGCGTGGAACCGGCTGTCGAATGGCGCGTTTCATTGGGTTCGATTGAGCGCATCGCGATCGACGGGGAGGAAACGATGAACGACCTGCATTTCATTTCGCCCGTGCGGATCTCGCGCGGGCAGGGGCACCCTACTGAAGAAATTGATAGTGTTGCCGAGGCCATGGCGTTCTTGCGGAAATGGCCGACGGGACGGCGCGGTCCGGTTTATCAGTGCGCGCTGAATTGCTGCTCGGCCGCCCTGTCGGGCCAGATGACGGCCGAGGAAGCTCGGAAAGCCTTCACAGGCTTTGCCCGCATAACACGCCTTCTCGATGATGACATGGCATTGCCGGCGGCCGGCGAGGACAAGGCAAGCGTGCACGCGCTGCGGCGGTAGGTGGCTCGCATCATCATCCTTACGGGGAAGTACCTACGACAACGGGTTCCGTCGGCCCAGCCGTCCCATCTGTGGTCGGGGTGGTCGTTCAGCTATTCACTTGCCTCGCGACCCGACACCTGCTCGATCAGGATGCGAAAAAACACATGTGGGCTGCTGTCCGACACAGGAGGCACGACCGGCTTGAGCGCACCAGGCTCCCACCAGTCGGCGTGTTTGCTCAGCACTGACCATGCATGGTCGCGCTCGATCTTGTGGCCAACCCGGTCCGGCAATTCCTCATAGCGGCCATCGACTACGACGCTTCTCCATCCACGCCCTTTGCCGCGCTCGTCGACCTGGACGGATACCAGCGGATTGGCTCGCATCCATTCGATCTTCTTGCCCGGCATTGAAAATGCGTAGAGGTGATTATCCGCATGTGCGTAGTAGAGAGGCACGACGTAAGGCTGCCCGTTCTTTGCGCATGCGAGCCGTCCGACCCGATTGGCCGTCAGCAATCTCGTACTTTCCAGGGTGGAAAGAGTTTGGATCAGCATCGGTGCCGTCTCCTATTTCGCGGCCATCCCAAAGTGTTGTTTGCCTTGCCGCTTTGAACCATCACCATCCGGGTGCTTCCGCCCGGCTCATGGCTGGCAAAGTCCACATTCGCGCATTTGGCAATTGCGGAAAATGATTCAGCTCAAGGCGCGGGCTGGCGCTTCTGGAGAATCATCTGGAGATGTGGAAACCGATCCTCACCGCTCCGTTTGGGCGCAACCTCACACTGGCCGTCTTCGACGAGGATGGCGAGCATGCGCTCGTGTTTCCCTGCATGAAGGAGCGGGAAGGCTGGAGGAACGCCGCCACCGGCGCATGGGTAGACATCCGCCCGACTCACTGGCGCGACTGGGGGTCTCACAGTGTGCCGGCTCTCGACGACAACTCCTTTGACGATGGTTCCTAGGATTTGGGTTCTACGATCAGTGCCATGCGCACGAGGTGCGACAGGCTGCTCGCGCTCATCTTGCTCATGACATTGGCGCGATGGATCTCGACCGTACGTGGGCTGATTCCGAGGTCATAAGCGATCGTCTTGTTTGGAAGACCTGAGACAAGTCCATCCAGCACTTGTCGCTCTCGTTCCGACAGCGTCGATAAACGGCCGTTGATTTCCGTGGATTGTGGGTGCGTAGCGTTCGCCTGATTGCGCTTATCCAAAGCGGAACGGATCGCACTTATCAGAATATCGTCGTCGAAAGGTTTTTCGATGAAATCGGACGCCCCCTCCTTCATTGCCTGAACGGCGAGCGCCACATCAGCATGGCCCGTCATCACGATGACCGGAAGCATGTGTCCGCGGGTTCGGAGCTGCCGCAGGAACTCGATTCCGTCGATGCCCGGCATGCGCACGTCGGTGACGATGCAACCGTCGGGATTGCCCGTCGCGGTATCCAGAAAAGCTGTCGCCGATTCGTACAGCCGCACGGCAAAGTCGGCTGTCGCCAGAAGAAAGCCAAGCGATTTGCGCACGTCCACATCGTCGTCAACCACGTGCACCAGATCACTAACTGACATTTGTGACCTCTTCCTTCTCCACAATGCGCAACGTGAACCGGAAAGCGGTTCCTCCGGCCGGCATTGGCTCGGTCCAGATGTGACCACCGTGCGATTCGACGATGGTACGGCAAATCGAGAGGCCGACGCCCATGCCCTGCTTCTTTGTGGTGACAAATGGCTGGAAAAGCTGTGCGGAGACCTCCGGCGCGAGGCCGGGGCCGGTGTCGATCACGCTTACCTCCGCCATGCCATCGTCCCGGGCGACAGTTGTGACTTTCAACTCGCGGCGCGGCGCGCCTTGCATGGCCTCCACGGCGTTGCGTATCAGGTTAAGCACCACCTGCTGAATTTGGATGCGATCCGTCAAAACCAGTTCGGCCTCCGGATCAAGCTGGTAGCTGACGCGCACGTCTATTTCCCTCGCCCCCACCAAAGCCAGTGAGGAGGCTTCTTCGATCAGCATCGGCAAGCGTTCGACCTGACGCTCGCTTTCGCCCCTGGCGACGAAGTCGCGAAGATGACGAATGACCTCTCCAGCCCGCAAAGCTTGCTCAGCCGCGTTCTCGACGGCCTCTCTCAGCATCGGTGCGTTCTCTTCCATGCTCTTCTCAAGAAGCCGGCGGCTGCCTTTGAGGTAGTTTGTGATCGCCGTGAGCGGCTGGTTTATCTCATGGGCAAGCGTCGAGGCCATTTCGCCGAGCGCGGTGAACCTGGCCATGTGGAGCAGTTCCAGCTGCTGGTCCTGTATTCGCGCTTCCGCCCTGTGGCGCTCGGTCAGGTCTCGGCAGAAGCCGGTAAAGAAGCGTCCGGTTCCGGGATGCATTTCGCCAACGGAAAGCTCCATTGGAAAGGTCGAACCGTCCTTCCGCATTCCGGTGACCGTGCGGCCTAGCCCGATGATCCGGCGCTCACCGGTCGTCAGATAGCGAAGCAGGTAGGCGTCGTGATCGTCACGGTAGGGCGACGGCATCAGTATGTTGACGTTTCGCCCAATGGCTTCGCTGGCCTGATAACCGAACAGCGCTTCCGCAGCTGTGCTGAACGATTGAATGCTGCCCAGTTCATCGATAACCACCATTGCATCGGGCACCGTCGCCAGGATCGAACGCAAATGATCTTCGCGCAGCTGAAGGGCTGCATTTGCGAAGGAAAGCTCACTGACATCAGTGCCTTGGACAAAGATGGCCGTGACGCGGCCATCGTCGGCCTTGATCGGCTGATAGACGAAATCGAGGATACGCTCCTCAAGCGGCTGGTCGTCCCTGTTGCGAAGACCGACCTTGATGCCTTGGCCCCTGTATGGCCCTCCGGTCCTGTAGACATGGTCCAGCTGTTCCAAGAACCCTTGGCCTTCGAGTTCGGGAAGGGCTTCGCGCAGCGATTTCCCAATCACTTGCCTGTCGCCGATGAGCCGTTGATAGGCGGTATTCGTCAGTTCAAAGACATGATCCGGCTCACGCATGATAGCCATGAAGCCCGGGGCCTGTTCGAACATTTGGGACAAGACCGACTTCAGCATCGTCCCGCCGGCCGACAAAATAGGCGCTTCGTCTTGGCTCACCTGAAATCCTTGGATTCGACACGCCTGCGAGAAGGGCTAACTACCACTTCTCGCCGCGCACGCAAAACGGATCGGGGCCGACGTTCTCGGATACGGATGCGCTTAGGCCCTTTGACGCGCATCAAAGCATCGGGTGCCAGCAAATGCATTCATCGTGCATTCCGTCGTTCAGCGAAAGGCCCGTGCGATGTGCTACAAGTCAATTGTCGTGAATCTTGCCGTCGATGCGCCTCCCGTATCCATCGTGAAGGTCGGAATCGAGCTAGCGGAGCGGTTTGGAGCCCGCCTCATTGGCCTGGCGGCTGCAGATGTCCCGCCGTTGGTCGCGACAGGGGACGGCATGGTCTACGAAGGCGAGATCATGCAGGTCCAGCGGACGGAAATCGAAAAGCGACTTGCCGAACTGCGGGCCGAGTTCGAGAGGCTGGTTCCTGCTTCGATGTTCAGCGAATGGGTGCAAGCTATTTGCAGCCCGACTCGCTTCCTGAGTGTCTCCGCGCGAGGCGCGGATCTTGTCGTTACCGGCAGCGAGAAGGCGGACAATATCTTTCGCGCAGTCGATGTCGGTAGCCTGGTGCTCGGTGCCGGTCGACCGGTCCTGGTTGCTGCGAGTAATGTCGACCATCTCGTGGCAAAAACCGTGCTTATTGCCTGGAAGGACGCCAGGGAGGCCCGACGCGCGATAGCAGATGCCTTGCCTTTCCTGGCCAAGGCCAACGAAGTCGTGGTCGCCACGATCGATACGGACCATGACAAAAGCATTCGCGACAGCCTCGCCGATGTCGCCGTTTTTCTGGAACATCACGGCATTTTGGCGCGAACCGAACTGATCGCCGGCGACGCCGACGGCGACCGGCTGCTGGCGTTCGCGCGGTCGATCCATGCCGACCTGATCGTCTCCGGCGCCTATGGCCACAGCCGCCTCCGGGAATGGGCGTTCGGCGGCATCACGCGCACATTGATCGAAGACAGCGGCATCAGCCGTTTCATGTCGTATTGACGGTTCGATGCCCACTGCCGGATGGCTTGGATAATGAAAGTCCTCATATTGAGGTCGATCCATCCTTGACTGCCTCGGCTTGGCAGCGGCTCCGCCTGTTGACCGAGATCAATGTCATGTGCCGCCAGCATGCAATGATCGCAAAGAAGGAGGAGCCACCGACATGAACTTTCTCGACTACCTGGTCTCGGTTGACGCAAGGACCGCGTTGATGGATCGAATGATGCGCAAGCTTGGCGTCGACAGGCAATTGAAAGTCGTGCCGGACCATGAAGCCGTCGGCCACCAGGACGAATGCGCAATTTGGCTCGACGAACACCAGCAGGCCGATGATCCACCCGACTATTGCCGCAACCGGGATTTGATCGCACGGCTGCAACATGCGGCCGGCCAACGCTAGTCTTAGGCTAACGCTTCTGGGGCGACAGGCATTCCTCATTCGCACCTTGCCACAAAAGCGATGCTGGCCGGCCCAAGTCACCTTTCAACGGTTGCGAGGAATGGATGGCCAGGCGCCTTCTCAGCTTCTGTGGCCAAATGCCTACGAAACCAGGACGACAGACAGCGGTCCGGCGCAGATGAGGTTGTCCCTGACAGCTTTGACGCCGGCGACATTTTCGGCGGCGACGATGGCTGCCTGGCGCTCGCGCTCGTCGAAGATGGCGCCGTTCAGTTGCACCGCCCCTGTGTTCACGGTCACATCGATCATGTCCTTGCCGGTCCATTTCTGCTTCGCAAGTTCGGCAAGGACGTCCTGACGGATTTGTTCGTCGTCTATCCGTGCCGAGGCCGCGCCAGATGGGACGTCGAGTAATGCGCGCAGCAGGTCGGAGCGGGTCACGATGCCGATCACCTTGCCGCCATCGACGACCGGAATGCGTTTGACGTGATGGCGTGTCATGAGCTCGACCGTGCTGGACAGCGATGTGCCAGGTGATACTGTAACGACATCCGCCGTCATCACCTCTTCGATACGCCTTCCGTTGGCTTGAACATATTCATCGGCGGCCCTTCCTGGGGTGACCAGAGCCTCCAGCCAACGCGGACGCGTGCGTCGCGTGCCCAGTTCTTCCCGGCGCAGAAAATCGCCCTCGCTGACGATCCCCACCAGCGTGCCGTCGCTGCGAATGACAGGCAGGCCGCTGATCTTCTTCGAAAGCATCAACCGTGCCGCATCGGCAATCGAAGCGTCAGGGTCAATGGCGACGACGGGTGTGGTCATTATCGCTTCTGCTCGCATCCTTGCCTCCTCGGATGTTTATCCCTTGACTATCCAGATTTATGGGCTGTGCACTTTGATCTGGGTCACCGGTCCCAGCGGTGTTTGAGCGACCCCGGCGCCCGAGTCAGCCTTGCGGCTTGTCGTCGCCATCGATCAGGATCCGTTCTGCGGCTCCATCGAGATCTTCATATTGACCGCTTCTCAAGGCCCACAGAAAGCCCCCAAGTCCAAGGGCGCCAAGGAAGAGGGCCAGGGGTATGAGGTAGGAAAGAGTCGTCATCGGGGTTGTGCCAATTGGCTGACGCCGCGGCGCCTGTCCTGTCGAGAGTTTTGCGCCTGTCCGTTCGACACGAAGCCTTGCAGGCGCAGCGCATTTCAAATGACAAGCAGCGATGAGGCCGACATGGCGATCGCAGCGATCAATGGCGTGACGTGTCCCAGTATGGCGATCGGAACGGCGACCGCATTGTAGCCGATAGCGATCGCGATGTTCTGGCGGATCAGGCTCCCCGCCTTGCGCGCGATGTCCAGCGCGAGAGGCACTGCCGCAAGGCTTTCACGCAGGAATACGAAATCGGCGGCATTGCGGCCGATGTCGGCCGCGGTAGCCGGCGCGATCGACACATGCGCCGCGCTCAGTGCAGGCGTGTCGTTGAGGCCGTCGCCAACCATCAGAACCCGCTGTCCCTCTCTTGCCAGGGTCTCGATGCATTCGACCTTGCCGGATGGCAGCAAGCACGGAATGAAGTCGTCGATACCCAGCATTTTCGAGACTTCGCCGCAGGCGGCCGCCGTATCCCCCGACAGCATCCGCACCGACACCCCGGCATCCTTCAATCGCTCGATCGCTGCTCTGGCGTCGGCACGCGGCGCATCCTCGAAATCGAAGGTCGCGACGATGATCCCGTCTTTCGTCAGAACCGTCCCGCCATAGCCATGTCGGCCTTCGCCGCCGGTGCGGGCTTTCCATCCAGCCCATCCGCGTCGACCCAGCCGCCAGATATTTCCGGTGGAAGCGGCTTCGATGCCGAATCCCGGCTGCTCGGTGACGGCATCGAATTTGCGCTGCCCGCCAGGCGCGGCAAAGCCGGCTATGGCCTTTGAAAACGGGTGGCGCGAATGCGCTGCCATGTCGGCTGCAATTGCCAGCATGGCCGGATCGATCGACGATGCATTGACGAGCCGCGGTTTTCCGAGCGTAAGCGTTCCGGTCTTGTCGAACACCGCGGCATCGATCGTCGCCAGGCGCTCCATGGCCGAACCGTCCTTGACCATGATGCCGTTCTCGAACAGGCGCCGCGCGGCGACCACCTGAACGATCGGCACGGCGAGGCCGAGCGCGCATGGGCATGTGATGATGAGAACGGCAATGGCGATGGTCATCGCCCGATGCCAGTCGCCAGTCGCCGCCATCCAGCCGAGGAACGTCACGAAGGCGGTAAGATGAACCACCGGGGCATAAAGCGCTGAAACGCGATCGGCGATCCGGCGATAATGTGCCCGGCCGCCCTCGGCAGCTTCCATCATCCGAACCATTTCCGCCAGGAACGAATCCTTCGCGGCGGCTGTCGCCTTGATCGTCAGCGAGCCGGTAAGGTTGAGCACGCCAGCCTGCACAGGTTCGCCTGGTGCTACGTTTCGGGGCGTGCTCTCGCCGGAAACCAGCGAGCAGTCGAGATCCGACGCCCCTTGGACGATCTCGCCGTCGACGGGTATCCTATCGCCTGCCGCGATCAGCAGCAGCATTCCCGGTTCGATCTCGCCAACCGGCAGGTAGTCGCGCGCGCCGTCGGCGCGCAGCACCATGGCGCCACGCGCGGCCAACTGCGACAGGCCCTTCACGGCGGTGCGGGCGCGCTCCCGCATGACGTGATCCAGCGTCCGGCCGATCAACAGGAAGAACAGCAGCGACACCGACGCGTCGAAATAGGCGTGATCGCCATGGTTGATCGTCTCATAGAGGCTCATTGCGTAAGCGAGCGAGACCCCCACCGCGATCGGCACGTCCATGTTCATGCGGCCGTGGCGCAACGCATTCCAGGCCGAGCGGAAGAAGATGCCGCCGGCAAACGCGAGCGCGGGGATGGCAATCAGCGCCGAGACCCAGTGGAACAGGTCGCGTGTCGCGCCTTCGGCCCCGGACCAGACCGAGACCGAAAGCAGCATGATGTTACCCGCCGCGAAGCCCGCAACAGCGACGGCGCGGATAAGCTCCGAGAGCGTCTTGTCCTTTGCATCGATCTCGGTCTCGAACAGGTGAGCTTGATAACCTAGCCTCTCAAGCACGGTGACGAACGGTGGAACCTCGTCCCCGCGCCACCGGACCGAAACCCGCTTCGTTGACAGGTTGACGCGAGCGGCCTCGACGTGATCGAGTTTCCCCAACGCCGTCTCTATGGTCTGGATGCAGGCGCCGCAGTGAACAGTCGGTACGGAAAGGTCGGTCTGACGAAGATCATCGCCAAGAGATCGGCTTGCCAGCCTGATTTCCTGGCTGGATGGCAGGACCGAGGTGGCGCCGACCAGATCCAGCGCCATTTCGGCGCCCGGCGCACAGCAGCTCATTTCAGCGCTCCATGGGAAATCATGATCCTGCGCACGTCGCGAAAAGGTTCCTTCAGGCCGGCATCGGCGTCGACTTCGACGATCCAGACACCATCCTTAGGCGTGTGCAGGGCGGCGAATTCCTGATCCGAGGCGAGGGCGAGCTTGATGGACTCATCCTCTTTTTCGTAAGCGGGATGGCGGAACAGCACCTTGACGCCATGCAAGGGGACCGGCTTGCCGGCGGCGTCGGTAAGGCTGTAGCGGACTTCGCCCCCTGCGATGGTCAGCTTGCCGGTCCAGCCGAGGGCTGCCTGCGCGCGCCCTTCCTCGGCCTTCCTGTTGAATTCCTGGCTCGCCACATAGGTGTTTTCGACGACCAGGCCGGTCCAGCTCGTGTTGGCAAGCGTCGCCATCGTCAGATTGACCGCGATGACCACCCCGAAGAAGGCAAGGATAATCGCCAACATGTGCCTGCCGGTGAATTCGCGGGATTTTCGCGTGGTGGCGTTCATCTGGCGATCTCCGGCGCGTTGAAGGTGGCGGTGTATTCGTTCGACTCGAAACTCGCTTTGTCCTCGACCTGAAGAGTGAAGGTCTGCGCTTCGCCATGGATCTGCTCAGCAGGCAGGCGCACGAAAACCTTCAACATCTTGAGCCGGTCGGGTTCGACCTGGATCGCAAAAGAGCGACCGACGGGGAGGTCGACACCGACGATGCTCATCTCTGCGCCTGGCAAGCCTGCTATGGTGACGATGACCGTTCTTGGTTCGGGGATCATGTTCAGCAGCTTGACGGTATAGCCATTGCGGATGGAGCCGTCGGACAGCGTCACGAATTGCGGATTGCGATCGTGCAGGACATTGATCTCGAGCCGGTCGCGCGTCAGCAGCGAATAGAGCAGGCCCAGACCGATCAGAGACCACATAGCCATGTACACGTAGGTGCGCGGGCGAAAGATCTTGCGGATATGGAAATGAGCCACCCTGTCTGAAAACAGGCCGTTGTCTGTTCTGACCAGCGACGGATTGACTGAACCGGAGCCGCCCGCAGTCGCCAACATCATGTTGGCGTTGTAGTCGGAGAGGGTCGCGTAGGAGATCAGCCCACGCTCCTTGCCAAGCTTGTCCATGACACCATCGCAGGCGTCGATGCAGAGCGCACAGGTGATGCATTCGAGCTGCTGGCCATCGCGAATGTCGATCCCCATCGGGCAGACAGCGACGCAGGCATTGCAGTCGACGCAATCCCCGACCGGTTGTCCGGCGGCCTGGACCTTCTTGGCATGACGCGTGCGCGGTTCGCCGCGCCAGTCATTGTAGGTGACGGTGAGCGAACTTTCGTCGAGCATGGCTGCCTGGATGCGCGGCCACGGGCACATATACGTGCAGACCTGCTCGCGCATCAGCCCGCCGAACGTGTAGGTCGTCGCCGTCAGCACGGCGACGGTGATGTAGGCGACAGGAGCCGCCGTGCCAGTGAAGAGTTCGCCGAGCAGGGTCGGCGCATCGGCGAAATAGAAGATCCAGGCGCCGCCGGTCGCCGCACCTATGATCAGCCAGATGGCGTGTTTCGATACCCGCAGTGCGAGCTTGCGGGGGCTCCAGGAAGCGGCATCGAGCTTGATGCGTGCATTCCGATCGCCCTCGATGGCCCGCTCGACCACCAGAAACAGATCGACCCATACTGTCTGCGGGCATGCGTAGCCGCACCAGGCACGACCGACAGTCGACGTGATCAGGAAAAGACCGACGCCAGCCATGACCAGAAGGCCTGCCACATAGTAGAATTCTTGCGGCCATATCTCGATGAAGAAGAAGTAGAAACGCCTGTTGGCGACATCGAGCAGCACTGCCTGGTCGGGGGCAAACGGGCCACGGTCCCAGCGCAGCCACGGCGTTAGATAATAAATACCAAGCGTGACCGCCATCACCAGCCATTTGAACTGGCGAAAATTCCCCGTGGCCCGCTTCGGAAATATCTTCTTGCGAGCGGCATACATCGGCTGTCGCACTTTGGCGGAGTTGACCGCCTCCGCTTCGAGCCGTTCTACCTGCGTATTGTCCAGCACTGGTTTCTCCCGTCGCGCGGCTCGTGATTTCGCCGGGCAACTGTCCTGACTGGGCGCAGGCAGATGCGCGAAATACATCATCGACCGTATTGTGCCGCCCACCGGATTGCGCCGCGTTGATGCAGGTCAATCGCCGGGGCAGACGAAAACAAATCGAAGCCCGGCAGAGCCGGGCCTCGTCGCTTGGGCGGTGAGGGCCGGAGAATAGCCCCCCGTTCCTATTCTCCACCGCCGAGCGAATGCACGTAGACCGCCAGTTCCTTGACCCTCGTTTCGCCCAGGCGCGCGCCCCAGGCCGGCATCACGCCTTGTTTCGGCGCTGTGACCTGGGCGGCGATGGCCGCTTCGCCCGATCCGTAGAGCCAGATGGCATCGGTCAGATCCGGGGCGCCGAGCTCCTTGTTGCCCTTTGCATTGTCACCGTGACAGGCCACGCAGTTTTCCGCAAAAACCTTGGCGCCAGGCGCCAACATCGATTGATCGCCAACGGTTTCGGACAGGCTGGCCACATAGGCGCTGACCTGTTTGATCTGGTCGGCGGTGATGATGTCGCCAAAGGCCGGCATTTCTGAAAGGCGCGTATCCGGATCGGAAACGAAGCGGATGCCATGCGTGACCGTCTGTTGGATCTGATCCGTCTTGCCGCCCCACAGCCAGTCGTCGTCATTGAGGTTGGGGAAGCCCTTGGAGCCCTGGGCGCCGGAACCATGGCACTGGACGCAATTGACCTTGAACGCGGCTCCACCCGCTGCGACGGCGAATTCGCGGAGCGTATCGTCTGCCGCGATCTCCGAAACACTCTTCGATTGTATCGCGGCGACATATTTTCCCTTCGCCGCTTCAGCCGCCGACAGCTCGTTCTTGACTTCGTTGCGGCTCGAATAGCCGAGAACGCCCTTTGTTGCCGAATGCAGCAAAGGCCATGCCGGATAGGCGACGGTGTATCCAATCGCCCAGACAATCGTGATGTAGAACGTTATCACCCACCAGCGCGGAAGCGGGTTGTTCAACTCACGGATGCCATCCCATTCGTGGCCGGTGGTCGAAACGCCAGAGATTTCATCGATGTGCTCGTCGCTCATGATCACTCGTCCTCAAGGGGAATCCGGGCAGCTTCGTCGGCAAGCTTGCGGCTGCCGGGGCGTAGGGCAAAGGCGATCGCGCCGACAAAGAAAAGGGCCATGGCGACCAGCCCCCAGCTGTCGGCGAACTCTCGCATCAAATTGTAATCCATGGATAAAACTCCTCAGCGGTAGCCGGCGGCTTCGTCATAATTCTTGAAATCGACCAGCGTGCCGAGCATCTGCAGGTAGGCGACCAGCGCGTCCATCTCCGTCACCTGTTGCGGGTTGCCGTCGAAGTCGCCGATCTTGGCCTTTGGGTAGCGGGCCTCGAGGCCGGAGGTGTCGGCGTTGGGATCGGACTGCGCCATCAAATCGGCGTTCGCGTGTGCGACCATGTCATCGCTGTAGGGGACGCCGACACGCCTGTTGGCAACCAGGTGCGTCGAGAAGTCCTTCACCTCGATCGGCGTGTCTTTCAGGAACGCATAGCTCGGCATGATCGATTCAGGCACCACGGAACGAGGGTCCGTGAGGTGCTCGACATGCCAAAGATTGGAGTAGCGGTCGCCAACCCGGGCAAGGTCCGGGCCGGTACGCTTCGATCCCCACTGGAAGGGATGGTCATACATCGACTCGGCCGCCAGGCTGTAATGCCCATAGCGCTCGACCTCGTCACGGAACGGGCGGATCATCTGGCTATGGCACAGATAACATCCCTCACGCACATAGATGTTGCGCCCAACGAGCTCGAGCGGCGAATAGGGCCGCATGCCTTCGACCTTCTCGATCGTATTGTCGAGGTAGAAGAGAGGTGCGATCTCGACGATGCCACCCACGGTGACGACGAGAAGTGAACCTACGAGTAGAAGCGTGGCGTTCTTCTCGATCAGCGCGTGTTTGTCCATCAAGCCCATTTTCTGGCTCCTTATTCGGCAGGCTGAAGGGCGGGAACGGAGCCGGGCATCGGCTCTTCCTCGCGCTGGTATCCAAGGATGGTCATGGCGATGTTCCAGGCCATGATCAGGGCGCCGGAGAGGTACATGGCTCCGCCGATTGCGCGCATCACATAGTAGGGGTGCATGGCGGCGACCGTTTCGGCGAAGGAGTAGACCAGGAAGCCCTGCTCGTCGTATTCGCGCCACATCAGGCCCTGCATGATGCCGGACACCCACATGACCGAGGCGTAGACGACGATCCCGAGGGTCGCCAGCCAGAAGTGCCAGGTGACCAGCCGCAGCGAATAGAGACGGTTACGGTTCCAGAGCTTCGGCACCATATAATAGAGCGCGCCGAACGAGATCATACCAACCCAGCCGAGTGCGCCCGAATGGACGTGTCCGATGGTCCAGTCTGTATAATGCGACAGCGAGTTGACCGCCTTGATCGACATCATCGGACCTTCGAAGGTCGACATTCCGTAGAAGGCAATGGCCATAACCATCATGCGGATGATCGGATCGGTGCGGAGCTTGTCCCAGGCGCCCGACAGCGTCATCAGGCCGTTGATCATGCCGCCCCATGACGGCATCCACAGCATGATCGAAAACACCATGCCGAGCGTCTGCGCCCAATCGGGCAGGGCGGTGTAGTGCAGGTGATGCGGTCCGGCCCAGATGTAGAGAAAAATGATCGCCCAGAAATGAACGATCGACAGGCGGTAGGAATAGACCGGCCTGTTTGCCTGCTTGGGTACGAAATAATACATCATGCCGAGGAAGCCGGCGGTCAGGAAGAAGCCAACGGCATTGTGGCCGTACCACCATTGGGTCAGGGCGTCCTGGACACCGGAAAAGGCGGAGTAGCTCTTGGAACCTAGGAATGAGGCCGGCATCGACAGGTTGTTGACCACATGCAGCATCGCGATGGTGACGATGAAGGAGAGGTAAAACCAGTTGGCGACATAGATATGCGGCTCCTTGCGTTTCAGGATCGTGCCGAGGAACAGGATGAGATAGGCGACCCAGACGATGGTCAGCCAGATATCCACATACCATTCGGGCTCGGCGTATTCGCGGCTCTCTGTGATGCCGAGCAGGTAGCCGGTCGCGGCCATAACGATGAAGAGCTGGTAGCCCCAAAACACGAACCAACCGAGATCGCCGCCGAATAACCGGGCGCGGCAGGTGCGCTGGACGACATAGAGGGATGTGCAGAGCAGCGCATTGCCGCCGAAGGCGAAGACGACGCCCGACGTGTGCAATGGCCGCAGGCGGCCGAAGTTGAACCAGGGCTGAATGTTGAGATCGGGGTAGGCAAGCTGCAACGCAATGACGACGCCGACCAGCATCCCGACGACACCCCAGAACATGGTGGCGATGGCGCCATAGCGGATTGGCCCATCCATATAGGCGGACGGGTCGATCGGAGCGGCGACCTTGAAATTCGTGTTGCGGATGAGGATGGCGACAAAGCCGAGCAGCACAAAAAACAGCACCCACATATGCTGCCGGAATGGCTCGTCCGCACCGAACCCGGCTGCCACAAGAGCCCCGAATGTGAACAGGCCCAAAGCGAAGATTTGCGTGCCGAACTTCATGACCTGTCCCCGACCTCCGATACCGATGCGCGGACGCCAATCCGCTTGACACCAATTCAGCAGTCGCGTTGTCGCCGCCTTGATCCAAGTCAAAGCCATTTGTTTTTGGATTGGGCAGCGTTGCTCGCGCAAACGATCAGGAGACAGTTTTTGAACAGGGAGAGGGAGCCGGGATCGACACTGTTCGAGACGAGCCGCGACGGCTCGATACTGACAGTTCGATCTGACAGAGAAGCGGTCCCGGCGACGCTGATGAAACGTGCGCATCAGGAAAAGCTGCAGCTCTGCGATGCCTTGGAAAGAATAGCCGACACCCTGCCCAGGGTCGACTGCCTGTCATGTCTGGCTGCAGCCAATGCGATCGTTCCGCTATTGCGCAACGTTCACCAATACGAAGAGACGGTCATCTTTCCGGTCTACGAGGCTGCTTCGACCAGCAGCGATGCCAACCGTGCTTCAATTCGTCGATTGCGTGCCGAACATGTCGAGGACGAATGCTTTGCCGGCGAGGTGACTGAAATCCTGCTGGCCATCGGCCATGGCGAGACAGTCGAGAATGCCGAGGCTATCGGCTTCATGTTGCGTGGCTTCTTCGAAGGCTTGCGCCGGCATATCGCCTTCGAACGCGAGCACGTCCTGCCGCTGATCGGGGTCGTCGATGCCGGTTAGGTGCCGGAGCGGCGTTCCAGCCGGCTCATGTTCTCCACAGTCACGTGCCGGTTGTTGTCGATCCGAATTACGCTGTCTGTTCGCAGCCTAGTCAGTTGGCGGCTGACCGTCTCGATCGTCAAGCCGAGGAAATCGGCGATGTCGGCGCGTGTCAGCGGCAGGTCAAAGCTTGTCGACTCGGCCGCTGCGTCAACTGCGGGATCGATATTTCTGGCGATCATCAGGAGAAAGCTCGCCACCTTTTCCGAAGCACTCTTGCGCCCCAGCGTCACCATCCAGTCGCGTGCTTCGTCCAGTTCGTTGAGCGTCTGCTTGAAGAGACGATGCTCAAGCTCTGGCGATTCCTTCATCATGCGCTCGATGGCGGCCTTTGGAAAAGAACACAAGGAAACGGTGGTTGCGGCCTCGGCGTTGATCGCACTTTCCGTCTTGAAGGGCCTGCCCAGGAAATCGGGGGCGAACTGCAGGCCAACAATCTGCTGGCGTCCATCCGAAAGGCTCTTGGTGAGCTTCACCACGCCGGAAAGCACATTGGAATAGCAGTCGACGGTCTCTGCATCACCGATCAACTCCATGCCCGGTTTGACCTGTTGTTTGGACGAGGTCTTGGCGAGCCCCACCAATTGCTCGGGATCGAGTGCGCCGCAAACGCCGCGATGCCGTGCCTCGCACGACTGGCAAAGCACTGGGATGCCGGCACTGTGAACGTCCTGGCGCACCGTCATCTTGATCGTCCAATGGGTTCCATATGCCGACAACGTAGCATCGGCGGAGAAAAAAGCCTTGCGGCAGTTTGTCTGCAGGGGGCTTTGACCGAAATCAAGGCCGCCGGCGACCAGTGTGACCAGTGTCGCGCCATGCAAAGAGGATCGGATAGCGACATGCGGCCAGAACTAGTTGCCAGGCTCGGTGAGAACGTTCCGCGCTATACCAGCTACCCGACCGCGCCGCATTTTCATCCAGGCATCGATGCCGCCGTTTGTCGTGGCTGGATGCAGGCACTCGACAGCGGTGACGAGATCTCGCTCTATCTGCACATTCCCTACTGCGATAAGCTTTGCTGGTTCTGTGCCTGCCATACGAAGCAGACCCGCCACTACGAACCAGTGAGGATCTATCTTCGCTCATTGCATGCCGAGATCGCCACAGTCGCCAGTCTTGTCGCAGGCAAAGGTCGCGTGCGGGCAGTTCATTTCGGCGGTGGCTCGCCGACGATGCTCAAGCCAGACGACATGGTGGCGCTGGCAACCGTCTTGCGTAACAGCTTCGATTTTCTTCCCGACGCCAAGATCAGCGTCGAAATCGAACCCAATGACATGGACGAAGCACGCCTCGATGCGCTCGCCGAAATAGGCATGACGCGAGCGAGTCTCGGCGTGCAGGATTTCGAACCGAAAGTGCAGAAAGCGATCAACCGCGAGCAAAGCTTCCTGCAGACCAAGGCGGTCGTCGACGGCGTTCGTTCGCGCGGCGTCGAATCGGTCAATCTGGACCTGCTTTACGGGTTGCCGCATCAGACCAGGGAGAGTGTCTGTTCCACCGTGGCGCAGGCGCTGACTCTGGAACCGGACAGAATGGCACTCTTCGGCTACGCGCATGTGCCCTGGTTCAAGAAACACCAAACGATGATCGACGAGGCGTGGCTGCCCGGTCCCGCGGAGCGGTTTGCTCAATCGCAGCTGGCGGCACGGGTGATCGTGGACCGGGGATACGAAGCAATCGGCCTCGACCATTTCGCCAAACCGGGCGATGCCCTGGCGCTTGCAGCCCGCGCAGGAACTCTGCGCCGGAACTTTCAGGGCTACACGGAGGATCGCTGCGAAACATTGATCGGGCTCGGGCCGTCATCAATCAGCCAGTTTCGGCAGGGCTATGCACAGAACATGCCTTCGACCAGCGAATATGCACGCATGGTTGAAGCGGGAGGGCTGTCCGCTGTGCGGGGTATCGAGCTTTCCGACGACGACCGCGTACGCGGCTGGGTAATCGAGCGGCTGATGTGTGACTTCGCCTTCTCGGCGATCGAGTTGGTTGAGCGCTTCGGCCAAGCCGGCCAAAGCCTTCTCAGCAAGGCAAGTGCAACAGCCCTCCATGATCCTGCGCGGTTGCTCGAGCTTGATGGCGACAGTTTCGTCGTGCCGGCGGAAAGTCGCCCCTTTGTCAGAAGCATCGCGGCGAAGTTCGACAAATATTTCGAAGCCGGCAAAGCCAAGCATTCGGCAGCGGTCTGAAATATCGCTTCGTGTCAGAAATGCTCGCCGGCCTTGAACGGGCCGATGCGGGTGCCTGCCGCAATAAGATAGGCGGTCGACCAGCCGATAAGCAGAAATCCGTTCACGCCCTCGAGCGCCGCCAGGACACGCCACGCGTGAGCGGGCACGATGTCGCCATAGCCGACGGTCGAAAAGGTAATGGTCGAAAAATACAGTGCGGTTTCGAAATCGGCGAAGATATCAAGCAGCCTGTATAACCCCGCCCAGAGCCAGACCTCCGCGGTCATGACGGCAAAGAGCCCCATCACCACGCTGATCATTGCGACGATACGGCTGCGGCGTCCGTGCATACGAAATCTGGCGACCAGGTGCCCCATCGCATGGGTAACGGCCATCAGGCCAAAAGTGTGAACCAGGACCGTCAGGCTTATGACGATCGTGCCGACGAAGAGATTGAGAGCCATGCAAGGAAATTACGAATTCCGAGGACAATTTCCTTGCGCAAAATCAAACCCGGCACTGGCCTTTGAAGTGCCGGCCCTGTTTCGCCAAAACCAGCCTATTGGCTGCCGTCGGTCGCGGCGGGGGTGAGGCGAAAGAACATCGCGAGCTTCAAGCTTGTCGCTATCCGTTCGGCGCGATCGACAAACACCGCCGCCGTTTCGGGGGCAAAGAGGTCGGCTGCCGTCCGGCCGAACAGGGCCAGCCAGATCTCGAAGTCGGCCTCGGTAACATCCTTGAGCTTGAGGTGCGCCGGCACCGGCCGTCCGTGATAGTCGCCGCTTTTCAGGATGACCGAACTCCAGAAGTCCGTCATTTTCTCCAGGTGGGGCTCCCAGTCGCCGGTGATCTCGCGTGCGAAAATCGGCCCGAGCCGCTCGTTGCTCCTGATCTTGGCATAGAACTCGCGGACTAGTTTTCCAATTGACCCCCGATCGACGCCAGCATGGTCCAAAGGCTGTTCCGCGACGGGGCGCGCCCGATCTGTCAAAGCTGATTTCGATGTCATCATGACTCTTGTCTATGTTGTCAGGATAATCCGAGGCGCCGAAGGGTAGCTTGCACAAGACTGGGCCGATCGCGGACCAGCCGGAAACCCAGATTGTCGGGCGGGGTTCCAACCGCGCAGCCGCCGCTCTTGCCGTCGCGGATGAAGTTCGACATGTAAGTGCGGTGGAAGCCTTCCACAACATGCACTCCGCAATTGTCTATCGAACTCACAACGCCCACGCCGTCGCTGGCCATGGTTGCATGGATGTAGCAAGTCGACGTCCATTCCCAGATGTTGCCGGCAACGTCCGCCACTCCCTTGGAGTTGAGACCAAAGTCCCCCTGGACCCTTGGTTCAGGATCCGGCTTGCGTCCGAGCGCCGTTTCGATGCGGTATTGAGCGAGCCAGCGCAGCGCCGGGTTGTTCGGGTCGCTTTCATCACTCTCTATGTCGCCCCGGAACCGTTCGCCGGCGGCATACGCCCACTCGACGTCCGTCGGCAGCCGCCATGTCTCGCCCGTGCGGGCTGAAAGCCACGTCGCATAGGCTTCGGCATCGATGTGGCTGACGCCTGTGACCGGAACGTTGCCGATCTTGCGCGGGTCGGCCGGCTTGCAGGCGCCGTCCGCCACGCAGTGCTCATACTCGGACAGGCTCACCTGGTATTTCATGATCTCCAGTGGAGCATTGATGGATTCCAGCGCGACAGGCGCCGCGACGGGGTGGTTCTTCTTGAGGAATTCTCCCGGCTGTGGGTGATCGAAACTGCCGGGCCCGAGGACCACCACGTCGCTCATGGCTACCGGTGGCGGGACCTCGAAGGAATTGTCGAGCGCATGGTTCATGCCTAGGCCTATCAGAGCGGCAGCTCCAATTGTTCCGAAGGTGAAGACAGGATCGAAGGACATGGCATCAAGTCCGCCGCGAGTGCAACTCTTCGGCTTTGCCGACGGGTTGCACCGAGGATCGGATCTCCGTCTACGAGGCAATGGCCTTGGGCGCTTCGACCTGCATCATCAGATCGTCGTCCCAGGTTCCTTCGACCGTGAAGTGCGCGGTCGCTCCGAGTTCGACTGCCTCGATCAGATTGTGGTTTACATAGGCATAGATGCCCGGCTGCAGGAAGGTGTAGAGTGCCGAACCTGCCGACCCGCCACGGATGAACCATGTTTCCAGATCCTTGGACGGCGGGTTCGCGAATTTGCCCTGTTCCCAGACATAGTCGCCATGACCGCCGATCAGGTGCGGTCGGGTATCGCGATTGGCTTGGGAATGGACGATCAGAACGGTTTCGCCGACCTTGGCCTTCATGGCGTTCGCGCCGGTCAGCGATCCTGCCTTGCCGTTGAACACGACATGGGTCGGGATCAGCCCGCGCATGACCTTGACGGTGTCGTCGTAATTGTCGCCGGCCGAGTCGTACTTCTTGAATTTCCCCTGCTCGTCGCGCGGGATGTAGAAGTCGTTTTCGCCGATGTAGTAGATGTGGTCATAGTGGATAGGGTCGCCCTTGTCGTTCTTGAGGCCGTCCCGAGGCAATATCATCACCGCACCGCTCATCCCCGACACGACGTGCCACGGGATCATCGCGCCGCCGGGCGCGCAATGGTAGACGAACGTGCCGGTGCGGGTGGCCTTGAAGCGCAGCGTGACCTGCTCGCCGGGATTGATCAGCGTCAGCCCGCCGCCGCCGAGAGCCCCGGTAGCTGCGTGGAAGTCGATGTTGTGGGCAAGCGTGTTCGTGTCAGGGTTGATTAGCGTGAGCTCGATATAGTCGTCTTGATGCACAACCATCAGAGGGCCGGGAATTGAGCCATTATAGGTCATGGCATTGAGCTGCGTTCCATCGGCATCGATGACGATCGGCTTTTCTTCGATGGTCATGGTGAATTCGACGACCTTTGGACCGCCCTTGGCCACCTGCTCGTGAGCGTGGACAAATGGCGGCGCCACCAGGGTGACCTTTTCGCGCGGCAATCCCGCGACTTCCTTCGCGCTCGCCACTGCCGGCATTGCGACAACGGCAGCGGCAGCGGCTGCGGTAAGGACAGATCCTAACAAAGCTTCGCGTCTCGTGAGCATTTCCATCTCCTTGGCTATCGCTACTTGATGGGCTCAGAATAAACTGCGTACTGGCCAAGTCTTTGCGTTAGCGCAAATCCAATGTCTTTCGCAGGTTTCTGGTTTGGAGACGCTGTGCAGCGAAGCGACGCCGCGGCGCGCAGTGCCAAATAAAAACAGGCCGGACAGACCGCTCCCCGGTCCGTCCGGCCTCTGCTCCGGAACATTGCGAACCTGAGCGGCATCCATGAAGACCAGGTCAGTTAGCAGTGACCTTGGTTGCTTCGGCGAACAGGTCGGCGAATACAGGTTTGGCTTTTCCGATCTGCTTCACGGCTTCCGCCGCCTCAAGATTGACGGGCTTGCCGACGACGATCAGCGCAACCATGCCCATGCCGTAGTGCGGAGCGCATTTGACACCGTAGACCCCTTCCTTGGTAAGGGTGACCGTTATTTCCTCACTGGCTTTCCCCTTGAACGCTTCAGCACCGTCCGGGATCATTCCCTTAATGATCTCGGCATTGTGGGACTTGTCGGTCGGCACGAACTTGATCGTGTCTCCAGGCACCGCCCGGATAAAGGCAGGCTGGAACACCATCGAGCCTTTCTCTCCCTTGTTCAGCATTTGCACCACGTGTTCTTCGGCATTTGCGGAGCCGGCTATGGTAAGGAGGGCGATGGCCGCGGCAATCAGAGGCAGTTTCATAAGGGAAGTCCTTTCTTGAGTTCGTCACGGTATCGACCGTGCCCCGCCGGACGATCTGGCAATTTGCGCTGGCGCAAACTCTTGAGCAAAAAAACTGCGCTTGGGTTCCCATGCGGCGTCGCGCATGCACGTCACAATGCACGTGCCCCTTGCCGCCCGCCTGTCGCCATGGGAACACTCTCGATCAGACCGGTTGGGTGCCTGATAGTCGGATTCGGGAGGGGACAGAGTTGGCTAACCTCGATCGCTCGCTGATTGCCGGGCTTTCTGCCTTTGAGGGCGTGGCCGTCACGGATCTCGACCGCATAGTCGGACAGGCCAGATCGCTCCGGATTGCCAAGGACCAACCTGTATTCGAGCAGGAGCAGGAAGCACATTCCTTTTTCCTGCTGCTCGACGGACATGTGCGCGTCGTGAGATCGATGCCTGACGGCCAGGAGGTTATTGTGCGCTACATCAGTCCGGGTGAGTTGATGGGTATCGCCCACGCGCTGGGCCGCACCACCTATCCGGCAAATGCGATCGCTGCCGTCGACTGCGTGGCTCTTGCCTGGCCAAGCCAGCTATGGCCGACATTCGCGATGGATTTCCCGAGCTTCAGCGCTAACACTTACAAGACCGTCGGCAGCAGGTTGCAGGACGCCCATACCCGGGTCATCGAGATGTCGACCGAGCAGGTGGATCAGCGCGTCGCCCATGCCCTGCTCAAGCTGGTCAAGCAGACGGGCAGGAAGACCGAGGAAGGGATTCTGATCGACTTCCCGATCTCACGCCAGGACATAGCCGAGATGACGGGAACGACGCTCCATACGGTGAGCCGGCTGCTCTCGGCATGGGAGGAGCAGGGATTGGTCAAAAGCGGGCGCCAGAAGGTGACTGTGGTCGAACCTCACCGGCTCCTGCTGATCGCCGAAGGCCGCATAGAGAAAAGCTAGCCTCAGTCGGTGTTTTCGATCGCGGTCTGCAAATCGCTGCTGAGTTGTTCCTCGTTCAGATGATGCTCCCGTGCCGCGTCGGAAACGGTGTGGAATGAGGCGATCGGGCAGCCGACGCAAAGCATGCCGTGCTGGAGCACGACGCGGATGGCCGCTGGAAAATCGTGCATTATTTCGTCCATCGTCGCGTCGTCGGTGAGTTTGCGTTTCATGACGCTTTGCCCGCGTTTGCAAGCGGACATGTTGCATCGGCTTTGCGAGATGCTCGTTGCGCCAGGACAAACAGCGAGCAGCCCAATCACATCGGAACGGCGCAGATAGTCGACCGCGTCAGGAACCGCCTCTCCCGTCCATTGTCGAGTGAGAACATGCCGCCGCGGCCAGGCACAACGTCGATGATGAGATCTGTATGCTTCCAGGCTTCGAATTGCGGAGCGCCGATATAGAAGGGCGCATTGCCGATCTCGCCGAGCAGCACATCCTGGTCGCCGACGATGAACCCCGCACGCGGATAGCACATGGGCGAAGAGCCGTCACAGCAGCCGCCGGATTGATGAAACAGCACCGGGCCGTGCTCGGCGACGATTTCGGCGATCAGTTCAAGGGCCGCCGGTGTCCCGGTGACCTTCGCTCGCATGGTGATTTCCGATTTCCTTTGGCGCGGCCCGTCACGGAGCCGCGCCAGTGAGTCAAAGCGCCGATCAGAAGAAGCCGAGCTTTTTCGGGCTGTAGCTAACCAGCATGTTCTTGGTCTGCTGGTAGTGATCGAGCATCATCTTGTGCGTCTCGCGGCCGATGCCGGACTGCTTGTAGCCGCCAAAGGCCGCATGCGCGGGATAGGCGTGGTAGCAGTTGGTCCAGACCCGGCCGGCCTGGATCGCGCGGCCGAACCGGTAGGCGCGGTTACTGTCACGGGTCCAGACACCGGCGCCGAGGCCGTAGAGCGTGTCGTTGGCAATTGCCAGCGCTTCGTCGTCATCCTTGAAGGTGGTGACCGAAACCACCGGCCCGAAGATCTCTTCCTGGAAGATGCGCATCTTGTTGTGACCCTTGAACACCGTCGGCTTGACGTAGTAGCCGCCGGCCAGATCACCAGGCAGAACGTTGCGCTCGCCGCCGGTCAGTAGTTCGGCGCCTTCCTGGCGGCCGATGTCGATGTAGGACAGGATCTTTTCCAACTGCTCGGACGAGGCCTGGGCACCGATCATTGTTACCAGTTCAATTACTTAATTCAAAATCTGGCTAAGAAACAGCTTGCTGCGTTCGTGAAGCGGGTTTGTGAAGAACTCGACCGGAGTGTTGGTTTCGACAATCTCGCCCTGGTCCATGAACACAACGCGCTCCGCAACCTGGCGGGCGAATCCCATCTCGTGGGTGACGCACAGCATTGTCATGCCATCACCGGCCAATGACGCCATTGTATCTAGCACCTCTGCAAGGAAATCCGGATAGCCAACCGCGATTGCCAAGGTCGAGTTCTTGACGACGTTGATGTACTGGCTGTTGAGCGGCGGCACGATTACCCGCAGCATCTGGGGAATGACGATCAGGCGCAATATCTTGCCGCGCGGAAGGCCAAGCGAATGGCGAGCGTCCCACTGGCCGCGGCCGATCGACAGGACACCGCCACGCACGATTTCTGCTACGAAACCCGTTGTGTAGAGGGTCAATCCGATGAGGATCGTGCTGAGCTCCGGGGTCAGTTCTTTGCCACCCTCAAAGTTCGAGCCGGTGAAGACCGGCCAGTCGATGGTGAACCGCGCGTCAGCGAGCCAAACTCCTGCGGCGCTAACTGCCAGCACACCGGGCACGACAGCCTTCGGCGACCAACCTTTGCGTACTGCGATCCGGCCTGCGATAGCGAGCGCGATGGCGCACAAGATCATGAGGAGACCGGTCATGCCTACGTCGATGCCAACGGCTGGCACCACGAAACCGCGCATGGAGCATAGACGCCAGTCGCCACGCGACATCGGCAACGCGCTCGGCGGGTAAAGCGCGCCGCCCGTCTTGCGGATGCGCTCGTAGATGGAACGATTTTGAGACAGCATTCGATCCACCCTTGCGGCACCAGTCGCGTCGGGCATGCGGATGATATTGAAGACGAAAGCTGTCTTCCCGACCGGCATGCGCATGAGGGGCGTGTCCTGCGCCGCCGTGCTGCCGCCGATGCGGGCAGGAACGTCAGCAGCCAAGGATGTGGCTGTTGCCACCGGCCCCTTGCGCGAAGTGTTGCCTCCAGTCTGTCGAAGCTATTCACATGCTCCGAATGGTCACGTCGGATATCTTGGCCGCCGGCCGTTTGTCGGACAGATCGGAAAGCGTTTCATTGTCCTTCGGGGGACTCTTGGCGTCGTGGAACAGCGCGCCTTCCAACTGGAAAGTCCAGTCCCCCTGTGGTCCAGGCACGATCGCGCCTTGCAGGCTGTCAAATCGGTCGTCTGCGAAGGCGCGAGTCTGATCGGCAATCAATTGGCGTAAATCGCCATAGAAAACCTGATGGCGCCTGACGCGTTCGGGCGCGCGCATCAGTTTGAGCGTGGCCTTCACAATGACGGCACAATGTCCGAGGCCCGCGCAAACGGCGTCGAATATCTCCCGATTGCTTTCACGCGAGCAGGCGAGCAGGCGTCCGTCGCCGGTCACGACCTCCAGCACCAGCACATTGTCGGTCAGCATACCGTGGCGCGACGTCGTGCCGCCGACGCCTCCGACGCTCAACGTGCCGCCCACCGAGAGGTCGAGATAGTTGGGAAGCACGGGCGGCGTCAGACCACGCGGGCGCGTCACCGCAACGACGCTGCGCCAGGTAGCGCCGGCATCGACGGTGATGCGGTCCGATTGCGGTGGCTCGAGCCGGTCCGCGGTGTTCATGTCGAGGACCACTCCGTCGCAAACGCGGGCACGCCCGTAGATGGAGTGGCCGCGGCCGCGCACAACAATTTTGTGGCCACGTCTTCCAGCCCACTGGACGAAGGGTCCAACATTGGCAACGGAGCCGGGGCGATACATGGCAGCCGGGGCGTGGTAAACAATATGCCCAAAATCCTCTGCTGCCGCGGCCAGCGAATCCGACGTGCAATCGAGTTCGCCGCTGACGTCCGGTTCGTCGATCGTCTGTGCCATCGCTGCTGTCCCAGGCAGAACTGCGCCGGCGAATGCGGCGCAAAACAGCATTCTCCTTGTTGGGTTCACCTCGGTCCCGGCGAGGCACCCGTCCGGTACGACGGGCGCAGCGTGCCGGAGAGGCTGCTTCGGGCTCGAAGGGTCGACCATCGGCGGCAATTTCGTTGTTGACCGAAAAGGTGGCAGAACGGGTCAAAAAGAAAAACCCGCCCGATCGGGATGGACCATGCCGCAAAGCGGGAGAATGAACGCGTGCGGAATTGCCGTCAGAAGGTCTCGGCGATCAATCGCGCAGCCAGATACTCGATGAAGCAGCGTGTGCGTTCCAGCGGCGGTCGCGCCGGCGACCAGAACAACTGGACAGGCATGCGTTCGGCCTCGAAGGGCTGCAACACGATCTCGACCCGACCTTGCTCGACCAGCGGCTTGACCTGCCAATAGGGCAGGCGGCCAATGCCCCGGCCATTCGCCACGGCGGCCCGCGTGGCAGTGGCGCTGTTGGTTCGCAACGAGCCACCCACATTGATCCATTCTTCCGTTCTTGAGCAAGAAACGGCCAACGGTCGACGACGGTCGTGCTTGCCCTTAAGACCCGCAATCGTGAGCGTCAAGATGCGCGGGCTGCTGTGGCCGGCCGCGCGCGGCGAAATAGGACGGCGCACCGAAGACGACAACGCAGGGCGGAATCATGAATCGTTAACGCTCTGGTAACCAAGCGGGATTCTGTTGGCCGGGAAGGAGACCGGCGATGGACGCAAGC
>NZ_JAMYUW010000040.1:0-66124 GCF_040323315.1 Mesorhizobium sp. M0047 | reverse complement strand
GGATCTGAGAATCTTGCGGACGGTGTTCCGCGACACATGCAGTTCGCGGCAAATCCGCTTGAGCGACCATCCCTGCACATGGAATACGCGCCGAACCCGGGCAATCGTATCCACCGACTTCATCCCCACACCATCCGCTCGTCACGACGAGCTGATGGTCGCAAATCAAAGCATTATAGGGTCAATTTTGCACGCCGAT
Source organism: Mesorhizobium sp. M0047 (assembly GCF_040323315.1). Taxonomy (NCBI): domain Bacteria; kingdom Pseudomonadati; phylum Pseudomonadota; class Alphaproteobacteria; order Hyphomicrobiales; family Phyllobacteriaceae; genus Mesorhizobium; species Mesorhizobium sp. M0047. Next base: position 65,925 of record NZ_JAMYUW010000040.1, on the reverse strand, counting down.
TCACATTGGTCGGTGGCGAGTGAATCCGGTCTCGGGCAAGCTCGAATGTCGGTGGATGTTCGTCGCCAACTCCCTCCAAAACCAAGACGGCCGATCATTTTTCGAAATGTTCGGCGCGATAATCGACGCCCGTCGCAGGGGCCGGTCCGCCCGAGGGGCTGTTGGGCGGCCGTGGCGTGATCAACCACTTCGAAGCAGAGGGTAGCACCACTGCTTTCTCAACGAGCCTCAGCCCAACCATTACGGCTGCAACCATCATCAACCATCGCCGGCCTTGTTCGAGCGGCTCCGCAGCTACGCCACATCCACATCGGAGACCTGCACGCGTCTCTAATGGTGTCCCAGCCGTATGTTGTTCCTTCCCGCATTCGGTCCTCGCTCATTACTTGGTTATATTCAAAGCGCCTAAAAGTCGCTATAATGAATCCTGCGGAACTGGGGCTCTGGCGTGATAGACTCAGATGTATTCGACTTCGTCGAGCGCTGCCGGAAACATGGGGCAGCAGCGTCGCTTCTGACCGATCTGCTTGAGACAGTAAAAAAAATTGGATTCGAGCATCTTATCTTGAGCGGTGTGCCTTTGGGCGGGCAGAAGCTCGCGCCTATGGTAGAGTTAAACGGTTGGCCCAATGGCTGGTTTGAGCGCTACGTCGAAGCCGAGCACGCAGCGGTGGATGGCGTTTGCATTTATTCGGCCAAGACCCTGAAGCCGTTCCTTTGGTCCGAAGTTCCCGCTAAATGGTCCCAGACGGAAGCTTCGCGGCGCGTCGCCGGGGAAGCGACGGAGTTCGGCATCTGGAGTGGCTTTGCCGTCCCCATGCTGAGCATCCACCACTGGCAATCGGTCATGTCGTTCGCCTCATCCGCGAAGATCTGCAAATTGCATCCGCGCCAGCAGGCGCAACTGGTTACGATGGCGGTCTATGCTGGAATGACAATCCAGGCCCTTTCCAATGATGACGAAAACGGCGAAGGGTTGCTGACAGATCGGGAAAAGGAAGTGTTGCTGTGGGCTGCGGCCGGCAAGACTTCGTCCGAAACTTCGCAGATCCTCGGTCTGACGGAGCGAACCGTCAAATGGCATACCACGCGGGCCCGCGAGGCCTTTGGCGTCGTCACGACCACGCAAGCCGTCGTTGAGGCGGTGCGCCGGCGCCTCATTCATCCTTGAGCCCGTCAACTGTCCGATCGGACAGGTGACGCACATTAGAGAGGCTGCAACTATTCCCCCAAGAACGGTCGGGGGATCTCGCGGTGATTACGGCCCATATTGTCAATGCGCAGAACAAGCCTCTCTACGAAAACGAGTTCGACGAGTTTCTACGCCGTCGGCACGATTTCTTCGTGCATCAGAAACACTGGCGACCTCCGAGCCCGGATGGTCGCGAAGTAGATCAATTCGATACTGACGCGGCGACCTACTTGCTCGGTATGGAAGACGGACGCGTTGTGACCTCGGCCCGATTGATCCCAACGAGCGAGCCCCACATCGTCTCAGAAGTTTTCCCTCACATGTGCGAGAAGTCCGGCGTTCCCAGGCGTCCCGACTGGGCCGAATGGACCCGCACCTTCGTCGTGCCTGATAAGCGTTCGACCGGATTGCGGGGGACACTGACGCAACTCTGCTGCGCGGTCATGGAATACGCGCTCGACGAAGGCCTCAGCGCCGTCGGCGGCGTCCAGGAGACCTACTTCATGCCTCACCACGGTGCCCTGAGGTGGCACGCCGAGCCGCTGGGCATGGCCAGGCAACAAAACGGCGAGTGGTACATCGTCGCTTATATCGCGGTGAATGAGGCGGCGCTGGCGAGTGTGCGGAGGATCTTGGGAATTAAACATTCCCTGCTGGCGAGGCAGGGAGTTCAGTTGCCGTTCATAGAGAATGGGCAGCACAAGCGGTACGCCTCTGCATAGCACTCACTCAATAAAAGGCATGAGACACCAACGTATACGCCCGAGGTATCCGCCGTTGAGAGGGTTAACATTACCGTAGTGCGCAAAGTAAACACATTGCTGAGAAATTAGGAGGCTTCGATGGCAGTCATCTGCAAAGAATTCTATGCTTGGGTTAATCTCATGCCTCCCCAGCCCGACGACTTCCACGTTATCGGCGGAGTTCAGGTCTGAAATCCGGGAGTGGTGGCGGCACTTACAAAGCGCCACCCGCAAGGTTTCAATCCGCAGATACTTATTCTCGACTTATCTTTGATCCAGCAACCGGGACTATGGCCCCAGATCGTAACCTGTGCGCAGGCAAGATACGATGAAATCGTCAAATGGGACGACACATATTCTTCGGTCGAAGTTTACTCAGACGGCTTGCTCCTGGCGACAATCGATCACGTTGATGTCGTAAGGTGAACGGAGCCTATCCTGGCTCCGAACGTACTCAAAGAAGTAAAAATCGCTAGTTAAGGATGCCGAGGGGACCTATGGCAAAGAAATTCCACAAATCCATCAGCAAGGAGCGAACAGAAACCATTATAGAGCAATTGGCGGGTAAAGCTAAACCGCCAACTTTCTCAAAAGACCTTGTGCTTACCACGGCAATGAAGCCGCCGGCTGCGAAGGGCGAGCCTATCGGCTGTTGTGCTATTGTCGTGAACAGTTCAACTCACCTCAGGCCGACGACACAAGCAGTCTGCGGTCAAATCGAACAGGAGTTGAACGGCGCGGGGTCGACACAATGGTTCGCGGATCCCTGCAGGGCCTGGTGATGTTGACGCGCATTGCGATTGCCTCGACGATCTGTGGCCTGGCCTTGGCGGGCTGCGCGAACCCGCGCTTTAGCGTTCCCTATACGAAAGCCGGATATCCAGACCCGACAGACATCAACAAACGCATCCGCTGCGAGTTGGCGGCGTTGGTCAGTAAAAAAGACGGTTTTCCATTCCGACCTGTCCTGCTCCAAGGAAACTACCGGGTGGCCGGCATTCTGTCGTTGGGGAGCAAGCTTAGTGCTGGCGTCAAGCCGTCGCTCGGGTTTCCGGGTGCTGGCACCGTAACGGGCGGAGTTGTGGATATCGACGTGTCTCCGAACGTTACACGAACGATAGAGAGAACGGGTGTCACTTATCTGAACTATTCGCTGGGCGACATTTATAATCATATAGGGGAAGCCGGCGCCGACTTCACATGCCCGCACGCGACCAGCGATCTGGCGGGGAAATTGGGCATTGCGGAGCTGGTTGCGACCTCCATGCCGCTTCCAATTCAGCAGGACGCTGGCGCACCTGGAGGTCAATTCGGCGGAACGATTACCTTCACCACAAATGTAGGGGTCACGGGTGGCCCAACCTGGATACTAAAGCACTTCAGGGGTCCAGGCAGCGGCTTTGCGAATGCTTCAAACGAATTTACGAATAAACTCACCCTGGCTTTCTTCCAGCAGCCGCTTGGCAAGACAAAAGCCGAAACTGACAGGTTGGTCCGGGCCGAAGCGTTGCAGGTCCTTCAGTCAATCATCGATCAGGATACCTCTCGCCAGCTGTCGACCATCATCAACAGCCAGTAAATCAAAGGGCATGGACGAGGTCACGGGTCGGTCGCACGCGAAGCGGAAGAATCCCATTGAGAGCGAGCGAGCTCCCGTTGGTTTGGCTGCAACATCAGCGAGTTGTTCCTGCGGTAGGCCGCCACGGGAGAAAATCTCGTACTGTCGAACTGCGAAGGGATTGGGGATATCGCGGCCAGGGGAAGGCAATCGCGAGGCGGAGGGGATTGCTGAGACTTCCGGACGTATTGTCCATGGTCAGCAATCATGCCGATAGCGCGCTTCGTTCCACCTCTTGGGGGAAGTATACCCAACATTAGCCAAATTGCGCAAAGGTGATTATTAGCTTGGCGCTGTTGCGAGTCAAATAACAAGTTGAATATTGCCTTATTTTGGGTAGGCTCGAGGCGAGCTTTTCTTCTGGGGTGAGATTATGGCTATTCGACGCGATGTGGCAACTCTTGGTGGTGGCTGGAACAAGACGCTTGTCAATTATGCTCTTGCGGTTCGAGCTCTGGACCAATTGCCATTCAATGATCGCAACTCCTGGCGCTTTCTTGGCGCTATGCACGGGTTCGACCCACAACAGTGGCGGTCGCTCGGGTTGCTATCCTTTGGAGAGCAGGTCCCGGCAGACATCGAGGGTGACTATGGCAACCAATGCCAGCACGCGAGCTGGTATTTTGTTGCGTGGCACCGCGGCTATGTATGCGCGTTTGAGGCTATCGTGGCGGCTAAGGTCAAGGAACTGACTGGCGACGACTGGGCGCTACCTTATTGGAACTATCTTGATTCCTCCAATGCCAACGCTCGCAAATTGCCACAGGCCTTCCTGGCCGACACGATGGCCGACGGTACCCAAAACCCGCTGAAATATTATCGCGGGACAGCTATGCGCAACACAGCAGTGACCGCGATCAAACCGAGGCCGCGCGACAAGTTCGACCTCGAATCGATGGACGAAAGTGATTTTCTGGTTGGCAACCAGGGCGGAATAGGCTTCGGCGGAAGCATCTCGGGCGGGTTTATCCAGTTCGGGAACTGGACGGGAGATCTTGAACAGAACCCCCATAACATCGTCCACGTACTGGTGGGCCAGGGCGGTGGTTGGATCGGCGATCCGATCACGGCTGGTATCGATCCGCTATTTTGGCTGCACCATTGCAACATCGACCGGTTGTGGCAAGCCTGGATGGGCGCGCCCGGCAAGCATATGGTCAACGACCCACGCTGGAACCACGGGCCAGCCGACCGCGCTTTCATCATGCCAGTCGTGGGCGGCAATAAACCGGGAGTAAGCTTTGGTGGGCAGGATTGCCTTGCAGGGGGTATGTTCTTCCCGCAATACGACGATCTCATCAAGGGGACCGGGGTCACTCAAGGAGTTCAAGCCGTGACGCGCGTCAGTATGGGGCCGTCGGAAAGCCAGACAGTTGAAGTGATTGGCGCCAATGCCGGACCTGTCCAGGTAAGTGCTGAGGCCGCAACGACCGAAGTGACGGTCGACTTGCCAGGAGCTAATGCGGTGGTGCTGTCAATGGGAGTGACAGAGCCGGGCCAGGAAGTCTCGCGGCTCTATCTTGCGCTCGAATCGGTGAAGGGTGACCTGCCGTCGGGCATGCTCGATGTTTTCCTAGATCTGCCGAAAGGCGTGAAGCCCGGAAAGCGCGCCGAAAAGCATGTCGGCAGCGTGGCGCTCTTCGGGCTCAACGTCGCTTCAAAGCCGGATGGCCGGCATGGCGGCAATGGGCTGAGCTACACCATCGACATTACCGACAGAGCCAAAGAACTCACCGCAGCCGGTTTGGACAAAGGCCAGCTCAAGGTAAGGCTGCAGACACGGGACGCCCATGCGGGTGACGCGGTGATCACAGTCGGCCGGGTAAGCCTGCTCAAGCGCACCGGCAAGGTCGGTTGATACGCGTGGCGCGCCAATGACCGGCTTCATTGAGCACTTTCGCCGCCCGCCGTGGCGGGCGCTTCTGAGTATCAGCGCGGCGGGCTACGCGATCTGGCTGCTAGGCTTGATCGGCGTTCTCCCGGCCACGCTGTGTGCCGGCGGAGTAGATTGGCCCGATGGCGCCGACATATGGGCGGGCATCGAGGCTACGCTCACGCTCAATTCGCCCTCATCGCTGCTCACGGCTTGGAGTGTGATGCTTGTGGCAATGATGCCACCTTTGGTGGCGGCGCCAATTATGCATGTCCAGCAATCGAGCCTGGTCCGGCGCAGGGCACGCGCTGTTACCGGTTTCGTTGCAGGCTACTCAATAGTATGGCTCGCCATGGGCGTTCCACTCGGACTGGCTGCGCTCCAAACGCAAGCCGCCTTTGGCCGATTGGCATTCCCGCTTGCCGTCGCAATGGCGTTGCTATGGAGCGCGAGCCCCGCACACCGTAGGCTACTTAATCGCGCACATCGCATACCCCCGATCAGCCTGTTTGGCATGCGCGCGGATGGTGATTGCCTTGCCTTGGGACTAGACCACGGCCTGCTGTGTGCTGCCACCTGTTGGGCATGGATGCTGGTGCCCTTGCTTGCAGGCGATTGGCATTTCGGGGCGATGCTGGCAACTGGAATGGTCCTGCTGGCCGAGCGGCTGAGCTTGCCCCGGGCGGCCCGTTGGCGCATGCCCGTGGCCATGGCGTTTGCTGTGCACCTGCGCGAACACCTCGGTCCCCTCGTATCGAACCGGCCTCATGGCTAGGCGTGCGTGCTTGGCAATAGGGGTCGGCGCCGTCGATCCGCCCACGCCAGCCTCGGCGATGAAGTTCGGCTATCTCAGCGGTGCCCCCATCGCGGCGAAGAACCTCGGCGAATGGGCCCGCAGCGCTGGCTTCGGTGACGCCAACGTGCGGATCGTCACCGACGAATACATCGGCAACAAACCCAACCCGGTCACCCGCGAGCGTGTTCAGGCCGCGGTGGATGAGCTTTTCCCTGACGGAGGGGAAACAGTCAGCCACCTCATACTCGGGTTCTGCGGACACGGTCTCACCGATGAGAATATCAAGGCAATTTCCTGGCTTTTCAGCGATTCGCTGGCAAAGAAATATCGGGTCAAAGCGGACCTCTTCTATTCGGAGCTGCTCTTACACGGCATTGAACGACTTACCTTGGTCAGCGATGCCTGCCGCGAGGCTCCTAAGGATGTGAATCTGCAGCGGCTCGACGCGGTGCGCGGTATCGTCGTTCAGGGTCAGCAGGTTGACAGCCCGCGGTTCGACAGCCTGGTTGCCTGCCAAGACACCCAATTGGGGTTCATGGTCGCCGAGCAGAACAATTCGGCCGCGCCTGGCAAATGCGTATTTTCTGGCGTGATCGCTGATGCTCTGTGGGGAAATGAGCAATCGGCATTCGACGGCGACAAGATCACCGTTCGCAGCCTGGGCGATTGCCTTCAGGAGCGCACGCCCGAAGTGGCCGAAAGGTACCGGCTCAAGCTGTTTCCCGACTGCATGACCAACCCGGCGCCGGCGATCCTCTACGATAAGGCGGCGGCACCGGCCGGGCCGCCTGTCCTGCAGGCATGGCCGGCGGTGGGGACCTCATCGGTGATGGGGATGATAGATAAGGTCCCAGCGCCGGTAAATGCGACCGAGGCGCTCCGGCGGTTCAACACTGACCCCAATTTTCGTGCCGATGTCCTCGGCATTGGGCGTGAGTCGATGCCCGGTGAATTGGTTTTCATGCGCCTGCCCAAGGCGAGTGCTCCTGTCGTGAGAGGTCTCGTTGCGCTTCAAGCCGATCGCGCCGGACAGGGACCAAAGGCAAAAAGGTTCAAGCGCGGTCTGGTAGTTCGACTGGCGGCTGAGTCGGCCAAGAGCGCGCGCAACAAGGCTAGCGGCGACGTCGGGCGGAGCTTGAGCCAGATTCGCACGCCGCAGCAAGAACATCGCTCGAACCTGATCGTCGCTCAAGCTGGAGCAACCGTCTGGTCCCGGCATCGGGCGGAGCCCGGCACCAAGACACGCGCTCGCGAGGGCTTCCGGGTTCCGGAATCCCCTGCCGGCGCGCCGAACCTCGTCGAACTCTCTGACGAAACGTTCGTGCCATGGGTGCCCTACAGCGAACTTTACACTGTGATAAAGCGCAGTCGCCTGGGGGATGTTTTCCAAGCCTACGGAATGCCGGTCCCCGGGATGTCAGCCAAGTTCACAAACAGCGTCCGGACGCTGGCGGACTTCGCGTCCGGCCAGATCGCGCCAGGGCACGTGAGTGAGATAGCCGCCAGCTTGCGCTACGGCAAGCACCGCGATCCGGTGCTGGGGGTGATCTGCGCTTATCTCTATCGTGCCATTGCCGACTTCGACAACATAAGACGCATGGCATACCATTACGTCAACAATGCACAACCGGTCCCGTTCGACATCGTGCTGCTTGGCCAAATGAAGGTCGTGCGAGCTGATGGCGGGTTTACCGTTCACGTCCCGGCGGTGAAACAGGGGGACCAACACACAGCAAAAGGATTGCCAACCTATGCATTTCAACCGACGCCGGACATCGAAGGCGTGGTGGGGGGATGGTGCCCATGGCTTGGCATTGGTTGGGACTATGTCGGGGAACCGCGCCAAGACTGGGCGGTTCTGGTCGAAGGGCTGGCGGAGCTCGCGGGCAAGGTCGAACGTCGCGGCTTTACCTGGCTGCCGAAGAAGCAGGGTCGTATGTTAGCGCGGCAATGGGGGCTCCGTGACTGGGACGCATTATAGAGTGACCGATGCGGCCTCTGGTTCAGGCGCTGAAGCACTAACTGCAAGCTTCCTCCTTCTGCATTGCAAAGCACCGGCTGAAAACCGAGCCTATCAGCCCGCTTCGGAATCGCGGCGGGCCATGTCGGCGGCATTGTTTCGTCGACCTTCCCGGCGATCGACGTGAATCCGGCTGCTAACCGTCTGCCAAAAGGCTCACAGAAGCGGTCTGCGAGGTCATTGGCACGGCCTAATCTGTTGGTTGGCGGTGCTGCGACCGTTCTCGCAGATCATTGATGCCTACCTCTCAGCGCCTGACACAGTAGCTTGGCGTTAGACAGGGCTGCGGCCCTGCTGTGAAAAGGTGATGAGCTTTTTCGAGTGTGTCATGCATGCTCGTATCGAAGCGGCTTTGGAGACCTTTCAAAAGCCATTCGTCCAATGTCAGTTTTGTCCCGATATGTTCCTGCCTGATCTCGATCGGCGCGACGTTCATTAAACAATGAAACCTCTGCCGAACCGTTCGCCGAATATAAGACGCCATAACAATATCTCTAAACGTTCGTCATCAATCGTCTGTGCGAGACTTGCAATTTCCGCGTGTTTCGCCACCAAAGTCATGAATGTCGACCAGTCTCGCTTCGAAACACGTGATAAAATGTCATTCCCAGGTACTGCTGGATCATCGAGTATTGGTTTCCCCTGCCAACCAGAGCGCGGGCCGTATACCTGAAGCAGCTCTTGGAGAAACCTGGTGAATAAAGTTCCGTAGTGATCTATGCGGCTAGGAGCGTGTTGAGCAGCTAGGATTTCCAGCGAAAATCCCTTAGGGTGGTCTAGAGCGAAGTGTTCAAGACGCCACCACTTAATCAGCTTGACAAGCGGCTTGAACCTGTTTTCGAATTTTCCGTTGATGCGTTGGCTCCAATAATAATGAGACATCGGATTGGTCTGACTCCAATTTCCAGAGATTCTATCAGGTATTTTAAACCCATTTCCTGAATTGATCAATGGAACAACATCTACATCAACAAGTCCGGTATTGACGCGCACGGATCGTCTGTTAATCCGCTCTACATGAAACCGTTGATCGAGAGCATCCTTTAATTCGACCAATATTTGCCGTGGGTTGGCAGTGAAGCCATATCTTAGTTTTAGGTATACATCGACGTCTGGCCTAGAATTGAGGTCATTCGCAAAGCAGGGTCTGACCGCAGTGTACCTCGCATAACTTCCTGCAAGGAAGTCGTAGTCCAATCGGCCAGAGAATTGTGGGTGACGCCAGAGATGATCACGTACCGAAATATGTGCAGCGGACGCTGCCTGCCTGATCGTTCTCTTAGGCTCTATGTCACTCAGCAGTTCTTTGAATCGGGCATTGGGCAACACGGTTGTAACCCTGGCTTCATGGCTCTGGCCAGCCAAATCTACCCTTGAAACAAGCACAACCTCAACACCAGGCGCACGTGTTTATCAACTCGCTATCAAGTTGATGTTTGCGACTGCTTACGGCTCCAAAAGTCTCGCGGATTCCGATCAATCCAAAGCGTTAGTGCGTTAGGGGCGCCCCAAATGTCGGAATAACGTCCGTGAACTTTCATTAACTTGATGGCGTTCACCACGCGAAGGCGAAATGGTGATTGCTACCCCCGCTATGGAAACGGCTCCTACTGCGGATGATCCGAAGCGGCTTTCGAAAACTATCGGCAGCGCCTTGAACTCAGCGAGACGGTCATCGGCACAGGAGGTGCTTGCACCAACCAATACCTCAACAGGTGGGATGAGCGTATCACGTTATAGTGCGATCCAATCCGTCACCGCTCGCGGCTCATGAACCTATCGTAGCTGTCCTCCAACGGTTCATCGCTGATCTCGTACCTGTCGCGATCCTCAAGGGTCAGTAGGCTGATGACGAAATCATACTGCTCCGAGAAGACCGTCATCTCCTGGACGGGTTCGCGAAACCACACGCCGCCAGGATGCGCCAAGCCGGTGCGGCCATCGACCAGCGTGTCCGGCCTTGCCGCATGGGACCGACCCGGTATCTCGATCGGGCCCCTCGAGGTGCGAAAAAAGATGCCGGACTTGAGCGCACTCTCGCTCGGCTTCGCCCATAAAATGTAGCCGTCGCGCGAACACACCAGGATGGCCCGCCGCGTCGTGTAGCCCAGCCACCGGAGCGCCGCCGCGATCAGTGAAACGCGGTAGCGCTCGGCGCAGGCCGAGATCATATCGAGGTCCACCCGCTGATGCTGCGGGATTTGACGTCGATAGTCGTCGAGCGGCATCAGGATGCTCGCGGCGAACACGTTCGCCTGATGCTCGATCTGGCCGTACTGCGAATCCCACCGGACCACGTCGTTCGAGCTGCAATGGAAGCCCTCCGGATGGGCCTTCCGATGTAGAAGATAATGTCCGAGCTCATGCGCGAGCGTAAAATTGATCCGCCCTCTCGATTTGAAGGTGTTGTTGTAGAAAATGCCCCAGCCGGGCTTCCCCCCGCGCGGCTTCATCAAGGCACCGTCGAAACCCGGCAGGTCGTCGCCGGCGACGCGCAGGATCGGATCATCCGGAAATCGCGTCTTCGAATATTCCAGCGCCAATTCGGCGATATCGACCGGAAATCGATTCATGCCCTTGACCGCGTTCAGCAGAAGGGAAAGGTCGATCGCCCACCGCTCCGGAGACCGCTCTTTCATTCATCCTCGCCCAGCAGATCGACCATCTTGCGAATTTTGCTTTTGGTCGATGCGTCCATGTGGCGATATTTTCGATAGAAGGCCTGGTCGGCGGCGTCCTCGATCGTGACGCTCGCATTTACATCGACGAGGTAGTCGCTCGTTACGCCCAGCGCCATCGCGATGCGGGCGACCTTGTCGGCCGACGGCCTTGGCGGGTTCTTGTTCTCCAGTTCCCAGATGTAGCTTTTGCTGGATTCGGTGAGTTCGGCGAGTTTGTCGAGCGTAAATCCCTTCTGTTTTCGTAGGTCGCGGATTTTGGTTCCAAGACGGGTTGTCACGACCGCATGCTCCTTCATTCACAAAGTTCAGAGTAGCGATATTTTTCCTCCTTGACAACGAGAACCCGCTGCATTTACCGTGTTCGGAGTTCTGGTATTTTTGCTACCGGCTTTGCTGAACGCCACTATATGTGGTGTTGGAAGGCGTCAGAAAGTAACTATATAGCTGGCGAAAGCGGGGCTTCCAAAGGGAAACGCATTTCAGCCGCTACGGAATGGGACCGCAGAACAGGGTCCCCGAGAGGGATTTTGAGCATGGACGTTATCGCCGAACACAAGCAACTACCGAGCAAGGATTTCGAGGCAGCGTGGGATGCAATCAAAGTCGATGCCTCGGTCAAGGAGAGGCTCGTCGCGCAGGCTGTGCTCTCGCTGCAGATGCGTCAGAAGTTTTCGTTCGAGCAGGTTCCGATGCACGGGCTGATCATCATGTCGGGGCCGCCTGGCACGGGCAAGACGACACTCGCCCGTGGCCTTGCCGACAAGATCGCGAAGGTGGTCGGCAAGGCGCAATATGTCCAGCTTGACGCACATGCCCTCGGCAGCTCCTCGCTCGGCAAGAGCCAGAAGGAGGTGTCAAAAATCTTCAGCCAGACGATTCCGGAACTGGCAATGTCGATGCCGGCCATCGTGCTGCTCGACGAAGTCGAGACGCTCGCGGCAGACCGCCAGAGGATGAGCCTTGAAGCCAATCCGATCGATGCACACCGCGCGACCGATGCGGCTCTGGCGGGCATCGATCTTCTCTGTCGCAAACACCGCAACACGCTTTTGATCGCTACGACCAATTATCCGAAGGCGGTCGACCGGGCCCTTCTCTCCCGCGCCGACTGGATCGAGGATATCGGTCCGCCGAACGCGGAAGCGCGCGCCGAAATCATTCTCGATGTGCTCGCGCTTCTGGGCGGCCAGTGGCCGAAACTCGGATTGCTGAAATCGCAGCTCGCCGCTTTCGTCAAGGCATCGGAAGGGATGGACGGACGGCGGCTCCGGAAGGCCATAACGTCGGCGGCGGCGATCTCCATCGAGACCGCGAAGGACCCCAATAAGGTTACGAGCAAGGACGTGCTCGATACGCTCAAGCGCGCTGCTTCGCAGGCCGATCTGGAGGAAGCGGCATGAAAGTACGTCGCGACATTGCATCTATTCCGAAGCGCTCGGCGGCGCAGACCTGGAAGACGATCGTCGACCTAATCACGGGCGCTGGCACCATCGACAAGAAGGGGTTGGAGGCCGCTGCAAGCGTCATGGAATCGCTCATCGCGGACGAGCACCCGGCCAAGAAGCCCATCGTCGTCAAGGGAATGGGTAGCCGCCTCGTGATCTATTTGCTCTACGGCGAGAATGCGATGGAAGCCGATCTGGAGGTCGACAAGCTCAGCTGGAACCCGACGGCCGGCGACTGGTCGATGACGGCCCCATCCGACGCGGACGATGTCGCCTGGATGAACAATGCGCTCAAGGATCGCGCGCCGCGCATCAAGGTCCACGACGTCGACGAGGCCGTCGACGACGACGAAAGCGCGGCCGGCCAGCAGGCGCTAAAAATCGATTGGGGAGCGCTGGGCTGACAATGACTACCACCTACGCCACTACTTATACGCGCACCAACACGGCGATCTACGTCGCCGACAAGATGCGAAATCTGATGAAAAGCCTGGTCATCAATGCCGGGCTCGATCCGAAATCTCTCGTCGATGAGTGGTCCGACTGGGTTCACGATGCAGCCCGCAAGCTGATGGAAAGCGGCCACCTTTTGAAAATCGTCATTGAATTCTATGTGCCCGGCGCGGCGAACGCGTCCGGCCGGTGGGATTTTCCCATTCGCTACGACGCGAACGGGATCGACGAGATGTGGGTCGATACCGAGTTCTTCAAAAGCTCCTTCGCGAAAGCACCGAAGCCACCGGCTAATTGCGTCTATCGCATCCTGCTTGTCCGAGCTCCCGGCGCGCCGGACGTCGGTCTCACATCCGTTCCCTTCCTAGGTCTCAACGGCTTGTCGGCTCGTGAAGCCGGAACGGTGATTGCAACCCCTGACATCATGGCATCGGCGGCCTACTACAGATGATCACGACGCAAGAAGCTTTCGAAAAATACCGGCAGCGCCTCGAACTCAGCGAGACCGAGCGCAAGGACACGATCAAGAGGCACACCGAGGTGCGCGAACTTATCCGCGCTGATTTTGCCGTCGATCGCGATATTCTGACCGGCTCCTATGGCAGGTCGACGAAGACGAAGCCGCTCAAGGATGTCGATGTGTTCTTCATCCTGGGCCAGAAGGAGAAGGACAAGTACCGCAACAAGCCCCCATCTGAGCTGATCGATGCGTTCGTCAAGACGCTGCGCAACACCTATGGCGACGACGCCGTAGAGCCCGGCCGACGCTGTGCGACCGTTGAGTTCGAAAAGAACACCAAGGATGAAGAAGGCAAGGTGCTTTCGATCGACGCCGTGCCAGCATTCGATATCGGCGACTGCTATGAGATCCCCGACCGCATCCTTGGCAAATGGATCAAGACCGACCCGGAAATCCATGCCGATCAGGCCACGAAAAAAAACAGGGAGCTCGGCGGCACGTGGGTGCCGCTCGTGAAGATGGTGAAGCGCTGGAACAGGTCCGCCGGGAAGCCGATCAAGCCCTCCTTTCTGATCGAGGTCATGATGCAAGAACTCGTAGACGCTCCATTCACTGCGTACCCTAGCGAGGTCAGACGCTTCTTCGCAGCCGCCCTGGATGGCGTCGGAAAGTCATGGCCGGACCCCGCCGGATATGGCCCGCCAGTGTCCGATCAGATGACGCCGGAGCTGATCGCGAAGGCGAAGGAGAGCGTGCGGCAGGCGGAGATGAAGGCTGCGATCGCCGTGCGCTACGAACAGCAGGGACGGCAAGGCGACGCCAACGCGCTCTGGCGCGAGATCATGGGCAAGTATTTTCCGGCGAGTTAGGCAAGGCGAATGGCAGAATCGATCGTAGCACGCCAGCAAGGCGATGATTTCCAGGCGAGGCTGTTTTGGCTTCACGCCACGCTTCTGCTGGATGACGCATCGCCAGTCCGGCGCGTGTTTTTCGAAACCGGTCCTAGGGCATTCGATGATGTAGTCGTGGACTACGATCCGAAAGGCGCGCCGCAGGATCATACCGGCAAGCCTGTTTTGCGCGATCATCTGCAATGCAAGTGGCATGTCCGCCCCGGCCAGTTCGGGTACGAGGATTTCGTCAACCCCGACTTCACAAAGGGCACGAGCGTTTCGATCCTGAAGCGCGCGCATGACGCCCAGCTCGCCCATGCACCGAACGGCGACGGCGCGCGGTTCCAGTTCGTCACCAACTGGGACGCAACCGATCCTTTGCGGAAGCTCATCCTCAATCAGCACAATACGCTCGATATTCCCGGTCTCTTCAAAGGCGGCCCCCGGAGCGAGATGGGAAAGTTCCGCGCGCAGTGGGCGGATCATCTGGGCATCGACGAAGATCAACTGCGGCTCCTCGTGCGCACGCTCGGCATCAATCTGCGGATTCGCTCCGGCGCCGACATCCGCGAGCACTTGAACGAACGCTTCGCTAGGCTCGGCATGAAGACGATCCCCGCAAATGAAGCGGGCTTCTCGTACGATGACACGATCAAGAAGCTACACGCGCAGGGGAGAAAGGAATTCGACCGCGAATCTTTCCGCGACATGGTGCGCAGCGAAAATCTGCTCGCCGATCGCAAAGACCCGCCAAGCTTTACGATCGGGGTCAAGTCCTTCATTCATGCGATCGACAGCCTTGAGGCGCGAACGGACGAGAGCCTCAATCTGGTGCCGAATTTCGAAGGGCGGTATCTGCGCGATGAAAGGTCGTGGAACCAGACGCTCTATCCCGAGCTGAAGGAATTTGTGCTCTCGCACGCGCGGGAGCATGACTCGCTGCGGCTGGTGCTGGATGCACATGTTTCGCTGGCCTTCGCGATCGGTTCGATCCTCGATGTGAAATCGGGCAAGTCGATCCAGATTGAACAGCGGACGGGCGGGCGCCGCTTCTGGTCGCGCGATGATTTTCCGCCCGAACCTGATTGGCCGACGATCGATTGCGATGCGGAAACCTTGGGAGATGGGCCTGAGCGTGCGATCGCCATCGGTCTCACCCACGACATAGGCCAGGACGTCCGGAACTTTGTCTCCAGCAACTTACCCGGCGTCGGCAGCTTCGTTGCGGCGAAGCTTTCACGCACGGCGTCGCAGTCATCGGTTAAGTGCGGCGCGCACGCGGCCCTGCTTGCAGAATCTCTGGTCGATCAGCTGCGAAAGATGGGGCGCAGCCCAAAGACCCACCTGTTCGTCTCCGCTCCCAACGGCTTCACCTTCCTCCTAGGCCAGTTCCACAAGGCGATCGGACCCAGCATCGTCTATGAATTCGATTTTGACGGGCAGCGCACCTGCACCTACAGCGAGGGACTAAACGTGGGTTGAAGGCCTTGCAATAGGCATTCGACCGCAGAGGGGATGTGACGTGGCGGTTGCGCCGAAGGCGCGTCCTGAAGGCCAAGTTCATCGACCTGGAGAACGCCATACGCCATTCGCTGAAGGCGTTCGGCATCGGTTAGGTCGGGCGAGGGGCTTTCCAGCAGGCGGTGCGCACCGCAGTGTCGGAAGATCCGCTGTCGTCCGAGTTGATGGACGCCATGTTGTCGGCGCGTGCAGCGCTGTGGAGGCAGTATTGCCGGCTGCACGATCTCGTCGTCAAAATGGTGGCACGCAGCGAACTGTGCCGCCGCTTCATGGCAATCCCCGGCGTCGGTCCGGTCACAGCACTTTCGTTCATGACTGCGATCGATGATCCGTCGCGCTTCCGCCGCTCACGCGACGTCGCGGCCTACTTCGGGCTGACCTCGGCGATGGCAATCCGGAACCTCGATCGACGTTCAGGGTCGAATATCGAAGGCCGGCGATGTTGATGTGCGACGCTCGCTCTGCGAGGCGGCGTCGGGGCTGATGACGCGCTTCAAGGGCAGAGACAAGGTCTCGAGCTGGGGGCAGGCGATCGCCAAGCGCTCCTGCCACCGCAAGGCCTGCGTCGCCGTGGCGCCCAAGCTGGCGGTGATCATGCACGCCATATGGAGCTACGGAACGTTCTATGCCGGCGATTCCGCGGCGACCCGAAGCGGCTTCCGTTCAGGTCCTTGGCACCAGTCGAAATTCTCAAGGGCGAAGGGCATGACTGGCGAGTCGTGGCTGGATTCCATCCACGGGGAGCCGTTTTGACCATAGGAGCACACCGAAGAAAATAATGGCTGGGAGTAGTCTCAGCTACTTTTCGGCGCCCGTCCGTCGCAGGAGTACCACGGGCTCGATTTGGTTTGGGATGTCCGCCGGACATTCATCAAGAACAATTGGATTGGCCCGGCGAAGGTCGAGGCGAACCGCCCTTTGTTCGTCCGCTATAATCGCTTGTTGACCAACTATTGTTGCCGCTTTGCGAACGGAAGGAAAGCGTGGACAGCAGGGGGGCAGTGCCCTGAGTATTCTGTTGAGCACACCCGGCCCGCGATACAGTCCGAAACAAATACTGGTGGACGATATGGGCAAAGACACCGATTCGGGATTCATCACAGTCGATATGACGGCCACGAACCGACTGCCGGCGCGGGGTCTGGAGTTGATGCGGGTCGTAACGCGCTTCGAATATGCTCTGAAAGAGATCGGCTATGGCAGACCGGGGAAGAACGGTGAAGTCGACGTGGACTGGGACGGATTCGCGAACACAGAACTCAAGGCTGCGTTCTTCAAGCGCATCCAGGAAAACGCCGTAGCGCCAACACTACTTTCCAAACCGCCGAGCAAGCAGATCTTGACCGGAAAGACGCTTGATTGGGAGGAAGGTTCGCCACCGACAAGCGTGCAGGATCTTTTCGGAGCTATGCGTCGGGTCCGAAACAATCTCGTCCATGGCGGAAAGTCGGGCGATAAAGATTCCGATCGCAACGATAAACTCGTCTCGGAATCAATCGACGTCTTGACCGAAGCGCTTAGGACGCATGCCGATCTGCGATTCATGTTCGAGGGCAAGTGGTAGCGTCTCTCAGCCGGCAATCGCCAGGCTGATCACGGGAGTTTATGGCCTACCAAAGATTGTGGGGCGTGCATGGCTGGTCATCGAAGAACGGAATTCGTCATCGAATTTCTGGGAGCGGACACCTCTGTTTCGGTGGTGCGCCACACAATGGCGATTGCGTTCTGCCTGGCTGGGCCGATGCTCGCCGGAGCTATCCTAATTTTTTCTGCCTCAACGCGACTTCCTAACATACTGCCAACTCGCCGCTCCCCTTTTCGGTCTTTTCGGATCACTGTTGTGGCTAGCTTGGCCGTGGTTTCGTACAGACATCGAAGCTTCTTTTCGCATTCATCGTATCGATACCGATGAGCGCGACGACGAAGACGCCCTCGAGGCCCCCTAAAGGTAACGACGGTCAGCCCACTCCTGGATCGCGCCGAAAAGGCAAGCTACAGCTATGTTGCAGCTGCGCTGGCGCTAAGTTGGCTACTGACATTGTTGCCGGTTTTGAGCAACGCATTTTCACCTGCCACCGCTGTCGATCCAACGGCCATCACACAGAATGTCATTGCTTTGAGCATCACGGTTCATCAGCAAGGCATTGAGATAGAGCCCTGAAAGCAAAACAGGCTACGCTCGATGAACTGAAGGTGCGTATCGGCAACCTCGAAAGTCGCTCTGCGCAGAAGCAATAAAGCTCGGCACGACCCTTTGCCGGTCTAGTCGTCTTTCGACATCATGTGGTCGCAGTAGTCGCACACGCGCGAGTTGTTTACCGACATGTTTGAAACGCCGAGCGACGTGCCGCAACGAGCGCACCGTCCGCTAATGGCGTAGTCACACCAAAAGCACTTCACCGTATCGCCGGTCTCAACATAGGTGGCGTTAGAACATTCCGGACAGTCATGAATTACCGAATCCAATCCTTCCTTCGCGGCGATATAGTCGTCCGCTCCAAACTGAGTCTCGACGAGAAGTTCAACTGTTTGTTCCGCCGAGAAGCTATCGGCACAGGCCTTGCACCGGCCCTTGATCTCGGCAGGGTCACTATTGTCGACGTCTTCCTGATAAAGCAGTGACGAACCGCATGTCGGGCAACGAATCTGCGCCCGGTCCGTTATCTCGCCCCACCATGCGATCGCGTTGAACGTCCCGTCGCATTCGCGCTTCAACTTCTCGAAGAACTTCTTTTCCGCAAGCATCACATCCCACGCATCTCCGAGCTCCGCTTTCGGCGACCGCTCGAGAATGGCGAAGAATCCTTCCACCAATGGAAAGCAGGACGCGATCGCCTGCCGGATCGCCTCCTTGGGAGCTTCCGAGTGGTAGTGCTCGAATTCGTTGCGAAGTTTCTGTAGATCCTTGATCTCACCCGCCGGCCACGTCAGTCGGAAGGCCTTGAACCGCTCGCGCAGCTCTGCGAGGTCAATCGTCTGAAACCCCTTCGGCTGATGGACGAGGTCGCCGTCGTCGTTTAGAACGGGTGCGAATTTCGAGGCGAGAACGTCCATCGGGTCAGCATCAGGCGCAGCATTCAGAAGACATTGTTTCCCGAGCAACAGGACACCCGCGTAAAAATTTCGCAGCGCACTGACCGGTCGACGCTCATCATTAGACTGAAAGTCCTCGATTCCCATCTGGATAGAGTGAACCGCGTTCTCAAATATGTCCGTCATACGAATCTCGGCCTCAGGTAAAAACCACTGTTAGTGGATAGCCGCCGCCGGTGTTCCGGCGACGGCAGGTTATTCGTCACGCAGGGTTGGCGACCGCTTGCGCCATTGCATCGACTGTGAGCGCAAACAGCGCCGGCTTCTCGATCGTTGCCTTCAGGCTTTCGGACCAATCTGGATTGCGCGACGCCCACGACAATATCTTGGATGCGCCGAGACGCCGATGACTTGCGAGATAACGCGACGAAATTTTCGCCGGGACCGCCTCGCGCACGAACTGGGCGTTCGTCGGTCGAATCGTGGCGAACAGCCCGTACGCTTTGGCGAGTGTCTCGAGCTCGCCTTCTTCGGCAAGCGCGGACAGCAACTCCAAAACCGGACCAGAGGGTGTGGTGTAGGCTTCCGACCCTTGGCGGGTGATAGCGTCCGCAACACGCCGGGCGTTGCGAACGCCGATCGCTACGAGCGCATCGTGCAAGGCGCGCATCGCCTCGGCGCCACCCGTATCTGCCCAGTACTCAGCTTTTCCGCTTCTGTAATCGGCGATGTAAGTTGCGATCGCCTCCGCATCGGGGGACAGAACTCTCACCCTGCCTTCCCGGATATCCAGAATGCCGGCAGCGGTCAGGGCCTCAAGTTCTGCTTGGAACCTCGGGTGAAAAACATCGTCCCGAAATACCGACTCCAGATCGCCCTTAAAGACAAATGCCAAGGTGTCGGGTTCGAGCAAAGGAACCGCCCGAGCGCCTCCGTGGATGTTCAGGAGCGGCCCAATAACAAGCTTCTCCCTGAGCTGTTGGCCGGCTCCTGAACCTGGCCGCAAGAGCGACGTCCGACTGCGATGCAATACAGAAGCCGCCATCAGGTAGGGAAACACGTCACGATACCACCGAGGCGGCGTCTCAGGATCTGGAGCGGCTTCAGCCGGATCTTCGTCAAGCCAAGCTGTCACCGGTGGATGGCAAGGTAGCGGCAACGCCGTCAGCAGCCATTTGCGAAAGGCGGCTGGGTCGATCGTTCTCGGGGTTCGACTGAGAGCCGCTTCGAGGTCGTTCCAGTCGCGAAAACCACCGCCATGCGCCACGGCAGTCTGGCATTTACTCAACGGGTAGACGAAACCGCTGCCGTCAAACAGCCGCTTCAGCTCTTTTGCGCGCCTCTTGGCGCCATCGATTGTGGAATACATTGCGATTACCTTCATCTGGGCCAGGTCGAAACGCGCTGCTCGTCTCTGCGGCCCCAATGAGGGTTACGTCGCTAGAGGGTGACTCGTTGGACCAGGGGTCCTTCGCCATGGCAGCGGCCGCGCCGACGATGACGGCGCTTACCCTCCAATATAAACTGGCGATGCGAAGTTTCAAGGATGTCTGAAAATGCGTTGGATGACCCAGATTAGGCTGTACCGGTGTTCGCCTTCTGCTCGGCCTTTCTCAGCGAGCGGAGGCCCTGCCGATAGAGCGATGCATAGCGTCTTTGGAGCGCGGCGAATCCATTAGCCTGCGCAATTTCGGGAACAAGCACCAGGAGGATCCGTGTAGCATTTAGAAGTGCCAGCGCCGCCAAGGAGGCTGCATCCTCCATGTCAAAAGAGCTGAATTTCGGTTCGATTCGTAGCCTCTCAATGCCCTCCTTGTCCGGCGCCACGTGACGCTGAATTGCAGTCAGAGTCACGTGCACCGTATCCGCCGAAAGCTCACGGAAGGAATGGGTCAGCCGCGGAAGCGCAGTGTCGAGCTCGGATATCTGCAGTTTGCTTTATTTTGGCATACGTTGAATGAAGTCGCTGAGCGTCTTGTCCGCTTCCGTGGTCAAGGTAGAACTCTTGCTCCGGAATCGTATGGCGCGCGATCGGCGACTGGCATCATCGTCGTCCTTCAAACGAGTGAGATAGGTCGGGTCAGTTTCCGCCATCTCAAGGTGTAACGCACATTCAATGATCGATCGGCACGTCGTACGAAAAGCAAGGTCTCGTTTCGTCTCCGCAAGAATCAGCGCCGTCGTCAGCTCACTCAATAGCCGAGCATAGAGTGCCAGCACGACTGATTTACGCCGCTCATGATCAGAGAGCGCGAGGGATCTCTTTGCCAACTGCAGTCGGTTGGCCACTTCTGCGAAGTCTACGAGCCATTTGTGCCAGGCGCGCCGCACGGTCATGTCATGTCACCTCTTAGCTCACCACCGCGTCGCTCACGTGCCGCCAACATCTTGCACCAAGTCGACGCAAGACGTCGCATTGGCAGTCTTCATTTCGTAGGAGGTGAATCAGATACGGTACTGGCCACCAATTCGAAGTCATCAGGATGAGCTCCGAATGTGGCTTCGAACATCGCTTTTGCCAGGCGATTAGATCGTCATTTTCTCGACGACCGGTTAACCAGTGAAAGTCATAGCGAAACGCACCGTCCTCAAGAATCCACTGCCGTGTCAAATTGTAGAGTAGCGTCGAGCCGAAAAAGACATTGAGGGTCTCGTGCACAGCGGTTTCATCGCGACCACGCACTTTCCGTGGAAAGATGCCATCCTCGTCCGAACGGTCCGAGAACAGGGAAAGATTCCGAATAAGCAGTTCGCGATACTTGTCGGTGGCACCAGTCCCCCCCGTATAGGCACCGGGCCAGCAAAAGAATTCAGGATGCTCATATTTATCGCGACAGAACGAGAGGAAATGGGCAACCATCACCCTGATTGGTTGGTTTCTGGGCGAGAAACGAAAGGTTTCCCATTCGCGCATCAGCGCGGTCGCACCGACATCGTCACCGATCAGGTTGACGATGTTCTCGAGTGCCGCCATCGGATGGTCATAGCCGCACCGCGACGTTAGAGCTCCTGCGACGTTGACGTAATCTTCGAGACTACGGGACTGTATCGCGCGCGCCAGCGCCGGATTATCTTTCGCTGCTGCGCAGAGACGGGTGAACCGCGCACCCGGGTCGATATCGATAATGATGTCGTCTGGTCCGTTGAGTGGAAACGGGAATCCACGAGTCGGATTCATCGCAAGGTCGCAGATTAGTAGGAATAGCGAGACGAGCGGATCATCTACCCGTGCTGGCCAGTCGAATCTGGTCAACCGCCGAAACTCATCAAAACCTGAAACATAAACGCCTTCGAAATAGCCCGTGACCTGCCACTGAACTGTCATCCAGCTGCGATTAGAGCCTCGACCGTTTTTGTTACGCCTTGTGACGCGGGTTGAGCAACCGGCGGAGGCGCGGAGCCTTCCATCAGCACAGCGTCGGAGCCGGTTGCGGTGATGACCTCGGCATAGGCTGCCGGGGTCTGGTAGCCGAGCGAGGAATGAGGCCTCGCGGTGTTGAAGTCCTCCCGCCATTCGGCGATGGCGCTGCGGGCGTGGTCGAGGCCGAAGAACAGGCTCTCGTTCAAGAGCTCGTCGCGCATGCGACCGTTGAAGGATTCGACATAACCATTCTGCATCGGCTTGCCCGGCGCGATGTAGTGCCATTCGATCGCGTGATCCTTCGACCATGCAAGGATGGCGTTCGACGTGAACTCGGTGCCGTGGTCGGAGACGATCATGCTTGGCTTGCCGCGCTGGGCGATCAGTTCCGTCAGCTCGCGAGCAACCCGACGGCCGGAGATCGAGGTGTCCGGGATCGCGGCCAGGCATTCGCGCGTCCCTTCGTCGACGATGTTGAGCACGCGGAACCTCCGGCCACAGGCGAACTGGTCATGCACGAAATCCAGCGACCAGCGTGCATTCGGCTTTGCCTCGACCAGGATCGGCGCCCGCGTGCCGACTGCTCGCCGTCTTGCCCGGCGCTTGCGCACTGTCAGACCTTCCTCGCGACAGAGACGGTAGATACGGTTGACCCCAGATGCCTCGCCCTCGCGCCTGAGCAGGATGAACAGCCGCCGGTAGCCGAAGCGTCGGCGCTCGTTGGCGAGGTCGCGCAGCCGACCGCGCAGCTCCGTCTCTGGCGGGCGGCGAGACTGGTAGCGGATCATCTTGCGATCGGCACCGACGAAGGAACAGGCCCGACGCTCCGATAGGCCCATGACGGCCTGCAGATGCGCTACGGCTTCGCGCTTGGCGGCGGGCCCTACCATTTTTTTGACAGAAGCTCGCGCAATGCCGAGGCTTCGAGCATCTGGTCGGCAAGCAGCTTCTTCAGCTTGGCGTTCTCGTCTTCCAGAGCCTTCAGCCGCTTGGCGTCAGAGACGTCCATCCCGCCATACTTGGCCTTCCAGTTATACAGCGTCGCCTCCGAGACCCCGTGCTTGCGGGCAAGATCGCCCGCCTTCGCACCCGCCTCATGCTCGCGCAGAACCGCGATGATCTGCTCTTCCGTAAACCGCTTTCTCTTCATCAGTCCGTCCTTCAATCAAGGCCCGGACTCTAATCTCAGATGGAGGAAATTCTCAGTGGCAGGTCACACGAGCTAAAGAAAAGGTTTCGAACGAACGTCGCAGTGCGCTATCGGTGATCGCAAGCTACCACACGGCTTGAACCGCCTGTTGGTCGAAATTGTCGGCAAAGGGTAACTGTACAGACTTCTAACATTTTGGATCTGACGGTCCTTCTAGGCGCCGTGCCGCTATCGCTGCTTTGAACTTCTTAAGGGCCTCGGCCTGAGATGGCGCGACTGCCATTTGACTTGAGCGGGAAGAGGCGTCGATCTGACCATGGAGTTCCGTTCAACGAGAGGAACTCGCCATGGCTACCCTGTCGACCGATGCACCAATCTCTCCGCTTCGCCAGCGCATGCAGCACGACATGCTCATGCGTGGCCTAGGCTCCCATACCCAGCAGGACTACTTTCGTCACCTCCGGCGCTTCGCTGTGTTCCTTGGCCGCTCGCCCGACACGGCGACGGCTGCGGACATCCGTCGATTCCAGCTGCATCAGCATGAGAGCGGCGTCGGCCCTGCGACGATCAATGGCGCGGTCTCGGCACTGCGGTTCCTGTTCCTCGTGAGGCTGAAGCGTCGGGATCTGGCGCGTGCGCTGGTGATCATGAGGTATCAGCGCAAGCTGCCCGAGGTGCTGAGCGTGGAGGCGCGGCTGCTCGAAGCCGCACCCGGCATCAAGTACAAGGCCGCGCTCGGCGTCGCCTATGGCGCGGGCCTGCGCGTGTCCGAGGTTGCGCACCTCAAGATCGACGAAATCGACTCGACACGCATGCTGATCCGCGTCGAACAGGGCAAGGGACGCAGGGACCGCAACGCTATGCTCTCGCTGCAACTTCTGGAACTGCTCCGGCTGTGGTGGCGCGAAGGCAGGTGGCGCGGGGTGATGCTCCCCCATGGCTGACTGTTCCCCGGGGCGCAGCTTCACCGCGCCGATCTCATCGAGGCAATTACACCGCGCAGTCCAGGAGGCAGCCAAAGTCGCCGGCATCCGCAGCTCACACCTATGTCGGCCTCCGTTACCTTGCCGCGAGCTGGCTTAACTAGGACGTTGCTCATACCTCCTACTCCTCGCATCGACGAGACCATCTCGCCCATCGGTAGTCTTTAGCCGAAACAGAGTGAGGTCAGCCGGCGCGTGCGGCTTTTGTGCGATTACGTCCACCTGCCGCTCTTTTGACGCTATGCACGGAGACGGCTTTGGGAGCCACCACGTCGCCGAGCCGCTCTATACGGAGGGCCGCGCGTGAGGGAAGGCGAACGACGAGTTCGAGTTGCCCCCCGATCGCCTCGACGTAGCTTTTAAGAGTAGACAAGTACATGTCGGCTTGTTTCTCGATCTTCGAGACCGAAGGCTGCTTGATCTTGAGGACCGAAGCGATTTCGGCCTGGGCCTTTCCAGCGGCACGCCGCAAATCGCCGAGACTCTCGACTTCTCCCCTTAATTCTTCGAATCGCGCGTCGACCCGCTCCCGACGATCCTCGGGGAGCGCAGCGATTAGGTCGTCAAGCTTGCGTCCCATCACTTCTTCTCCTTCTTCGCCGCCCCCAAACGGTCGAGATGCCCTTGATAGCGCTTGTCCGCCTTGGCGATCAGACTTTTATAGAAGCGCTACTCACTCACGCCCGACTTATCGCCGGCGACGAGCAGGATCGCCTCCCGCTTCCGGTCGAATGCGAACGCAACCCGCCAGACACCATCATCAGCGTCGAAGCGAAGTTCTTTCATGTTCGCGAAGCGAGTCATTCAAGGTCCGCATGCGGTCGCCCCAGCTGGGGCCCGAACACACCGAGCAGCTTAGCCGAGGCCAATAGCTCATCTTGGACTGTCTGGTGCAACGCCTCGACTCCCCGTCGAACTCATCGCCAAAAACGGCTTCGCAAGTCATATATAGCTCCTAGGCTATGTGGTCAAGATCACAAGCTGCCGAACGATAGTCTGCGGCCGAAACAAGGTACGCGCGATCGACGATAATCCGGCCGCCGTTGACACGACTGGCAATTCGCGACCTGTCTGCGCTATCGAGCGGCATCGTCACCGGCGTTCTGACGGGCATGGCCGGCGCGTAGCTGTCGCTTGGCCAGAATGCCGGCTTGTCGTGAAAGGTATGACCGCCAGCAAGGGTTCCATCGCGCCGGCAGCGCTCACCGTCGCCAAATGGAAACCGGTGCCGGCGAGGTTCGCGTGTCTGGCGGCGAAGGTCGCCATGGCCCGGAGGTGAAGCCGGCGAGGCAGCTGCGCTGGTCCATGCGTAATCGTGTGGAGAACCGCGCCGCGCCGTGCATCGCATCTCTCGTCCCGCTGCGCTGCTGAGGCCTTTTCTGTCAGGCGGTCTAGGTTTCGCGCTTCGGGCCGAGCAGGAACACTATGAGGGCAGCGAGGAACGTGGCAACAGCACTGTAGGCAATGGCACTGGTAACCCCGGCATTGTCCACCAATAGTCCGCCGAAAATCGCGCCGGCTGCGATTGCCACTTGGAATGCTGTGACCAGCAGCACACCGGCGCTTTGGGCCTGCTCGGGAACGGCCCTCCGTACCATCCACGTCTGCAATCCCACTGGCACCGCGCCGAAGGCAAACCCCCACGCGGCAACAGCAATCGCCGAGGCCAAGGCCGATGCTCCCGCCGTCAGCAGCGAAACAGCGGCTATCGCTATGAGCAGCGGTGCAAGGGCCGCGACTGCCTTGAGACTGTACTCGGCCAGAAGCCCGCCGGCCAAATTGCCGAAGAATCCGCCGATGCCAAAAGCCAGCAACACAAGCGAGATCGTCTCGACATCCAGCGCGGGAATCTTCTCGAGGAAGGCGCGAATATAGGTGATTCCGGCGAAGTGGCCGGAAGCGACCAGCAGGACGACCAAAAGCGCAACCTTGACCATCGGAATCTGAGCCACATCCAGCAGGCTGCGGAAGCTAGCCACTCCAATCGGAGGCAGTCTCGGAATGGTTATGAGTTGCACCAGCAGTGTAGCCGCGCCGCCGACTGCGGCGAGCATGAAGGCGCTTCGCCATCCCCAGATATCGCCGACATAAGCGCCGATTGGAGCTGCGCAAACGGTAGCCACCGAAACGCCGGTGAGGATGATCGACATAGCGCGGGCCAGGAGGTGGCTTGGAACGAGCCGCATCGCCAATGCTGCCGACATCGACCAGAAGCCTCCGAGCGCTATGCCGAGCACGATGCGTGCAGTCAGGAGAACCGCCAGCGACCAGGCGCCGGCCGCCAGAACGTCCGACAGGATCAGCAGCAGCGTCATCGCCCACATGACGATCCTGCGGTCCAGGCGCTTTGTGATAATGGCCACCGTCGGCGCCGAGATCGCCCCGACGATAGCTGTCGCCGTCATGGCCTGTCCAGCCGCTCCCTCGCTGATACCGAGATCATGCGCGAGGGGCGTGAGCAGGCTCACAGGCAGAAACTCTGCCGTGACCAGCCCGAAGGTGCCCAAGGAAAGCGAAATGACCGCACCCCATGCGGGACCAGACGGTGGGACGGGCTTTTCTGGGTCGCGCAGAACAGCGTCCATGACACCTGCTGCGGATTGGGTCATGAACGAAGTCTCCACTTGATGCAATGCAACATGATGTTGGCTGCCTTGACCCAAATCTAAAAACACAAGCGCATTTCCCGGCGGCGTTGCACGGAGGAGGGGATGTTCATTGCTTCGCGATATTTTGTGACGGTGCGGCGCGCAACATCGATGCCGGTTTCCTTCAGCCGGACAGCGATGTCCTCATCGGAAAGCACGTGGCCGGGAGATTCTGCGGCAATGATCGCTTTGATCCGATGCCGGACAGCTTCGGCGGAGTGCGCATCGCCGCCTTGGCAGGACGCGATCGCGACGGTGAAAAAATACTTCAGTTCAAAGACGCCGCGCGGGGTAAGCATGTACTTGTTCGAGGTCACCCGGCTTACCGTCGACTCGTGCACGCCGATCGCGTCAGCGACGGTTCTGAGATTGAGAGGCCGCAGGTGGGCGACGCCATGTTCCAAAAAGGCATCCTGCTGACGCACGATTTCAGCCGCAACCTTAACAATGGTCTTGGCGCGCTGATCGAGGCTGCGGATTAGCCAGTTCGCATTTTGCAAGCATTCGTCGAGAAATGCTTGATCTTTCGAATTTTGGGCAGTTTGACGCGTGACTTCGGCATAGTAGGTTTGGTTGATCAGCAGCTTCGGCAGCGTGGCGGGATCAAGTTCGATCTGCCACCCGCCTTGCGGCGAGGGCGTGACCCAGACGTCGGGTATGATTGATTCAGACGCACCGGATTGGAATCTGTTCCCAGGCTTGGGATCGAGCGCCCGAATCTCATGCATCATGTCGAGAAGGTCTTCTTCATCGACGCCGCAATGCTGCTTCAGCGCCTCAAAATCGCGTCGCGCAAGCATTTCAAGATTGGCAACCAAAGCTGCCATTGCCGGGTCGAGCCGGTTTCGCTGGCGCAACTGGATCTCGAGGCATTCTCTGAGATTTCGCGCAAAAACTCCCGGTGGATCAAATTGCTGCAAGGTTCCGAGAACCCGTTCCACAACAGCCTCACGGACATTCAGGCTCTCGGCCAGCTCCAAAAGGTTTGCCCGAATATAGCCAGTGTCTTCCAGATCGGCGGCAAGCTGGCCAGCGATCAGCCGCTCCTGTGGTGTGAACGCAGTGAGGGCGATCTGACGAGCGACATGGTCGTGCAATGTTTCGGCGAGGGTGGCAAACTCGTCGAGGGAAGGGCCATTGCCCAGCGGGTTGTTGGTCGTGTTGCGAAGTGATTTCCATTGCCCGAGCCGTTCAGGCGACCCTGCCCCGGTCGGTCCTTCAACGGCGTTTGTGCCAGGGCCGACAGGCTGATCCGCTCCCGAAATCGAAACGTCGTCAAAAGGCCCGCCATCGCTTGATGCAGATTCCAAGAGCGGGTTCTTCTCAATTTCCCGCTCCACGAACTGATGCAGTTCAGTATGCGCCAGTTGCAGCAAGCGTATCGACTCAATGAGTTGAGGCGATGCCACCATGGATTGCTTCTGGCGTTGAAGCAGGCTTGCTGAGGATTGCATGGTGAGCGCGATAATCCTGTCGAGGAGCCTCTTGGGGCCGGCACTGGCACCAGTGAGACGTTTTCTAGGTCAACCGGCGGCTTTCAGCGTTTCGAGAACGTTTTGCGGGGATGAGACGCCATAGGGGTCGGCCTCGCAGTTGTCGGAGAAACCTTCCTCCTCGAACCAGTGCTCCACCACGCCATTGTTGATCAGGGCGGCGTAGCGCCAAGAGCGCATCCCGAAGCCGAGATTGTCCTTGGCGACGAGCATGCCCATTTTGCGTGTGAACTCGCCTGAGCCATCGGGGATGAGCTCGACCTGCTTCAGGCCCAAGGACTTCCCCCACGCATTCATGACGAAGGCGTCGTTGACTGAGAGGCAGTAAATCGCGTCAATTCCCTCCTTCTCAAACTCATCATAGAGCTCTTCGAACTGGGGCAATTGGTAGGTCGAGCAGGTTGGTGTGAAGGCGCCAGGCAGCGAGAACAGGATGACCCGCTTGCCGGCAAAGTAGTCGTCAGATGTCTTTTCTTCCCAGCGATATGGATTTGGCCCCTGGACTGACTTATCGTGAACGCGCGTGAGAAAGGTGACGAAGGGAATTTTCTTTTGAACTGTCATCAAGTTGCTCCTAAAGAAGAAAACTGGCGCTGAATTCTGGCAGAGGCTGGCGCAATACCGAGCAGAGGCTCGTATGCCCGGCACGGGATGAGGACCTCGCGGCTCGCAACCTCCTTTTCCCCTCTCGACGTATGGGAACGTCTTGGCGGCTGGTCTTGGCCACCCGAACGCAATCGATCTGAGCGAGCTGGATACCGTCGAGCCGCTTGCTTTCCACGGCTATGGCGCCGAAAGCGGGATCGGTCACCCGCGATCGTGCCCGGGGAAAAGGGATAGCGGCCGGAAGTAGCCAATATCGCAAGCATGTGGGGGCCTGAAATGTCAGTTCACGCAGACTCGGGTCACTGGACTGGTTCAGCGTGTTGTCGATATGTGGCAGTGACCCGCCGGCCTTGGCTTGGGTGACCCTTTGACGGGGCCCTTGGGCACTCCCATGCTGAACAGAACCGGTAAACGGCATTTGCGCGAGCGGCCCGTGTTGGCGTGCCGGCATCGGACCAGCCATGCGCAAAGCGGCCACCGAGAACGGCCTTCCGGAGGAGACGATGTCCCGATGTTCAGCGGGAACGGGCACCGCCTCCTCAGGCCACTGTCTAGAGCTTCGCGCGTCGGGCATGGTGCAAGTCGCTTTCATCGTGATTTGATGGTGCTCTAACCAGGAGCAGCAAGCGGCGTGCCATTTCAAATAGAGGTGCTGTTGGACCGCACCTTCTTCTCGGAGGCCGTGTCTTAGAAGATCGGGCGCGCGCTATGCCGCCTCGTCACACAGGCAACAACGATGCTGTATGGTGCGGATATTCGGCGCTTCAGCCCCGGCTGGGCAAAGAAGAACCGGAAGCCGAGCCGATGCACTACCTGAGGCTGCGGGCACTCCGTCGTAGCGTGTGCCGCTAGCGTTCATGGGTGCGCAGGCACGGCTATCGCGAACACGCGCCTGTCGCAGCAACATGAGCGCGCGCTCTTGGGCAAGCGCCCTGGCGCCGTGAGGATCGAATTCCCCAATCGTGTCTGTTTGCCGCCCTCTTATGTTCAAAACTGGACCAGAATGTCGCAGGCCCGACCTAAAGGTCGCCCGAGGCGTTCTGTCCGACACTGTACCGTCGCCTTTGTTGCCCGCGACACCGGCTTATTTCGCCTAGCTCTTCTCTGGCCTCAGGCTAAGCCGCTGAGAAGCTGCCAAGATTTTTTTCTGCTGCTGCCAAATTGGCACGAGATTTGAAGCACCTTCGTTGCGGCCGGGAGCCGCCGACCGACTTTCATTTCGTGGATGACACGAATGGAACGAAGAAAGAAAAGCAAAATGTCAAATCCGCGTCGGATAGCGTCTATGGGCAGGGGGTCCTCGGCGAAACCGCCCCTACCAAACAGCGCGCTGGCCTTGTCGACCCTTGCGCAGGAAATCTTGGCCGGCGGCGAGTCAAAGGCTGACCACACCGACTTTATCCTGACCCGAAGGTACAGGATAACGTTCTGCATCTCGCCGCGCGTTTGCCTAGACAGTTAAGCGTCAGCCGATCCTGATAATCGGTCTGCCTTCCGACGACGTCGTCTACATGCCGTCTGAGGTCTTCTCTACCGCAGCGCCCGCCGGTCACCTTCCGCCCTTCCATCGCTATAGAGTGAAGTGCCACCCATGTCCGAACAACCTTTGCCGACGCTGCCGATGTGGCGCGTCGATCACATTGAGCCCTCGCCTGAGATGTTGGCCTTACGGGCCAACGGTCCGATCCACCGCGTGCGCTTCCCGTCCGGGCACGAAGGCTGGTGGGTGACAGGCTATGACGAGGCCAAGGCAGTGTTGTCCGACGCGGCGTTCCGGCCCGCGGGAATGCCGCCGGCGGCATTCACCCCGGATTCGGTGATTCTCGGTTCGCCAGGATGGCTGGTCTCGCACGAGGGGGGCGAGCATACGCGGTTACGCACGATCGTGGCGCCGGCCTTCAGCAACGGCAGGGTGAAGCTGCTGGCGGAGCAGGTCGAGGCGATCGCCGCGCAGTTGTTCGAGACGCTGGCGGCCCAGCCCCAGCCCGCCGATCTGCGGCGCCACCTCTCCTTTCCGCTTCCGGCCATGGTCATTGGCGCGCTGATGGGCGTGCTCTACGAGGATCACGCCTTTTTCGCCGGGCTGTCCGACGAGGTGATGACGCACCAGCATGAAAGCGGCCCGCGAAGCGCGTCGCGCTTGGCCTGGGAAGAACTCCGCGCCTACATTCGCGGCAAGATGCGGGACAAGCGCCAGGATCCGGGCGACAACGTGCTGACGGATCTGGTCGCGGCGATCGACCAGGGCAAGGCGACCGAGGAAGAGGCGATCGGCCTGGCGGCGGGCATGCTGGTGGCGGGGCACGAGAGCACCGTCGCGCAGCTCGAATTCGGCCTGCTGGCCATGTTCCGCCATCCGCAACAGCGCGAACGCCTGGTTGGCGATGCATCCCTGGTGGACAAGGCGGTAGAGGAAATCCTGCGCATGTACCCGCCGGGCGCCGGCTGGGACGGCATCATGCGATATCCGAGGACCGACGTGACCATCGCGGGCGCGCATGTTCCCGCGGAGAGCAAGGTGCTCGTCGGCCTGCCGGCGACGTCATTCGATCCGCGCCATTTCGACGACCCGGAAATCTTCGACATCGGACGTGACGAAAACCCGCACCTGGCGTTCTCCTACGGGCCCCACAACTGCGTCGGCTTGGCGCTGGCCAGGCTGGAACTCAAGGCGGTGTTCGGTTCGATCTTCCAGCGCTTTCCCGCGCTGCGCCTGGCCGTGGCGCCCGAAGAACTGAAGTTGCGCAAGGAGATCATCACTGGCGGGTTCGAGGAGTTCCCGGTGCTCTGGTGACACGCGGACGCCACCAGGAATCCCGATGTTCTCGAATTGCCGGCGCGCCTGCCGCGCCGATCAGATCAGCCAGCCAACAGGTGACCAAGATGGACGTGCAAGACACCATGGCATCATGCTGGGACGCCTTCGCCGAACTGGCGTCGCCAGCGTGCATTCAGGACCCGTACCCATTCATGCGGTGGTTGCGCGAGCACGATCCGGTACATCGCGCGGCGTCGGGCCTCTTTCTGTTGAGCCGGCACGCCGACATCTACTGGGCGCTCAAGGCCACGGGCGATGCTTTTCGGGGGCCGGCGCCAGGCGAACTGGCGCGCTATTTCCCGCGAGCGGCGACCAGCCTGTCGCTAAGTTTGCTGGCGTCCACTTTAGCGATGAAGGAACCTCCAACGCATACGCGTCTGCGCCGGCTGATCTCGCGCGATTTCACCATCGGCCAGATCGACAAGCTGAGGCCGACCATCGCTCGCATTGTCGCAGCGCGCCTGGACGGCATGGCGCCCGCACTGGAGCGCGGGGAGGCAGTGGACCTGCATCAGGAATTCGCGCTGGCCTTGCCCATGCTGGTTTTCGGCGAACTGTTCGGCATGCCCCCGGATGACATTCTCGGGCTCATCACCGGCATCAGCGCCATTCTGGAAGGCCTGAGCCCGCACGCCAGCGATCCCCAACTCGCCGCGGGGGACGCGGCCAGCGCCAGGGTGCAGGCCTACTTCGGCGACCTCATACAGCGCAAGCGCACCGACTCCCGCCACGACATCGTGTCAATGCTGGTCGGCGCACACGACGACGATGCCGAGACGCTGTCGGATGCGGAATTGATCAGCATGCTTTGGGGCATGCTGCTGGGCGGCTTCGCCACCACTGCCGCGGCCATCGGCCATGCGGTCCTGGCGATGCTGGCGTATCCCGAACAGCGGCACTGGCTGAAGGGAGATGCCGTGGGGCTGAAGGCTTTCGTCGAAGAAGCCCTGCGCTATGACGCGCCCGCCATGTTCAGCTCCATTCCGCGTATCGCCCAGCGCGACATCGAACTGGGCGGCGTGGTGATCCCGAAGAACGCGGACGTGCGCGTGCTGATCGCGGCCGGCAATCGCGACCCGGACGCCTTCGCCGATCCCGATCGCTTCGATGCCGTGCGGTTCTACGGCACCAGTCCTGGCATGTCGATCGACGGGAAGATCATGCTGACCTTCGGCCACGGCATCCACTTCTGCCTTGGTGCGCAACTGGCCCGGGTGCAGTTGGCCGAGAGCCTGCCGCGGATCCAGGCGCGCTTCCCCACGCTGGCATTGGCCGAGCAGCCGACCCGGGAGCCCTCCGCGTTCCTTAGGACGTTCCGCGCGCTGCCGGTACGGCTGCATGGGCAGGAGGGCTGAGATGCGCGTCCTGGTCGATCAGGATCTGTGCGGAACGACCGGGCAGTGCGTGCTGACGCTGCCGGGCACCTTTCGCCAGCGCGAACCGGACGGCGTGGCCGAAGTGTGCGTTACGACGGTCCCGCAGGCGCTGCACGCCGCCGTGCGGCTTGCGGCGAACCAGTGCCCGGTCGCCGCCATTCGGGTCATCGAAAGCGACGCTGGCCATGACGAGTGCGCCAGCGCCGACCCGGCGCCTTCTCCGACGCAGGCCCAGCGGCATGCCGCGAAAGACCAATGCAATTCAGGAGACACGATGGGAAGGTTTGAAGGCAAGGTGGCCGTGGTGACCGGCGCTGGCGCCGGCATCGGCAAGGCATGCGCTCTCGCCATCGCGCGCGGAGGCGGCAGAGTGGTGGTGGCCGACATTGATGGCCCGGCGGCCATCACCTGCACCGCGCAGATCGCGGCCGAAGCAGGCCACGCGCTGGCCATAGCCATGGATATCGCCGATGAGCAGGCGGTGGCAGCGCTGTTCGAGACGGCGGAGCGGCACTTCGGGGGGGTCGACCTGCTGGTGAACAATGCGAGCGCCATGCATCTGACCCCGCGCGACCGCGCCATCCTCGACCTGGACCTGGCAGTCTGGGACCAGACAATGGCGACCAATCTGCGCGGCACGCTGCTCTGCTGCCGGCAGACCATCCCACGGATGATCGCCCGCGGCGGTGGCGCGATCGTCAACATGTCGTCGTGCCAAGGGCTCAGCGGTGACACGGCGCAGACGTCCTACGCCGCGTCGAAGGCGGCGATGAACATGCTCTCGGCTTCGCTCGCCACCCAGTACGGTCACTCTCAGATACGCTGCAACGCGGTTGCGCCGGGTCTTATCATGACCGAGCGTCTCCTCGCCAAGCTGGACGAGTGCATGCAACGGCATCTGCGCCGGCACCAGCTCCTGCAGCGCGTCGGCCGCCCCGAGGATGTGGCCGCGCTGGTGGCGTTCCTGCTCTCCGACGATGCTGCGTTCATCACCGGCCAGCTCGTGTGCATCGACGGCGGCATGCTGGCGCATGTGCCGACATATGCCGACGGTGGCAACAGCTGCGCCGCGCGCCCTGCAGACGACACCGAATCGGCGGCGGCGGCGCGCTGCTGATGGACATGCTGCTCAATCCACTCAACCGTCGGCACCGGCTGCGATGCGACATCCCGGTCATGCCTGGCGCTTTCCCCCTGGTCGGGCATCTTCCCGCCATTGTCTGCGACCTGCCGCGCCTGCTGCGGCGCGCGCAACGCACGCTGGGCAGCCACTTCTGGCTCGATTTCGGCCCTGCCGGACATCTCATGACCTGTGTGGATCCGGACGCATTCTCACTGCTCAGGCACAAGGACGTGTCCTCGGCGCTGATCGAAGAGATCGCGCCCGAATTGCTTGGCGGAACGTTGGTTGCGCTGGACGGCGGCGCGCACCGGCAGGCGCGCGATGCCATCAAGGCAGCGTTCTTGCCCAGGGGGCTGACCCAGGCCGGGATCGGCGACCTGTTCGCGCCCGTCATCCAGGCGCGGGTGCAGGCATGGCGCGCCCGCGGCGAGGTACTCATCCTGCGCGAAACCGGCGACCTGATGCTGAAGCTTATCTTCAGCCTCATGGGAATCCCCGCGCAGGACCTGCCGGGATGGCATCGCAAGTACCGGCAATTGCTGCAGTTGATCGTCGCGCCACCGGTCGACCTGCCCGGACTGCCTTTGCGGCGCGGCCGTGCCGCCCGCGACTGGATCGACGCGCAGTTGCGCCAGTTCGTCCGCGACGCACGCGCGCATGCCGCGCGCACCGGGTTGATCAACGACATGGTGAGCGCCTTCGACCGCAGCGACGGTCCGCTCTCCGATGACGTCCTGGTCGCGAATATTCGCTTGCTGCTGCTTGCCGGTCACGACACCACTGCCTCGACGATGGCCTGGATTGTAATCGAGCTGGCGCGGCAGCCTGTGCTGTGGGACGCCCTGGTTGAGGAGGCGCAACGCGTGGGCGCGGTGCCGACCCGGCACGCGGACCTGGCGCAGTGTCCGGTCGCCGAGGCGCTGTTCCGCGAGACACTGCGCCTGCATCCGGCGACCACGCTCTTGCCGCGTCGCGCGCTGCAGGAATTGCAACTCGGCCAACGGCGCATTCCCGCGGGCACCCATCTATGCATCCCGCTGCTGCATTTCTCGACCTCGGCGCTGCTGCACGAGGCGCCTGATCAGTTCCGCCTGGCGCGGTGGCTGCTACGCACACAGCCGATCCGGCCCGTGGACATGCTGCAGTTCGGTACCGGCCCACACGTCTGCATCGGCTACCACCTGGTATGGCTGGAAATGGTGCAGTTCTGCATCGCCTTGGCGCTGACCATGCACAAGGCCGGGGTGCGGCCGCAGTTGCTGAGCGACGTCGAAAAAGGCCGTCGCTATTACCCTACCGCACATCCGTCAATGAAAATTCGAATAGGCTTTTCATGAGCTGGCATCGCATGCCCTGTGTGGCAAGGCAGCGGCGCCGGCGGGGCGCGGCATTGCTGCACTCAGCGCACGCACTCGTGTGACGCCGGCAACACCGTGACGACTTGCGCTCGCCGTGGCCGTCTCAGCTACAAGGACATGAACAACATGCAGACCGGTTCCACTCCACGCGACCGAATCGGCGTTTCCGCATCCGGATTGGGCGCGCAGGCGCGCGGCGCATCTGGCGGCCTGCTCCCGGAGATCTGGATGCAGGACGGCGCAAAGCGGGTCGAACAGGCGCTGGCGCGTCTGCTCTGCGCCGAAGACGACGGTAAGACAGAGTTGATGGCGGCCATGCGCTACGCCACCTTGCATGGCGGGAAGCGCACCCGCGCCTTGCTCTGTCTGGCTGCCGGCGCACTGGCGGGCACGCCGGCGCACATGCTCGACGACGTCGGCGCCGCCATCGAGATGATGCATGCCTGTACCCTGGTCCACGACGACCTGCCCTCGATGGATGACGACGTGCTTCGCCGCGGCCTTCCGACCGTGCACGTAAAGTTCGGCGAAGCCACTGCGATCCTGGTCGGCGATGCGCTGCAGGCCCACGCCTTCCTCACCCTGGCGAGCCTGGATGCGCCGGGCGACAACCGTATCGCGCTCGTGCGCGAACTGGCGCAGGCGGTGTCCGCCGAGGGTGCCGCAGGCGGGCAGGCCATCGATCTGTCGTTGGTCGGAAAGCACGCCGGGCTGGACAGGATCCTGGCGATGCATGGGATGAAAACCGGAGCGCTAGTGCGCGCGTCGGTTCGTATGGGCGCGCTATACTCCATCGCGGAGGATGCCGCGCACGCTGCGCTGTATGCTGCGCTCGATCGCTACACCGCCTGTTTCGGGCTGGCGTTGCAGGTGGCCGACGACATTCTCGACGCGACGGCGGATACCGCGACTCTTGGCAAGACCCCCGGTAAGGACGCGGCGGCGCAGAAGCCGACCTGCGCGTCGATCATGGGGCTGCAGGCTGCGCGCCAGTTCGCCCTGTACTTGTTGCACGACGCCGGGGAGGCGATCGCCCCTCTGGGGCCGCGTGCGGAAGGGTTGGCGCAGATGCTGCAGCGGGCCAACGTCTATCTGTCCGCGCCATACGCATGAGCGCGCGCATCCGTAAGGACTCGCCCCTGTGCTGCTGCGATCGGCCGGCGGGCGCTGCATGCTGCACTGTGTCCGTGTCGACGGCGACGTGCGCGGCGTCTGCCCGTTTCTGTTCTCGTTAGCCCTCTGCAGAAGGAACATACCGCGTGAACGCGCTGTCCGAACAGATCCTTTCCGAATTGCGTCATCTGCTGAGCGAGATGAGCGACGGCGGCAGCGTCGGTCCGGCCGTCTACGACACGGCGCGAGCTCTGCAGTTCCACGGCAACGTCACCGGTCGGCAGGACGCGTACGCGTGGCTCATCGCGCAGCAACAGGCCGATGGCGGATGGGGAAGCGCGGACTTCCCGCTGTTTCGCCATGCGCCCACGTGGGCGGCGTTGCTGGCATTGCAGCGTGCCGATCCTCTTCCCGGCGCTGCCGACGCAGTCCAGGCTGCAATCCGGTTCCTCGAGCGCCAGCCCGATCCCTACGCGCGTGCGGTGCCGGAAGACGCGCCCATCGGCGCGGAGCTGATCCTGCCACAGTTGTGCGACGAGGCCGCATCGTTGCTGGGCGGCTTGGCGTTTCCGCGCCACCCGGCGCTGTTGCCGTTGCGGCAAGCACGCCTGGTCAAGCTGGGGGCTGTGGCGACGTTGCCGAGCGGCCATCCGTTGGTGCACTCCTGGGAAGCCTGGGGGACGTCGCCAGCCACCGCATGCCCGGACGACGACGGCAGCATCGGCATCAGTCCAGCGGCCACCGCCGCGTGGCGTGCCCACGCCGTGACACAGGGGAACACGCCGCAGGTCGGGCGCGCCGACGGGTATCTGCAGGCGGCATCGCGGGCGACGCGCAGCGGCATCGAAGGTGTCGTTCCCAACGTCTGGCCGATCAATGTGTTCGAGCCATGCTGGTCGCTGTACACCTTGCATCTGGCCGGTCTGTTCGCGCATCCCGCTTTCGCCGAGGCGATGCAAGTGATCATCGCGCAGCTCGACGCCCGCCTCGGAGCGCGCGGTCTGGGCCCGGCCTTGCACTTCGCGGCCGATGCGGACGACACCGCCGTTGCGTTGTGCGTCCTTCGCCTTGCAGGCCGCGACCCGGCGGCCGACGCGTTGCGCCATTTCGCAACCGGCGAGCTCTTCGTCACCTTCCCCGGCGAGCGCAATGCCTCGGTGTCGACCAACATCCATGCCCTGCATGCGTTGCGAATTTTGGGAAAGCCCGCCGCCGGCACCAGCGCCTACGTCGAGGCCAATCGCAACCCGCACGGTCTATGGGACAACGAAAAATGGCACGTTTCCTGGCTGTATCCAACCGCGCATGCGGTCGCTGCGCTGGCGCAAGGCAAGCCCCAGTGGCGCGACGAGCGCGCGCTGGCAGCGCTGCTGCAGGCGCAGCGCGACGACGGCGGCTGGGGCGCCGGTCGCGCGTCCTCATTCGAGGAAACCGCCTATGCGCTGTTCGCGTTGCACGTGATGGACGGGAGCGAAGAGCCGGCAGGGCGTCGGCGCATCGCGCAGGCGGTGGCGGGTGCGCTGAAGTGGATGCTCGCTCGCCACGCGGCGCATGTATTGCCCCAGACGCCGCTGTGGATCGGCAAGGAACTGTATTGCCCCACGCGGGTGGTGCGCGTGGCCGAACTCGCCGGGTTGTGGCTGGCGCTTCGTTG
This sequence comes from Mesorhizobium sp. M0047, assembly GCF_040323315.1. Lineage (NCBI taxonomy): Bacteria > Pseudomonadati > Pseudomonadota > Alphaproteobacteria > Hyphomicrobiales > Phyllobacteriaceae > Mesorhizobium > Mesorhizobium sp. M0047. Next base: position 27,514 of record NZ_JAMYUW010000040.1, on the reverse strand, counting down.
GGGGCGGCGCGTCTCGGCCGAGGGAGCAGGAGCCGGGCCATGATCCCGACCGATCGCGCGCTGCAGCAGGTGCTGGAATGGGGGCGTTCCCTGACTGGGTTCACCGACGAGCATGGCCTGGAAGCAGTCAGGGGCGGCCAGTACATCCTGCAGCGCATCCACCCGAGCCTGCGCGACACCAGCGCCCGCACCGGCCGCGATCCGCTGGACGAGACGCTGATCGTGGCGTTCTATCGCGAACTGGCGCTGCTGTTCTGGCTGGACGATTGCAACGACCTTGACCTGATCGCGCCGGAGCAGCTCGCCGCGGTGGAGCAGGCGCTCGGGCAAGGCGTGCCGTGCGCGCTCCCCGGATTCGAGGGCTGTGCTGTGCTGCGCGCTTCGCTCGCCGCGCTCGCCTACGATCGTCGCGACTATGCTCAGCTTCTCTACCATACCCGGTGCTACTGCGCGGCGCTGCGTGCCGGACACGCGCAGGCGGCAGGGGCAGAGCGCTGGTCCTACGCCGAGTACTTGCAGAACGGCGTGGATTCGATCGCCTACACGAACGTGTTCTGTTGCCTGTCCTTGCTGTGGGGGCTGGACATGGCGACCTTGCGCGCGCATCCGGCGTTTCGCCAGGTCCTGCGGCTCATCTCCGCGATAGGGCGCTTGCAGAACGATCTGCATGGACGCGAAAAGGATAAGTCGGCCGGCGAGGGAGCTAACGCGGCGATCCTGCTGCTGCAGCGCTATCCGGCTATGCCTGTGGTGGAGTTCCTCAACGACGAGCTGGCCGGCCATACCCGCATGCTGCACCGGGTGATGGCGCAAGAACCCTTTCCACCGCCGTGGGGACCGTTGATCGAAGCCATGGCGGCCATCCGCGCGCAGTACTACCAGACCTCAACCAGCCGCTACCGCAGCGACGCTGCGGGGGGAGGCGAGCGTGCGCCGGCCTGAACGCGCGGGAAACGGCGGCGTGCGCGCGCTGCCGTCGGTCCGATCCGACGCAACGCCGTCGCCCGATGCGGCGGATGGGTCGAGCATCAGCGACACCAAGCTGAGCCGGCGCAAGGACGACCACCTGGACATCGTGCTGGATCGGCGAGCGGCGTGGGCCAAGGCCGCCGGCTGGGAGTGCATTCGTTTCGAACACTGCGCATTGCCCGAGTTGGACCTGACGCAGATCGACCTCAGCGCCTCGCTGCTGGGCAAGACCATGCGCGCGCCTCTGCTGATCAGCTCCATGACCGGCGGCATGCCACGCGCCGAGGCCATCAACCGGCATCTGAGCGAGGCAGCGCAAGCCTTGCGGATCGCCATGTGCGTCGGTTCGCAGCGCGTGAGCCTGCAATCCCGCAACTCCCAGGGGCTGACGCGCGCGCTGCGCCGCCTCGCCCCAGACGTTCCCTTGCTGGCCAATATCGGCGCCGCGCAACTGCGCGAGGCCGACGGCCTGGACCTCGCGCGCCGGGCGGTGGGTGCACTGGAGGCCGATGGACTCATCGTCCATCTCAATCCGCTGCAGGAAGCGGTACAGCCGGAAGGCGACCGCGACTGGCGCGGCGTCCTGGCGCAGATCGCTCGCGCCGCACGCAGCCTGGGCGTGCCGATCGTGGCCAAGGAAGTCGGGTCGGGCCTGTCCGCCTCGGTGGCCTGTGCGCTCGTAGAGGCGGGCGTGGCGGTGATCGATGTCGCCGGCGCCGGCGGCACCAGTTGGGCCGCGGTGGAGGGCGAGCGCGCCCGCGATGCCGCCGACCGCGCAGTGGCGATGGCGTTCGCCGATTGGGGGATTCCGACTCCGGCCAGCGTGCAGGCGGTCCGTCGGGCGCTGCCAGCGGTGAAGCTGATTGCGTCGGGCGGGATCAGCGACGGCGTCGACGTGGCCAAGGCTATCCGCCTGGGCGCGGACATCGCCGGGCAGGCGGCTGGCGTGCTGCGCGCGGCTACGGTATCCACCGAGGCGGTTGTCGCGCATTTCGAGATCGTCATCCGCCAGTTGGCCGTCGCCTGCTTCTGCACCGGCTCGGCTGATCTGGCGGCTTTGCGTCAGGCGCGCTTGTTGGCCTCGGCGCATCTGCCCGCCGGTTGATGTCAGCCTCGATCGCACGTGGCGACGGGCGCCTAGTCTCACTGTGTCAGAAAGTCTCGGAAGCGGGGATTCGCGCTGGTCGCGGGCTTGTTCGGGTGCTGCTTTGTGATCAGGGAGGCGCCCCGCCGTAGCCGACTGGGGCATCTGAGAGTGAAGCCGCATTCGACGCCATGTCGCGCTTTGATCGGGGTGATCGGTCACGCCAACCGAGTTGAGCCCCTGAAGGGGCCGGGGGTGCTGGAGGCCGGCTACGCTTGGACCGCATCAACCCCTCGGAAAGCTACAGCGACGGCCACGGCAAGCATACCAACATGGTGGAGAGCTATTTCAGCCGCCTTCGCCGCATAGTCGCCGCCAGCACCACCCCGTTTCGCACCGCTATCTCTACCAGTACGCCATCATGCAGCATGGCTGGAAGATCACCCTCGCAATTCCAACGGCGATAACGCATTTAGGCTGCTTGGCCGAGCGATGCAGCATGGAGTGGCGTACGTGGAAACGTTATTGGCAGCGAAACGTGGACAAAAATAATTCGCAAATTCCCGCATTTCGCCAAATTAGCAACCAAATTGCTACGTACGCATTTATGACGCACCAGATTGCACGTTGCATGTTTGCAGAAAATTGACAAATATGTGCGTTGCTTGTATGGCGCGCCCAACTAGCATTTACCCCGCTGGGCCAGGGAACGGGAGAACGACGCATGATGATGGAGAAAGGTGTAAAGCCGAGGATCGCTGAAAGATGCGCTCTTCCGCGTGACATTTCAAGATTCAAGAAACTGCACGAAAACGGTCGCGCGGTTATCAAGCCGAATCCTGACAAGACTCTCGGTTATGTGTCTACCGCTGAATTGGTGAATGAAACGGTGAAAACCGCTTCGTAACCCTGATTTCTATTTGCTTTTAGAGGGCGAAGGTTTACCAACCTTCGCCCTCTTGCTGTTTGGGGCGGCTGGGAGTTCGATTTGAAATGATTCCGTTTGATGAGACAAAATTGGATGAATGGCTCTCCGACTACGAGTCGTTCAATTACGCGTTCCGTCAATTTTGCTACGCGAATTTCAAGGTCCATGAGCTCGACGCGCAATTCATTCCCAACGTTATAAAGCAAATTCACGCCCAGTGGGTCAGCGACAACGAAAAGTGGCTGAATGAAGAGACGCCCGAACATACGACTAGGCTATCGCACGTAAAAATTCTCGCCTTGCTTCTTTATAATCTGAACGCGGAACCGTTTCTCGGCAATTTCTTCGATCACGAATATCAGGAAGACGTCCCTTACGCTTTCAAGGGAACCGACGAGGAAAAGGCCGCTGCGCGCCGCGATCTCATAGATGGCCGTGAAGCAATTTTGGCTTTGGACTTCTGCCTTCTGATCATCAACTGGTTTGAGAAGAACCGGATGGATCGCGCGATCCCGTACCGACAGCCGATGACGCCCGACATGCGCCACGATCTTCTCGGGTACCTTTTGAATGGGAGCGTTGACCGCAAGGCCCTTTACCTGATTTTGAAGGCCATGTATCTTCGGCCAAGCAAGGGCGGCTCCGCCAATTAGCAATCCTTCCCTCTTTTAACGCTCTCCGCTGCCTTGGCTTTCCGCTTCCGCGAACCTTCGTGGAATTGACGTCCTGTCTAATCGGCTCGACAAGGAACGCGTCCGTCCCAGCCCTTCGGCCTGAACGACCCGCTGGGCCCTCTCTTTGTTTGACTTGCTGCCTTCCGCCGCGGGCTTCATGATAACCCTGCAAAGCTCTCCGCCGAAGCGGTTGGGTTTGCGCCGCAATGGCCTAATCCGCGACGGGTCGCCCGTGGCTATATGATACGCGAACAGATCATAGAGTTGTGACTTGCTTGTCGGAGATACCTTTGCGTATCATCGCGCATTCGAAAAGATCGTTTACGTATCATAATGGATTCTCAATCGGAAATTCTTCTCGAAATTGGTGGGCTTTTCAGGCAGGCCAGGCTGGCGGCTGCGATGACGCAGGAGCAGGTCGCTGATTTGGCGGGTATATCCCGTCCCCGATATCGCGACATCGAAAAGGGAGCCGCAGCCGCGCGTGCGACAACGCTCATGAATATTGCTCGAGCGCTCGGTCTGGAAATGATGCTGGTTCCGCAAGCCATGGTGCCGGCTGTTCAGGCTCTATTGCGTCCGCATCATGATGACGATCGACCGGCCTTTGTTTCTCAACCTGACGATGACGATCATGCCTCCAGTCTTTCGCGCACCTAAGACGATCCCGTCGCTGGACGTGCTCTTGAAGGCAGTGAAGATCGGCACAATCGTCAGGACGCCGGGCGATATGCATTCAACTTCGATGAGGCCTACTGCGCGACGGGCGGCTTTCCGGTTGTCAGCCTCTCGTTTTGGGCAGCGACGGGAGTGTTGCGGAAAGATCCGAAGCCTGTGCCAAGCGCCTTGCCCGCTTTGTTCGCGAACCTCCTGCCGGAGGAGAAATTGCGCAGGCGATGGAAGGCACCACGAAGGCAATGTGCGGCCAGGCAATGATTTCGACCTTTTAGCGGCGCTGGGCGCCGATCTGCCGGGAGCCGCACGGGCGTTGCCCAGTGACGGCGCGATAGCGGTTTCGCAGGATGCTTCAAAGGATCAGCCCAAGGCACGGTTCTCGCTTGCCGGCGTGCAGATGAAGCTGTCGGTCATGAAGAACATTGGAAAAGGCGGCGGCCTTACCTTGCCGATGGACGACGAGCAGGGCCGGTACATTGCCAAGTTCCCTTCGACGGCCTTCCCGGGCTTTTCCGAGAACGAATTCGCCAACCTGGCGCTGGCAGCAGCAATCGGCATGGACGTTCCTGAATGCGAACTGGTCGAGAAGTCCGATTTTGAGGGCGTTCCCGAAGAATTCAATACGCTGTCTGACGGCAAGGTCCTTCTCGTCAAACGCTTCGATCGCGGCGCCGGTGGCGAGAGGATACACATCGAGGATTTCGCCCAGGTCTTCGGTGTCTACCCCTCGCGCAAATATGAGGGGGCTGCTTATCACGACATAGCCTTGGCTCTTGGCGTGGCCGTCTCGCCTACGGCGGCTCTCGAGTTCGTCCGCCGCATGGCACTGACCGTCATCACCGGCAATGGCGACATGCACCTGAAGAACTGGTCTTTGATCTATCCCGGTAACGGCGACAAGCCGGCGCTTGCACCAATCTACGACCTCCTATCCACCGTGCCATATATTCCCGCCGACGCCATGGGGCTGTCGCTTGGAGGAGAGCGCTCGTTCAAGGCGCTAGCAGCACCGCGATGGAAAGCATTTGCGAACCGTGCACGGCTTCCGGAGCCAGCAGTCCTGAAGGCAGTGGTCGAGACGGTCAAACTCGTCAACGAGTACTGGTGGCATCTGCCTGAGCGCGACGTTGTCGCAGCGAAAGTGCTCGAGCGGATGACGAACATGTGAAGGCGATGACGCCGATACTGAACTCCTGTGCCGACAAGTGAGCCGAGACCCCTCGAATTGCTGATATAGCGGGACCATCCGCCTGTGGCACCGGATGAGTGGCCGCGGACCGATGGTATGCCAGCGTCGCGCGCAGGATTCTACGCAGTCTCGACGAGGACACGCGAGACGAAGCACGTCAGCTCGCTGGCACAAAAAGTTTCGCAGCTTCCCGCAAGTAGGTTGAGATGCTGTTCGTCCACGTCAACACAACGACGCGGTGCAAACGAATTCGGTGACTGAGGATCGCGATCCGACGCTTTGTGTCGCCAATGTCGCGTCCGCTACACGGGCTGTTCCGACGATCCTTTTCTTGGAACTCAAGCTAAACCCCTGAAAAACTAGCATGAAATCATTCATCGGTTGGATCAGCCAAATTGGCATGAGTCTTGAGATCCTTAGGTGCGAGGCGGCTAGAGCTGCCCGACCGGCATTCAAGTCGCGGCAGCCGCGATGAATGGGAACGAAGGAAGGAAAGCTACATGTCAGGTTTGCGTCAGATCGCCTTTTACGGCAAGGGCGGCATCGGCAAGTCCACCACCTCCCAAAATACGCTCGCCGCCCTGGTCGACCTCGGGCAGAGAATCCTCATCGTCGGCTGCGACCCCAAAGCCGACTCCACCCGCCTGATCCTGAACGCGAAGGCGCAGGATACGGTCCTGCATCTTGCGGCAGAGGAAGGTTCGGTGGAAGACCTGGAACTCGCGGACGTGCTCAAGGTCGGGTACAAAGGCATCAAATGCGTGGAGTCCGGCGGCCCTGAGCCGGGTGTCGGCTGCGCCGGCCGCGGAGTGATCACCTCGATCAACTTCCTCGAGGAGAACGGCGCCTACGACGATGTCGACTATGTCTCCTACGACGTGCTCGGGGATGTGGTGTGTGGCGGTTTCGCGATGCCGATCCGCGAGAACAAGGCCCAGGAGATCTATATCGTCATGTCCGGCGAGATGATGGCGCTCTATGCCGCCAACAACATCGCCAAGGGCATCCTGAAATACGCCCATTCGGGCGGCGTGCGGCTCGGTGGCCTGATCTGCAACGAGCGCCAAACCGACCGCGAGCTCGACCTCGCCGAAGCGCTGGCTTCCAGGCTCAATTCCAAGCTTATCCACTTCGTGCCGCGCGACAACATCGTCCAGCACGCCGAGCTCAGGAAGATGTCTGTGATCCAGTATGCGCCGGACTCGAAGCAGGCCGGGGAATACAGGGCGCTGGCCGAGAAGATCCATGGGAATTCGGGCCAGGGCACCATCCCGACCCCGATCACCATGGAGGAGCTCGAGGACATGCTGCTCGACTTCGGCATCATGAAGACGGACGAGCAGATGCTTGCCGAGCTTCAGGTCAAGGAAGCGGCCAAGGCGGCCGCACAGTAGCGACCGCTGCCGACATGAGGCGCCGCCCTGACCTGGTGCGCCTTTCAAAGAACGGCGCCTCGTCGGTGAGGCGTCACCCTGAACCTTGAAAGGGGTCCCATGAGCCTGGAATACGAGAATGACGGTGCCCTCCATGCGAAGCTTATCGAGGAGGTGCTGTCGCAATACCCTGACAAGTCGGCGAAGCGCCGCAAAAAGCACCTCAGCGTCGCAAAGAGCGGCGACGAGGCTGGCGAGGAAAGCGAGGTCCTTTCCGAATGCGATGTCAAATCGAACATCAAGTCCATCCCCGGCGTGATGACGATTCGCGGCTGCGCCTATGCCGGCTCGAAAGGCGTGGTGTGGGGTCCAGTCAAGGATATGGTCCATATCTCGCACGGGCCGGTCGGCTGCGGGCAATATTCCTGGTCTCAACGCCGCAACTACTACGTCGGCACGACCGGCATCGACACGTTCGTCACCATGCAGTTCACCTCCGATTTCCAGGAGAAGGACATTGTTTTCGGCGGCGACAAGAAGCTCGAACGGATCATCGACGAGATCGAGGAACTGTTTCCGCTGAACAAGGGCATGACTGTGCAATCCGAATGCCCGATTGGCCTGATTGGCGACGACACCGAAGCTGTGTCCCGCAACAAGGCTAAGGAGCACGAAACGACAATCGTGCCGGTGCGCTGCGAGGGCTTCCGCGGCGTCTCGCAATCCCTCGGCCACCACATCGCCAACGACGCGATCCGCGACTGGGTGTTCGAGAAGAAGGACCTCGAGTTCGAGGCCGGCCCGTACGATGTCAATGTGGTCGGCGACTACAACATCGGCGGCGACGCCTGGGCTTCGCGCATCCTGCTCGAGGAGATGGGTCTGCGCGTGGTCGGCAACTGGTCGGGCGACGCTACGCTGGCCGAAATAGAGCGAGCGCCAAAGGCGAAGCTAAATCTCATCCATTGCTACAGGTCGATGAACTACATCTGCCGGCACATGGAGGAAAAGTATGGCATCGCCTGGATGGAGTACAATTTCTTCGGCCCCTCCCAGACTGAAGCCTCTCTGCGCAAGATAGCCAAGCACTTCGGGCCGGAAATCGAGGCCAAGGCCGAGGCGGTCATCGCCAAATACCGGCCGTTGGTCGATGCCGTAATCGCCAAGTACCGGCCGCGCCTCGAAGGCAGGACGGTGATGCTCTATGTCGGCGGGCTGCGCCCCCGTCACGTCGTCACGGCATATGAGGACCTGGGCATGGTGATCGTCGGCACTGGCTACGAATTTGGCCATAACGACGACTATCAGCGCACCGGCCATTACGTGAAGAAGGGCACGCTAATCTATGACGACGTGACTGGTTACGAGCTGGAGAAGTTCATCGAGGGGATCCGTCCTGATCTCGTTGGCTCCGGCATCAAAGAAAAGTACCCGGTCCAGAAGATGGGCATACCGTTCCGTCAAATGCATTCCTGGGATTATTCCGGCCCGTATCACGGCTACGACGGCTTCGCGATCTTCGCCCGCGACATGGATCTGGCCATCAACAACCCGGTCTGGAACCTCTACGACGCCCCCTGGAAGAAAAAAGCCGAGCCGTCGGCAGCGATCGCAGCCGAATGAAGCCCTGGCCTCCCGTAAGCCGGGAGGCCGTTAAACGCCTGTGGCCCTTTGTCCGCGGGAGACTTGAAACGTTTCGACGTCCCTGTGCCGCCGTATGGCGGGCCAGATGGAAAGAGGTAACCACCCATGCCGCAGTCGGCTGAAAAAGTTCTCGACCACGCGCCCCTGTTCCGCGAGCCGGAATACAGGCAGATGCTCGCCGAGAAGAGGCTGAATTTCGAATGTCCTCACCCGGACCAGATCGTTGCCGACCAAGGCGAATTCACCAAGACGTGGGAATACCGCGAAAAGAACCTTGCTCGCGAAGCGCTTGTCGTGAACCCCGCCAAGGCCTGCCAGCCGCTCGGCGCGGTGTTCGCGGCCGCAGGCTTCGAGCGAACCATGTCCTTCGTCCACGGCAGCCAGGGCTGCGTGGCCTATTACCGCTCGCACCTGTCGCGCCATTTCAAGGAGCCTGCTTCGGCGGTTTCCTCCTCGATGACCGAGGACGCGGCAGTGTTCGGCGGCCTGAAGAACCTGGTCGACGGGCTCGCCAACACGTACCAACTCTACGACCCGAAGATGATCGCCGTCTCGACCACTTGTATGGCGGAGGTCATTGGCGACGATCTGCACAGCTTCATCGAGAATGCCAAGGACGAAGGCTCGGTCCCGCGCGACTTCGACGTCCCCTTCGCCCATACGCCGGCCTTCGTCGGCAGTCATGTCGATGGCTACGACGTCACGCTCAAGGGGATTTTGGAGCATTTCTGGAAAGGCGAGGAGCGAACGGAAGCCGAGGGGACCATCAACATCATTCCGGGTTTCGACGGGTTCTGTGTCGGCAACAACCGGGAACTAAAGCGCCTGCTCGATCTGCTGGGCGTCTCCTATACCTTCATCCAAGACGCCTCTGACCAGTTCGACACGCCGTCGGACGGCGAATACCGCATGTACGACGGCGGCACGAAGATCGAAGACGTGAAGAAAGCACTCAACGCCGAGGCGACGCTGTCGCTGCAGCATTACAACACCCGAAAAACACTGGAGTATTGCGAGGGGGTAGGGCAGGCGACTGCCTCGTTTCATTACCCGCTCGGCGTCCAGGCGACCGACGACTTCCTGATGGAGGTCTCCGCGATTTCCGGCAAGCCAATCCCCGAGGCAATCCGCCTGGAGCGCGGCCGACTTGTTGACGCCATGGCGGACAGCCAATCCTGGCTGCACGGTAAGAAATACGCCATCTACGGCGATCCGGACTTTGTCTATGCCATGGCCCGCTTCATCATGGAGACGGGGGGCGAGCCGACCCATTGCCTCGCCACCAACGGCACCTCGGCATGGGAAGCGGAGTTGAAGGAACTGCTTGCATCATCGCCCTTCGGCAAGGGTGCTCAAGTCTGGGCGGGCAAGGACCTCTGGGCGATGCGCTCGCTGCTCTTCACCGATCCGGTGGACCTGCTGATTGGCAACTCCTATGGCAAATATCTGGAGCGCGACACCGGCACGCCGCTGATCCGGCTGACGTTTCCGATCTTCGACCGCCACCATCACCATCGGTTTGCGCTCATGGGCTACCAAGGCGGATTGCGCGTCCTGACGACGATCCTCGATAAGATCTTCGACAAGCTCGATCGCGAGACAAACGAGACGGGCGTGACGGACTACTCGTATGACCTCACCCGCTAAGCATGACGGTCGGCTTTGGCCGGTCGTCTTCCCGAGGGACTTTGGAGTCCGACGCAATGTCCTTGCTCAAAGCCAAAATCCAGGATGTCTTCAACGAGCCCGCCTGCGAGCAGAACCGCGGCAAGGATGCCAAGGCGCGCAAGGAGGGCTGTTCGAAGCCACTGACCCCCGGGGCGGCGGCCGGCGGCTGTGCCTTCGATGGCGCCAAGATCGTGCTGCAGCCGATCACCGACGTTGCGCATTTGATCCATGCGCCGCTCGCCTGCGAGGGCAATTCCTGGGACAACCGCGGTGCGGCTTCGTCCGGGCCAACGCTGTGGCGCACAAGCTTCACGACCGACCTCACCGAACTCGATGTTGTGATGGGGCGGGGCGAGCGGAAGCTTTTCAAAGCGATCCGCGAGATCAAGGAAGCGTATGGGCCGCCGGCGATCTTCGTCTATCCGACCTGCGTGACGGCGCTGATCGGCGACGACATCGAGGCCGTGTGCAAGCGCGCTGCGGAAAACTTCGGATTGGCCGTTGTACCGGTCAATGCGCCGGGCTTCGTCGGCTCCAAGAATCTCGGCAACAAGCTTGCCGGCGAGGCGTTGCTCGAGCATGTCATCGGCACGGCCGAGCCCGACGATGCCGGCCCTTACGACATCAACATTCTTGGCGAATTCAACCTCTCGGGCGAATTCTGGCTGGTGAAGCCGCTGCTGGATCGGCTCGGGATCCGGGTGCGCGCCTGCATTCCGGGTGACGCACGTTACGTCGACATTGCCGGCGCGCACCGCGCCCGGGCGGCTATGATGGTGTGCTCGACCGCGCTCATCAATCTGGCACGCAAGATGGAAGAGCGCTGGGACATCCCGTTCTTCGAAGGCTCCTTCTACGGCATCACCGATACCTCGGATGCACTCCGGAACATAGCTGAGCTGCTCGTGAAGCAGGGTGCTGATCCGGAGCTCCTCGGCCGCACCGAGGCGTTGATTGCAGAGGAGGAGGCGATCGCTTGGAAGAAGCTAGCCGCCTACCGGCCGAGGCTCGAAGGCAAGCGCGTGCTGCTCAACACCGGCGGCGTGAAGTCCTGGTCGGTCGTCCATGCGCTGATGGAGATCGGGATCGAGATCGTCGGCACCTCTGTCAAGAAGTCGACCGTCGAAGACAAAGAGCGGGTCAAGCAGATCCTCAAGGACGACAACCATATATTCGAGCAGATGGCAGCGCGCGAGCTTTACGCCATGCTCTCCGAACACAAGGCCGATATCCTGCTATCAGGCGGGCGCACGCAATTCGTCGCTCTGAAGGCCAAGACACCCTGGCTCGATATCAACCAGGAGCGCCAACATCCTTACGCCGGCTATCACGGCATGGTGGAACTCGTACGCCAGATCGACCTCGCTATTCATAACCCGATCTGGCGCCAGGTGCGGGAACCGGCACCATGGGATTGCCCGCCTGCGGTGAGGCAGGAACTGCCGCGCACGAAAAGCGAGACCGCGACCTTGCATGTTGTCCAGGAATTCGCCGGCACGACGGCCGGTGATTTCGGCGAGTGTTGAGGAGAGCCGATGGTCCGCATCCTTCCCCAGACCAAAGCGGCGGCGGTCAATCCGCTGAAGTCATCGCAGCCGCTGGGTGCCGCCTTGGCCTTTCTTGGCGTCGACGGCGCGATGCCGTTGTTCCACGGCAGCCAGGGCTGCACCAGTTTCGCGCTCGTGCTCTTCGTGCGGCATTTCAAGGAAGCCATCCCCTTGCAGACGACGGCGATGGACGAGGTGGCGACGATCCTCGGCGGGGCAGACCATCTGGAAGAGGCGATCCTCAATCTCAAGGCCCGCACAAAGCCAACGCTGATCGGGGTCTGCACCACGGCGCTGGTGGAAACCCGGGGTGAAGACTGCGCAGGCGATATCGCCAATATCAGGCTGAAGCGCAGGGAAGAACTCGCGGGTACGGAGGTGGTGCTAGCCAACACACCGGATTTCGATGGCGCGATCGAAGAGGGCTGGGCCAAGGCTGTCACCGCGATGATCGAAAGGATTACGCGGCCCGGCGAGCAGGCGCGGCAGTCGAAGAAGATCGTGATCCTGCCTGGCTGGAACCTCACTGTGGCTGATATCGAGCATTTGCGTGAGATGGTTGAAAGCTTTGGACTGAAGCCCGTGATTCTGCCGGACATCTCCGGCTCGCTCGACGGTACGGTGCCCGACGGGTGGGTCACGACCACCTATGGCGGCACCAGCGTCGAGGATATCCGCGAGCTTGGCATGGCTGTGCAATGCGTCGCGATCGGGGAGCATATGCGCCGCCCGGCCGAGCTGCTGCAGAGGTTGACCGGCGTGCCTTACGTGCTGTTCCGGTCGCTGACTGGATTGAAGGACGCCGACCGGTTCGTCTCGCTGCTATCCGCAGTTTCGGGCGCGGCAGCGCCGGTTGGGGTGCGCCGTCGCCGGGCGCAGTTGCAGGACGCGTTGCTCGACGGACATTTCCCCTTTGGAGGCAAGAAAATTGCGATCGCTGCTGAACCAGACCAACTCTACCAACTCGCGAGCTTCTTCATCGGAATGGGCTCCGAAATCGCGGCGGCGGTCACAACGGCCGCTATGTCGAAAATTCTGGAGGAAGTACCAGCGCAGTCGGTTCAAATTGGCGATCTCGGCGATTTGGAAGCGCTTGGCGCCGGCGCTGATCTTTTCGTTACTCATTCCCACGGCCGCCAGGCGGCGCAGCGCCTCGGCATTCCGCTCATGCGGGTCGGCTTCCCGATCTTCGACCGGCTCGGGGCCCAGCACAAGCTCACAATCCTCTACCAAGGGACCCGCGACCTGATCTTCGAGATCGCCAACATTTTTGAAGCCAACCGGCACGCGCCAACGCCTGAAGCGCCTGACCCACTGCGTAAGCGAGAAATACCAGATGAGCTCAGTTCGCCGCCTCTCGCTCGTCACTGACGAGGTTCACGCACCGACGCCGGAACGCCAAGCCGGCGCATTGCGCGTGGCAATCGCCACGCAGGACATGAAGAACATCAACGCCCATTTCGGCTCGGCCAGGCGCTTTGCTGTCTACGACGTGATGCGCGAGGAGTGGAAGCTCGTCGAAGCCGTGGCCTTCGATGACGTTTCCGACGAGAGCGGGAAGCACCGAACCGAGGGCGATGACCGCATCACCCCGAAGGTGGAGGCGCTGAAGGGCTGTCATCTCCTGTTTTGTCGGGCGATCGGCGGACCTTCGGCAGCCAAACTTGTTTCGGCAAAAATTCATCCGATCAAAGTGCCGCAGCCCGAGACCATCCAAGAGGTGCTGTTGCGCACGCAGATGATGCTCAGGACCTGTCCTCCCCCTTGGCTGCGCAAGGTGCTGGCGCAGGCAGGTGTCGCTGAACAGAAACCCTCCTTCGAGGACGAGGGCTGAATTGAGGAGTAGCCGAAATGTTTGAAGCCGCTGTTAGCCCTGCCGCCACCGAGGACGAGGCGGCCCTTGCCACCCCGTTCGTCAAATGCCTCGTGCGGTTGATCCGTGCCAATGATTCCCACGGGTCATGGGAAGGCAAATCGGACCCCGAGCTGCTGGGCGACTTCATCATCACCAGGCAACAGCGCCGTGCAATTCCAATCATCGGCGATCCCGATCCGGACGTGCTGTGGAGGCTCGATAAGTTCTACACCGCCGTCGGGCTTGCGATTGAGGAGCGCACGGGCCTGATGGCATCGCCGATGATGGAGATGAGCCATGAGGGCTTCGGGCGCGTGCTCTTCACAGCCGGGCGGTTGGTCGTTCTGTCAAAGACCCTGCGCGACGTCCACCGGTTCGGTTTCGAGACGTTCTGGAAGCTCGCCGCGGCCGGTACCAAACTGGCCGGCGATGCCACCGCAGCCATTGAGGCTCATCCCGAGGTGGCGCGGGCGTGATGCAACCGACTTTCGATCGAGGGGATCATGTCAGGTCTTGAGGACATGCGGTGGCCAGCCCTCTCAATTGAGGCGGCCCAGGCCGATATGGTTCTTGGGATAGCGCTGATGAAGCCAGGGGTACTGATCTGTTCGCAAGATGCGGAGTTGTATCTGTACTACAGCCACATTCTGGGGGTGGATGGCTTCAGGATTGAACTGGCCAGAAGCGTGGAGGAAGCGCTGGCATTAGCCAGTGAACGGGAGCCGCAGGCCGTGGTGCTGGACTGCCAGCCGGCAAGCTCGACAGGGTCTACCATCTGTGCCCAGCTCAAGGCGGAGTTCCGGAACAGAGGCCTGCTGGTTATTGCGCTGATCGCGCCCGGCGCCGAAAACCAGCAGCTCGATCTCTTGAAAGCAGGTATTGACGAGAGCTTTGTGCGGCCCTTCACGCCGGCGATGCTGCTCGACTATGTACGCACGAAGCTGGCGCTACCGAAGCCGGGTTCAAACGGGATCGAAAATGGCAGCTGGCTCTGCTGCGGCAGCCTTGAGATGAAGCTCGACGCCCACCGAGTTCGCGGCAATGGCCACGACATCCACCTCGGACCTCTCGAATTCAACCTGCTGCGGCAATTTCTTGAGGCTCCCGGCAAGGTCTTCAGCCGAGACGAGCTGATCGACGCGGCCTGGCCGGACAATATCCATGTCGGTGAACGCACTGTCGACGTCCATATCAGCCGGATCAGAAAGGCGCTGAAGGCGGCCTCGCCAGGTAGCGTCATTCGTACTGTCAGGTCTGCCGGCTACTCGCTCGAGAAGCTGGACGACTGAATCGCGAACGGATGGTGTGCCACTCTCCGTCTTCGTTGGAAGGCAAGTCTTGCGGTTCGAAACGCGCTACGGGCCCGACATCTCAGGGGGAAGCAGTCAGATGGCCTTCAAGAAAATACTCAGTGTGACGGGATCTGACCATTCCGATCGGGACGTCGCAATAGCTGCTCGCTTGTGCGCCGAGGTCGGCGCGTATCTTTCCGTACTAATTATATCGCCTCCGCCGCTCCTGATGTCGCCTCCGCTTATTGGGTCCCCTCCGCCGTTGGGCGGTGGCATCCCCGAGTGGTCTAGACATCGCACACACCACATTGCCGCACGGGAACAATTTTCACAGGAGATGGCCAACCTGGAAAAGACATGCAGGGAAATTCACAAAGTGCTGAGAGCCACGTGGCGCTGCTATGATGTCGACACCGAACACTGCGACAAGGCTGGCGTCGGTGACGCGGTGCGACAGCGGGCGCTCTGCACCGACCTGACAATCGTCGGCCCCGCACTTCTCAACGAGACTAGTCTCGGACCCCTTGTTATCAACGGCAGCTTGTTCGACACGGGAAAGCCGGTGCTTGTCGTACCGGAGGGCGCTGAGGCGACTCTGTCTCCACGGCGCGTGCTGGTCGGCTGGGATTCGCGAGTCGAGGCGTCCCGTTCGATTCGAGAAGCGCTGCATCTGCTAGCCGGTGCTGAGGAAGTTCGTGTCGCAGTCGTCGATCCGGAGGCGACCTGCACCGGAAACGGCGCAGAGCCGGGAGCCGACATCGCTGCCTATCTCACTCGGCACGGTGCTCGGGTTTGGGTCGACCGGCTGGCGAGCCGCGGCAAACCGGTGGCCAAGGTGCTAGCGCAGCACGCAATCGACATGTCTGCCGACGTGATCGTCATGGGCGCTTATGGCAGCCGCTGGTTGCGCGAGCGGCTCTCCGGTAGCGTGATAAGATGGATAGTTGGCACGCCTTTGCCGCTGTTTTTGGCCCGCTGACGGGTTCTGAAGTAGCACCGATGCTGTTCAAAGCTCTACTCCGCTGGCCACCTACCCTGATACCAAGTCGGAGGAAGGTCGCCGCAAACGAGCAGGTTTCGCGAAGCTCATGAGCAACTTGGAAGCGCCGCCTCGAAGCACATTCCCCGGACGCCTCTAACGCGCTCGGTGTCTGCTCGCCGAGACAACCCGTAACGCGCAGACAAACGGCCGGGCAGAAGCCCAGGCGTCCTCAATGCGCTCAAACACAGATACCCGAGCCGGCGTCAGGTCGAGAAAGAGAGTCGTTTCAGCGCGGCAGGCCGCGTTCGGACCATAGCCTCTTCGTACTAGCGTTATCACGATTTCCCTCACCACTGGCCGGGAACTGAACACGGAAACGACTGTGCAGCGGCCAACGCACCGACCTTCGAGTCCGACGGTCTTGCAGGCCCTCGGCGCGAACGGTGGCATCAATCAGGTAGCATCGCCTGAGATGGTAGCCGTCAGCGGCGAGGGCGGCCTCATCTTCGGCGTTTTCAGTCTGCCTTGGCCCATCGCGTGGCGACCTAGCGGCATTCAGGCCGGCCAATTCCGACAACGCTCACATTCGCACCAGGTGGTCCCTGTAGGGCTTGCGCACAGGGACACAGAACAACAAAAGTAGGATCCGGGAGAGTTCACCGGCCCGGCATATGCCGGCAGATCCAGCTCTCTTCGGGCCGATCACCTCCTCGATCTGGCGTTATTCGCGACACGCAGCCGGACATGACCGGCTTCGTCGTGAAACTCTGGCGTTGCGAGCCAGGAATTCAAGCGCAAAGCGGAAGAGGTAGGGCAGAGGCGATGCTCGGAGGGAGCGGCCCCTGCAATCGCAATGGCGTTCCGCGCTACCACTTGAGCGACCGAAACGACAAGAAGCTCAAGCAAGGCTTGAGGCGGACGATGATGACGAGGCTGGCCGTAGCCAACGCGGTCATGCATCTGTTCGTCCCTATGTGTCGAGACGTCGGTGGCCACGCTTCTGCGCCGACGGGAAGCGGGTGGTGCGTGTCCAAGACCTGACAGTGGCGGAAAATATGTCGCGTCCAATACAAGCGGCGATCTTGGGCGCCAGAAGTTTTTCAAAGCATTATCAAGCGTTTACCGCGCGCTGAGCGCGTGGCACGGCCTTTGCGAATTGAGATTCAGCAACACTGAGTGAAGGCTGACTGCACGCAGATGCGCAAGACGAACAATGCTCTCCCTTCGTTGAACCCTCGTGCCCCGTCTCAAAGGGGAACAAGCTTGCGCATAAGGTCACGCAACCGTTGGCAATGGCTTTGGAGGGCAAGATGATGTTGCGGATGGGGTCACCGGCTCCTTCGATCAAAGTGGAGGACTGGCTGCGTGGCGAGCCCCTTGCGGACTTCCAGCCCGGCAAAGTCTATATCGTCGAATTTTGGGCAACTTGGTGCGATCTATCTGCGGCGGAGATGCTCGAGCTGATGCAGCTACAGGAGAAATACAAGGACAGCGGACTTGAGGTCGTCGGGATCGCGGCTGATGAAGACGCTCCAACGGCCGTCGAGGCCCGGACCAAGTTGGACGCGTGGTTGGCCGAAAAGTGCCCGGATCTGAATCATCGGATTGCGTTCGACTACACAGGCGAAATGAAGAAGCTTTGGAGGGAACCCAGCTTTTGCGTCGGGGTTCCGACCTCGTTCGTAGTCGACCGAGACGGCTGCATTGCCTTTACCGGTCATCCCAGCCAACTCGGTGAGGTTTTGCCGAAAGTGCTCAACGGCAGCTGGCGTACCAGCAACAAAGCGAAAGCTGCCGATCAGGAGCGGATCGCAACAAGCGAACCGCTGGCGCGCGGACAAGCGTTGACGAAGCCGATCGATGACAGGTTCTGGGCGGCGGTGAAGTTGGAAGATTGGAAGACGGCGCTCTGGGCTATCGAAGAGGGCATTGCCTTGATGCCGGACGACCTCAATTTCCGCCTGGCCCATGCACATCTGTTGCTTCACAAAATACAAGACATGTGGACCGGCTTGCCCGTGATGCGCCAGTTGGTTCGCGACGCGATCGACAAAAATTCCGAGGATTGGATGGTTTCGGCGCTAGACCAACTTTTCCATCCGGCCAATGACCATTCGCGCCTTCCCCCTGCTGAGCGCTTCGCGATGGGCAAGGAGCTGTCCGAACACATCCTGGCGCTGAATCCCCCGCAAGGCGACAGTCCCAAGTTCGGATCCTATCCCGCGGTCGCCCGGTACTATCACGAGAACGGCAACAATGATCGCGCGATCGAGTTGGTCGAACTGGCACTGACGTCGCTGGACCGTCCGGAGCCTATCCCGGCCGAATTGAAAGAGCAGCATCTGCCGGATTTGCTGCAGGCCCTCGCCGAGTACAGGGGTGCGAAGGCTTGTTGCGGCGCTCTCTTTGCCGCTGCGCAAAACAGTTTCCCGAAGGTGCCAAAGCGCGGTCGGCCGAGGAAGAATGATAAAAAAGGGTAATTGGTCGAATGGCTTACCTGGCCAATTCGTCCATTCCCCTGGCATGACCGCGGCAAGGAGGGTCCATGCAGCACTTGGCCGATTGTTTGCAGCAGATCGAGGCTCGAATATTCATGCCCTGTGGCCGCATTGCGGCGGAAGTGATGTACGGCGCGAGTTCGCGTCGAAGATCTCGCAGTCGAGGAGGTGTTCAAAGTCGGCCACGAGGACATCAATTGAGTGGAATGGGCCGCCCCGAGCCGCGCGTCGGCTGCGCAAGTGTGCCCGAAGTAGGCGTCCCAGAAAACAGGCAGCGTGCTTCGAGGAAGAGGACTGAAATTGAGGAGAAGGCGAAATGTCTGATACCGCAATCTGCCGAGGACGAGGCGGCCCTTGCCACCCCGTTCGTCAAATGCCTGGTGCGGATGATCCGTGCTCAGGAGTCCTACTGCTCATGGGAAGGCAAATCTGACGCCACGCTGCTGGCTGACTTCATCGTCATCAGAAAAGCGCCAAGCGATCCGTGGCATGGGCTACCCCGATCCGGACGTGCTGTGGAGGCTCGATTTGTTTTACACCGCCGTCGGCTTGCCATTGCGGAGCGTCTCCGCCCGGTGACATCGCCAATCGTGGAGATGAAACCGTAAGGACTTTGGGCCGTGCTTTTCATGGTCGGGCAACTCGTCTTTCTGTCCAGACGTCCATGGGTTCGGCTTCGAGACGTTCAGGAAAATCGCGGAGGCCGGTACGAAACTGGTCGACGATTCGACTTCAGCCATCGAAGCCTAGCCCGACGTGGCACGGGCGTGAAGAAACCGAGTTCGAGGAAGGATTTATGTCAAAGCTGGATGAGATGGGGAAGAAAGTCCCAAGGCTTCAGCTGCGCGCGGCAGTTGCCAAGATGAAATTGCGACCTTGCAGAGGATCTCCCGGGAAATGGACTGAGATAGAGGAAGTTGCTCAGGAAACGTCGGCGGTTTTTGCCGAGTTGGATGGTGCCAAGAGAGCGCTCGCTGCAATGAAGAAGTTACGATGACGAACACATTTATCACCCGCGACGGCTCCGGATGGGTGCCGGAATATCTCACCGCTATAGACGTCACGACCTGCATCGGCTGCGGCCGCTGTTTCAAAGTCTGCTCTCGCGAGGTCATGCATCTTTACGGCGTCGATGACGCGGGTGAAACCCTCGGCGCCTGCGACGACGAGGATGACGATTTCGATGGCGAGCTCAATCGCATGATCATGGTCGTCGATCATGCCGGCCGCTGCATTGGCTGCGGAGCCTGCGCCCGCGTCTGCCCGAAGAACTGCCAGACCCATGTTGCGGCCGACCATGTCGCAGCATGATCTGAGGAGACAAAACCAGGAGAACGGCGTTGCCCTTTAGAATCTTTTGTCGCGTCCTGGGGCTGGTGCTGTGCAGCACCGCACTGACTGTCTACTTCGCTTCTCATTCCCTTGGCACAGTAGTCGTCACGACGCTGACTTGTTCGCTGCTCCTTCAGCTCGCGTATTTCGCAAGCGTGCTCTTTCTGATCTGGCGGTCTGGCTCCGATAGCCGAGCTGGCCAAAGGGCTGAGCATTTCGGCAGTTGCAAGGAAGTCGGATCCGAGCCGCCTGACCTTGATGAGGTGACGAATGAATCCGCAGATTTGCTCCGGCGCGATCAAATGCTGGCCATATCGCTGCTGCTGCCTTGACGCCTCATGACAAGGTCAGTGCTCAAGATAGCGCCACTTTGGACCAACCATCAACATTGAGCAGATATTAGAAGGAATACTGTGCTTGAGAAATCCATGGTGACCGCAATCCGGTCATTCTGGTTAATCCAGGAGAGGCATTCTTGAATACCATACGCATTGGTAGCCTCTCGCAGTATACCGGCGTGCGGTTGCAACTCTCAATGACGAACGAGGCGCTGGAATTAGTAATGGGACTCTTCGGCGTCCGATAACCCAGACGACCTCAAATCAAAGACGCCTCTAGAATGACTCGTGCATGGCTAATTCAGCTCCATCGCGTGTTGCCGGAGAGAAAATGCTGGGAAAGTTCGAACGCTATCCGCTCACCATTGGACCCAGGCCCATCGAGAAGCTCGACCGCCTCTCCAAGCACCTGGGAGACAAGGTGGAAATCTACGCCAAACGCGAAGACTGCAACTCCGGTCTCGCGTTTGGCGGAAACAAGCTCCGGAAGCTCGAATACATCATCCCCGACGCGATCGCGTCAAATGCCGATACGCTTGTCTCCATCGGCGGCGGGCAGTCCAACCACACGCGGATTGGTCGCCGCGGTCGCCGCCAAGATCGGCATGAAATGTCTCCTGGTTCAGGAGAGCTGGGTACCACATGAGGACGCCCGCTACGAGCGGGTCGGGGACGTTCTCTTGAGGCGGATCATGGGAGCAGAAGTGCGCCTTGTCGACAAGGGCTTCGATATCGGCATCCGCCGCAGTTGGGAACAGCCGCTCGATGAAGCCAAGTCAACGGGCGGCAGGCCCTACGCAATACCGGCCGGGCCTCAGTTCACAAATATGGCGGGCTTGGGTACGTCGGGCTCGCGGAGGAGGTGCGCGCCCAGGAGAAACAGCTCCTACATCGTCGTTTGGACGGTCACGGGCTCGACGCACGCCGGCATGATCGTCGGATTCGCCAAGGACGGTCGGCAGCGCAACGCTCGCGATTCAAACTGAACATCCGACGCTCTAAACATTGCCCAACATACAGCGAAGCTCATCGAGCTCGGAACGGAAATCCTCGAGGATGATGTGGTGTTGCTCAAGGAGTACGCCTACCCGCGTTATGTTTTCCGTCCGAGGAAACCAAGGATGCAATCCGTCTGTACGCACGGCTCGAGGGTATAATTGCCGATCCCGTCTATGAGGGCAAATCGATGCAGGGGATGATCGACCTCGTCCAGAAAGGCTTCTTTCCAGAGGGATCGGGGGTCCTCTACGCGCATCTAGGCGGTGCGTCGGCGATCAACGGGCACGGCTACACCTTTCGCAACGGCTGATGCTCGACAGATTGCGATTTCGCCGTCCTTCCATGCCGGCGATTTGGTTCGAGGGCCACCCAGTAAACCGAGGGAGCCGGCGGTTGATTGCCGCCCCTTGCGAAGCTGACTGAGTTCATTTGGAAAATTTTGATCGATGGAATCAGAAAAGTGGAGGCATCCGATGATCTTAGTTACAGGAACTGGGCTCTGCCATCCCGGGCGGCAGGGTTTTGGAAATAACGACTACCGCCGGCTGCATCGTCGGATGTTCTTTTTGTCCGCAGGACAAGTTCGCCCATCGGCAAAGAGCGGTCTCTCATGTGAAGCATCTTCGTCTTGATGATTTCAATCGATATCTGGCGCGCTTTCCAACTTCCGTCGACATTAGTTTCGCCGGGTACTCCGAGCCTTGGCTCAATCCGGTTGCACCGAAATGGTCGAGCACGCTTATGCCAAAGCCATGGCATCCAGACTTTCACGACGCTTATAGAATAGGGGCGGGATCTACAATGGTTGTGAGCGCTGCGCTGGAGGATATTCGTGATCCATGTTTGCGATGATGGGCGCCTATATGAATAGCCGCCGTGTCAAAGACAAGTATCTCGATTTGATTCGTCAACTGGGCGACGCAGACATCTCGTCGATTCGTTTCGTAGTCTTGGGTGAGGCCCATCCCGATATCGTCGACATAAACCCTGCCGAAGCGCTAGTTCGCACGCGGCCGGTGAGTAGCAGGGGTGGAAGCGTCGCCCATAAGAATGTTGAACCACGGCAGCCAGTCGTCGGAGTTCTGACTTGCCTGGACGAACGATAGTATCGGAATGTTCTTCTTCCAAACAGCGACGTCAGGCAAATTGAGGAAGCCGGCTGCGTTGCCTAGGTGATGGCCGAGTTTTCGGAAGGTCTTAACTGGCAGCAAAGCGCGTGGTGCGTTTACAGGAGTAAGTCACCATCACGCTGTTCTCATCGCGACCGCGGCATTCGAAGCGCTCGAAAGCATTTTCATCAGGTCCTCCCGGGTCAACCAAACGAGCCAGTCGTCGTCGTGTATTCCGCGCGCTGGCAATCGCGCGACTGCCCCACGCTCTTTGCGCAGATAGCCGTTACGATCTGCTACACCTTTTTCGATGTTCCAGGCAGCAACGAGGGCGTAAACAAAATCCGGTGACCATTTGGCCCAAGCCAGTCCAAACGCGATCCGACTAAGAAAAGGCAGGAGACCAAGTCCCCGAAAATCCTCCCGAAGCCAGAGGTCACCGCGATACGCTACAAGCCCGGTAATTCTTCTGGCCGACGGTGCGTAGCAGATACAAGAAGAGGCAGGCCCTGCTTTGAGAGCAGGGTCCGCGAAGTAGTCTCCCAGCGTCTCAAGGTGCTCATGAAGACTTTTGGTGGAGAGATCGTAAAGCCGCATTGCTTGGACGTGCGCTACTCTGTCTGCCCGGTCCCTGCCGATAACCCAGAAGGCATTTCCAGGTAAAAGGTCAGAACAATCTGGCCGAAAATGTGGATAGGTCGGGGACTTTCCAGGAAGCCCATCGGTGATCCTGATATACTCTTCAAAATTGTCTCCAATGGTGACGTGGAGACCGGATTTAAGCAACGAGTCGTACGCCCCACAGATGAACTTTGAAACTGTCGTTGTAGTTACATCGTTTCGCATGCGACTCCTCGACCTCAAAGAAGTACGATCCGGCCTGAATTTACTAGAGCAAGGAATAGATACTGCAGAGAGCTAGCGTAACGTCTTCTCATGGTACAGCTTAGGCCTATAGTCTTATCTGTTAGTCTCGTCTTGCGTCCTACCTATACCGCAAGCTCGCGCCGCGAATCGGGGTTCATGACAGTTCCTCCGTTTAGGGGCAGATGGTCATCGGCGACGCGCCGGTCGCTACCTGCTGCCGCCTCGCAAGAAGGGCATCAAAAATCGTGCCAATTGGCCGAACGAGGCGAAGAAAACATTTTGGTGGTTGTTTTCAGCCGTTTGGCCTGATGGCAAACTAAGGAATTGGGCAACAAGCCTGTGTCGCAGACCCAACAAAGCTGAAGGTGGGATGTGGTCATCTGAGACTGTTATTGACGTTGCCGGAGAGCCAAACGGCAGGCGCCCTCCCCACCTACGGCAGGGCTGTCCGGGAAACCTATCTGGCAATCGAAACGCAGCGGGCGCCGCACAACACGACGGCAGCTCTGGCGTTCGAGACTCTTGAAAACCAGCATTGCTCGACCGATGCCTGATGCGACGATCCTGCGATCTTTTGTTCAAGTCTTCGCTGCAGATCGGCTTATGGTCGAACCCGCAGGCAGTTTTCAAAGCTCGTGGCTTCGCGGCAGCAGACCACCTTCGTCGGAACGCTTAAATTCGCCATGGCCGACCGGAGGGCGTCCTCATTGCAATCAGACAAAATCGGGAGGCATATTCTTTCAGTTCTAGTGGAGGAAATCCAACGCTTGGAGCCCGCGCTTGAATACGGCGATGATTTTGTCGGATCAGCTGTCAGGTGAACGGGGGTGGCTGCTGGTTGTGCTCGGCAAGGAAGCGATTGATGGGCTTGGTGGTTGAAGTCGGAGTGGAAGTCGCCGGGCGAGGGGGCGCTTCGACAATTTGGCGACGAACACTTCGAACGCGTCGAGGCAAGAAGCATGAGATCGGGGTGGGGAGGTGAAGCGCTCATGGCGGTCGAGCCGGCGGCGCATCTTGGCTTGTGGCGGGTTTGTTGTCGAGGACTACGGTGCACCGCTGTGGGCGGGACCTCGGCGTTGATAGCAGTCAGGAAGCGGATGGACTCCTGATGGCAATGCAGCTGCATGAACGACGCGGGACGGTCAGATCCCATGGGCGGGTGGATAGCGCTGCTCTTTGACAGAGTGGAGTTGTCCACCAAGCACTCTGGAGACGACCATGCCTATTGTAGCTGACCGACCCGAACGACGCAGTATTATAGCGGGCGGTTCTGCCATTCGGCCACCTCCTCAATCTCCACCGCAGACGCTGTCGGCGTGACCTTGACAAAGCCGAGCCGAGCCGTATCCCGCTGCGGCCTGAGCGCGCATCGCTCGTGATCGCATTGCGCGCCAGCCAAACAGAACCATCAGTTTTGAACACCGACAGGTCAAACTGCGTTCCTGGAAGATTACAGTCCCAACTTATCCAAATTCTCCGTGCCAACAGATTCTTCAAATAACTTTATTAGACTCTTCGCGACCGCAAATCGCTAACAGTGGTACGTTCACCCCCAGGTCTAAGGCCTGCGCGGTGGAAAAAACTGATGCCAAGCTACGCTCAGACCGCCCCACGTTATGCAACGGAGGTCAATCCAAATGGCAAGAAGAGCGCTCGTCCTAATTGAGGGCACAACGAGCAATGGTCCGCTATACGTCCAGGCGGCACAGCGACTTGGTCTTAACCCAATTACCCTCTCGGGCGACCCAGCTCAATACGACTATCTGGCGGCGGAAGGCGATGAGGCAATCCGTGTTGATACAGACAATCTCGATGCACTGATCGGCGAATGTTCCCGCCTTCGTGCGATCGATGACATCGCTGGCATTACGAGCGCCACGGAGTCTTTCTATGCGACAGTTGGAAAGCTCTGCCGGTATTTCAATCTACCGGGACCGAACCCCGCATCGGTTGAACGATGCTGCGATAAATTCCTTCAACGTCAGCTCCTCGCGAAGTCCGGCGTTCCAGTACCTGCTTTTCGCGTGGTTGCGAATGTGACGGACGCAGAAACCTCTGCCGTGGAGATCGGCCTGCCGGTGGTTCTTAAGCCCGCTGTAGGCATCGGGAGCAGCGGTGTCCAATTGTGCCGCAAATTCGACGAGGTGACCGAACATGCGACCTATTTATTCGGCGGAAAGCACAGATGGCTCTCGTCTCAAAAGCAACGCAAATGGGAGTCCTCGCCAAGAATAATGGTCGAAGAATTTGCACAAGGAGCGCATTACTGCGCTAACATAATGGGAAATGATGTCACTGCAATTGCAGCAGTTGAATTTGGCCCCCCACCGCATTTCGTCATTCGTGAATACACGTTTCCGGCACCGCTGACTGATAGCGAGCATAAACGTATCACCGATGTTTCGCTGGACTGTTTGCGAGCTCTCGATCTTGGGTGGGGACCAACGAACATTGAATTCCGGTGGACGAAGCGCGGCCCAGTTGTCATTGAAGTCAATCCGCGTATGGCGGCGGGGGATCCTAAACTGATTCAGTTGGCTTACGGTGTCGATCTCATTGCCGAGCACCTCAAGCTTGTCATCGGCGAGGAATGGGATCTGCGCAAAAGGCATTCGCAGACTGTGGCCTGGCGGTCCCTGCTTCCTGATTGCGATGGTATACTCGATTGGATCGATGGCGGCAGCCGGGCGGCTGCAGTGCCGGGTGTCGCCGAGGTCAAACTAATTGTTCAACCTAAAACGCCGATCGTGAGAAAAGGCGATTGCCGAGACTCTATGGCATGTGTCATCGCCGTTGCACCCAACCTTGCTCAGACTCAAGCGACCCTTCAGCTTGCCTCCGGCTTAATCGATTGGTCGATAACGCCATTTCCAGCCGAAAAGGAACAATCTCGGGCCCAAATCCATTCGGCTCCAGTGCCGGCGGCTCAAGATAAGATGATGGGTATCAAGCCCGCTGGTTAGCAAATAGGCAGCCCCGACGGGGACTTGATACTCGCACCGGACGAGCAAGGTAAAGCACCGAAGGGATTGCACGTCCTGTCGATTGTGATGTGACGACGGCCTTCACCGGTGATTCAACTCCACTTTGATAAGGTTGTCTAATCGCCGTGGGTTGTCTTCGCGGTCAACATCAGTCGCAGCATGATGGAGATTCGCGGGACGAGCCTTCAATGTGGACGACCCACTTTGCTGAGTCACTGCCATCAGCGGAATGGCTCGGCTCACGTCCCGGCAGGGACGCCTCAGGCGTTCAGATTCTGAATGCTATCCGGATTTATGCTGTGGCTCCTGCATTCGCATTAAAGAGCTCGCCGGTTTTAAGCATCGAATGCATAGTCACCGCCAGTTTGCGCCACAGCCACGGCAGCTCGTTTGCCGATCCTCTCCCGGAGTTGGAGACCCATGCCCGCAGGGTGCTCTCGGTTGAGCTACGCGTCAGAACAACTGACCTGCCATGGGTAATTTCCTCCAGTTGGGATTAGAGTCCGGCCTCGTTTTGATCCGATACCATTCTTTGGACCGCGGGAAGTCGTGCTTGGCATCGTAGCGGAAGCGGCGAAGCGGGACCGGGCTACGGATCGGCTCTGCCTTGGCCGGAATCAACGCATCAATGCCGCGACCCTCGAACGCTCCGAACACTTGCGCGTAGGCTTCGCCGGCATCGGCAGTGACGGTGCTAAAATAACCCGGTCGACACCAGGGCGGCTTCGATCCGTTCTACGATCATCTGTCCCTCGTTGATCTCCCCGGTGGTCACGGCAACATGGAGAACTACCCCGCGCAATCGCCATGCTCGCATCCGGATCCGTGATGAAGAATTTTGAACTTTCCTGTCTTGCGGCTTTTTCTGATCGCGCTGCCTTCGCATCTGCATTCGCCGCGCTCACCGCCTCACGGTGGCCCAACGCCAAGCTATCCCAGCTGACGTCGGCGCGGATTGGCGAAGCATCGACATGAATGACTTCGCCCTTGGCGATTTTGGCGTGGATACAGGCTTGTACAGTGCGCTCAAAGATCCGCTGGAACCGTTCTTCACCCCAGCGCTGGCGGATTCTCGTCAACGAAGAATGATCGGGCAATGCCTCATCGAGGCCGTAGCCGACAAACCACCGGATCGCGATGTTGACGTGCGGCTCCCGCATCAGCCGGCGATCATGCGCAATTCCAAGCAGGAAACCCGCGAGCATCAGAGCGCGGTCTAATCGACAGCTAAGTTCCGCACGTAAAGCGGTGTGAAATACACGCAGGGCTGGGGCGCGATCACCGCCGTGGTCGCCTATCATTGCAACCGGGCGAAGCATCGCCGAAGCGAAGGGCGCCTTTGATCAAGGCGCCCGTGATTCCGGTCTAAGCCAATGCAAGTGTTCGGCTACTCGATGCGTTTAGCGTTTATAACTCTCGGGCATATAGCGGTCTGAATTGACGCCGTCCGACATTGTGTCAGATTCGTCGGGTCCTCGACACAGGCTTGTTTAGGCAATCTCTTGTC